>JAICLL010000050.1 GCA_025927475.1 Pirellulales bacterium
GAAAGGACAACACATCATGGAGCCACGACAAAGCGAAGCGTACGACTCAGCCCTGCGACGGGCTGTGGCCCATCGCTCCGCGCGCCGCGACGCGGCGCCGCGCGACGGCCACATTGCCCGTCGGGGGACGCTTATTTAAGGACTAGAGGGGAATCATCGGGTTAAGACGCAGACGCGAGGCGAGTCCGAGCGGCCCGGCGTCGAATAAAACGACGTCAGCCATCGAAAAGCCTCCGCGTACCGGCGCTCGCTCGCTCGCGCTCGAGGGCCTTTCTTAGTTTGGGCCAGGTTTCTTCGTCGTAGCCCGACTCGTCGGTTAGCCAGCCTTGGACACCATGACACTTCAGAGCCGATTCCGCCGGCTCACCAGGTATTCCACCAGCGCTTTATCGAACTGCATGCTGGTGTCGACCTGCACGTAGTCGATGCCACTTTGAAAACATTCGCGGCGATAGCGATCGCAGAAGCTGTGTACCTCGGCCAGATAATCGGCCCGAAATCCGCTGGCGTCGACTTGCAGCTTCTCTTGGCTCTCGGGCTCCTCGAATTCCACAATGCCGTCGAATGGGAACCGCACTTCGGCCTCGTCGAGGATATGGAACAAGATCACGTCGTGGCCGCCGTGCCGCAGCCGGTGCAACGCCCGGATGATCGGGTCGGGGTCGGCCAACAAGTCGGAAAAAAGCATCACCAGGCTGCGGTGCTTGAGCATGGCGGCAATCTGCACCAGGCTTTTGGCGATCTCGGTCTTGCCTTGCGGGCGAAGATTGGCCAACAGCGACAGCACGTTGCCCAACTGCGTGCGCTTCGAGCGGGGCGGCAGGCTGTCGCGGATTTTTTCGTCAAAGGTAATCAGCCCCACCGGGTCTTGCTGGTGAACCATCAGGTAGCATAGCGCCGCGGCCAAGCAAATGGCGTAGTCGAACTTGGTCAGCTCTTGGCGATAGGTGTAGGCCATCGAGCGGCTCAGGTCCATCACCAGGTAGCCGGTGATGTTGGTCTCGGCCTCGAATTTTTTGACGTAATACTTGTCGGTCTTGGCGTAGACCAGCCAGTCGATGTCTTGCGGGTTATCGCCGACGGTGTATTTGCGATGCTCGCTGAATTCGACCGAAAAGCCATGGAACGGGCTGGCGTGCAGTCCCTGCAAAAAACCCTTGACGATGAACTGCGCGCGCAGATCGAGCCGGCTGATCTGGCGGATGACTTCGGGCTTGAGGTATTTTTCCGCGGCGGGCAAAGAAGCACTACCCTTTCAAGGACAATTGACAACGGCCTCTGATCGGTTTTACGTCTCAAACTTCGGTATCTCCGGCGTGGGCAGCTCGGCCAGCAGCCGGTCGATGATCTTGTCGTTGGTCATGCCCTCGGCCTGGGCCTGAAAATTGGTGCTGATGCGGTGCCGCAACACGGGAATGGCCACTTTCTTGATGTCGTCGATGGCCACCGAAAAGCGGCCCTCCATGGCGGCCAGGGCCTTGCCGCCGTGAATCAAAAATTGCCCGGCCCGAGGCCCGGCGCCCCAATCGATCAGGTCGCGCACAAACGGCGGGGCCGCGTCGTCGGGCCGGGTGGCCCGCACGATGCGCGTGGCATACTTGATGATGTAGTCGCTCACGGCCACCGAGTTGACCAGCTTCTGCAGGTTCAAGATCGCCCGGCTCGAAAGCACCTTGCGCACCTCGGGCCGCTCGCCGCGCGTGGTCGAAGCCAGAATGCGCTCCTCATCTTCCAGCGACGGGTAACGCACCTTGATGTTGAACATGAAGCGGTCGAGCTGGGCCTCGGGCAGCGGATAGGTGCCTTCTTGCTCGATCGGGTTTTGCGTGGCGATGGTGAAGAACGGATCGGGCAGCGAGTAGGTTTGCTGCCCGACCGAGATTTCCCGCTCTTGCATGGCTTGCAGCAGCGCCGCCTGCGTCTTGGGGGGCGTGCGGTTGATTTCGTCGGCCAGCAGAATATTGGTGAACACCGGGCCTTCGACAAACCGAAAGTTGCGCTTGCCGTGCTCGTCTTCTTCCAACACGTTGGTGCCCGTGATGTCGGAAGGCATCAGGTCGGGCGTGAACTGAATGCGTTTGAACTGCACATCGAGAATGCGCGACAGCGTGCTGACCATGAGCGTTTTGGCCAGGCCGGGCACGCCCTCCAGCAGGCAATGCCCGCGGGTGAAAATGGCGGCGAAGAGCTGCTCGATCACGTCGTCTTGGCCGACGATGATCTTCTGTAGTTCCTCCTGCATCAAGCGGCGATGATGGCTGAACTCCTGCAGCACGTCGCCGAGACTTTTCGGTTTGGCGGTAGACAACGCGGTTCCTTGCAAGCAGAGAAAGGTAAAACGCTTAGACTCTCAATTCTATAACTCCCGCCGCGAGGCAGCAAACGCGGACGGAACGGTGACCGGGGAACGAAACCGCTTGGCGGCCTGGCAGCGGTGCGGCGCTACGCTTCGCCGCGATAAACCTCCGCCGGATCAAACACCCGCTGGCCGACCACGCGAAAACCCTCGGGCGTCGCCTGGCGAAAGAAGCAGCTTCGATAGCCTTCGTGGCAGGCGGCGCCTCCCGCTTGCCGCACGCGCAGCAAGATGGTGTCGCCATCGCAATCGACGAAGATCGAATCGACATGCTGCACGTGGCCGCTCTCTTCACCCTTGCGCCAGAGCCGGCCCCGGCTACGGCTGTAGTAAACCGCGCGGCCCGTGGCCACCGTCTCGGCGTAGCTTTCGGCGCTCATGTAGGCCAGCATCAGCACTTCGCCCGTCTCGGCGTCTTGGGCGATGGCCGGCAGCAGGCCGTCGCCCCGCGTGAAATCGGGCAAGGAGCCTGTGGAAACAGCTTCGCTCATCGGAAAAATCGCCGGTTTCAAAGTCACGATCGGAACTGCCAGCATAACCGCGCCGTCATCGGCGGACTACCGCAGGCCGCAAAAGCAAAGCCTCCTGATTGATTCTGACAGACGGCATGGGTAGCGCACTGGGCCGAGGTCTGTAGGGAACGGACTCCGTGCCGTTCCGTGAGCCACCAATTGACGCCATCCCGCCCCCCCCGTGGCGTGTCGCCGAGGGGCGGGGCGACGTCGCGCCGTCCCCCGCGGAACGGCACGGAGTCCGTTCCCTACAGACCTCGAATGGCGGCGCCACCGGCATTTAAGCCTCAATGCTGAACTATCCTTTCAGCATGGCCACCGTTGTCGAGATCGAACCGATTTTTTCCGCCCCGCCCATCGCAGATTGCACGCGGTTTTCGACCCTGCGCGATCCGCGCGAGTTGGCGCGTTGGCGATCCGCGTGGCAAGAGCTGGATGAAGCCGTGGCCACGCCGATGGAGACCTTCGACTGGATCTGGGCCGCCGCGGCCACGTTTGCGACGGACGGCGAACTGGAAATCATCGTGGCCGAGCAGGGCGGCCTGGTCACCGCAGCGGCGCCCATGATTCGTTCGCCCGGATTGCTCGGAGGACAATGGAGCGTCTTAAACTACCACCGCCTTTACGAACCGGCCGAATTCGCATCCACCGACGCCGCTGCGTTGGCTGCACTCATTCATGAGGTATTGAATCGCAGGCGGCCGCTGATGCTGGGGCGCGTCTTCGCCCATGCGGCGACGCCCTTGGCAATTGAGAATGCCACGGCGCGCCGCGGCCGGCTGCGCATCGGCCCGCAAGCCAGCACCCCCTGGATTCCGCTCGATGCTGACTGGGCGATGCCCGAGGAACAAATCTCCTCGCGCCGCCGCTCCGACCTGCGCCGCGCTCGCAAGCACGCCGAGCAACTTGGCCCGATCGAAACACAAAACCTGCGACCGCGCGAAAGCGAAGTCGATTCGCTGCTCGATCGGGCGTTCGATGTCGAGCGCCGCTCATGGAAAGGCGACACGGGCACCGCGCTGGCCTTGAGTCGCGCGGGTGATTTTTATCGGCGCTACGCGCGGGCCGCCGCCCGGCAAGACAAGCTGCGAATTCATTTTTTGCAAATCGGCGACGACACCGCCGCCATGCAAATTGGCATCGTCCATCAGCGGCGCTATTGGGTGCTCAAGGTCGGCTACGATCCCCAGTTTCAGCGAGCAAGTCCGGGCATTCTGTTGATGATCGAGGCCATTCGGCAGGCGGTGGCCGAAGGGCTGGAAGCGTACGAACTTTTGGGCACGGTCGAGCCGTGGATTCAAGTCTGGACCCGGCACGAGCGCCCGTGCGTGTCGTTGCGGTTCTATCCGCGGGGCCTGCGAGGAGCGCGAGCCTTGGGGGCGGATTTGGCGCGGAAGGCAATCAAACGGGTTCAGGGTTCAGGGTTCAGGGTTCAGCATTTTCTTGGACCTCGAACATCCGCTGCACGCGCGGAGAGTACCGAGCGATAGCCCGGACGGTTCCGAAGTGTCTTTACCGTGCGTAACTACTGAGAACATGGAAGGCCGACGCGTAAGCGAGGCAACAACCCTCGCTTACACGTCGGGCTTTCCACGGCGTGGCGCACAAGCCGGGATAGCCTGCCCGGCCGCGCCGTTGAACCCTGAACGCTGAACCCTGAACCCTGAACCCTCAATGCCGCTCAACCACTACCTGCGACGCACCGCTTCAGCATGCTTGCTGCCTTTGGCGCAGCGTGCGGCACGGGCTTATGTCGCCGGGCCGGAATTGAACGACGCCGTGCGGCTGGCCGACGAACTGGCCCAGCAAGATTTTGCCAACACGCTAGGGTTCTGGGACGGCGAGGGCGATTCGCCGCGGGCGGTGGCCGACCATTATTTGGCTGCGCTCGATGCCTTGGCCAAAGCACCGCGCGGCGGCTACTTGTCGATAAAGCTGCCGGCCATCGGCGACAGCAGGTTGTTGCTGGGCGAAGTATTGGGCCGGGCCAGGCAGCTTGACCTGCGGGTTCATTTCGATTCGCTCGGTCCCGAGACCGCCGACTTGATGTGGGCCGCGGTGGCCGATGCCGCAAGCAGCGGCGTGGAGCTCGGGTGTTCGCTGCCCGGTCGTTGGCGGCGCAGTGTTGACGACGCCGCAAGGGCGATTCGATTGGGCGTTGTTCCGCGCGTGGTCAAGGGGCAATGGGCCGATCCGGCCGAACCCGAGCGTGATCCGCGGGGCGGATTTCTGGAAGTCATCGATCGGCTGGCCGGGCGCGCGCCGCGTGTGGCGGTGGCCAGCCACGACGCGCCGCTGGCACGAGAGGCGATCCGGCGTCTTAAGGCCGCCGGCAGCAGTTGCGAACTGGAGCTGCTCTATGGTTTGCCGCAGCGAGCATCGCTGGCGGTGGCCGCCAGCGAGGGCGTACCCGTGCGGTTTTATGTGCCGTATGGCCGGGCGTACCTTCCTTATTGCTTGGGCCAGGCCCAGCGCCAGCCGTGGCTGCTCTGGTGGCTACTGCGCGATTCGCTCGCGGCGATGATCCTGCCTACGGGCCGAACCGCGTGATTTTTCGGGCGACAGGCGTTATACTCACGCTCCTTGGCTCGCCATAAGACATCTCTGCAGGGAACGCAACGCATGCCCAAATACATGATCGAGCGAGAAATTCCCGGCGCGGGCAAGCTTACTTCCGACGAGCTGCGCGGCATTTCGCAAACCTCGTGCGGCGTGCTGCAAAAGCTCGGCCCGCAGATTCAATGGGTCGAAAGCTACGTGACCGCCGACAAAGTCTATTGCGTCTACGTGGCCCCCAGCCGTGACCTGATCGAAGAACACGCTCGGCAAGGCGGCTTTCCGGCCAACAAGATTTCCGAAGTAGCCCGCGTCATCGACCCCACGACCGCCGAAGGGTAATCTCACTGTAAAACGTCTGTCGGGTGACTCTCTGCGCAGGACCCACCCTGCGACCGCTACGACGCGGCCGTCTCTGCGGCATCAGCAGGCAGGCCCAGCGCCTCGCGGACGCGAGGATGAACCACCTCGCCGTCACGCGCGACCAGCGTGTCGCGCGTGATCTGATCGGCGGTGTCGATGGTCAACTTGCCGTCTTTGGCCAGGTGCAGCAAAAACGTGGTGATGTTGCGCGCATACATCTGGCTGGCGTGCAGCGGAACGGTGGCGGGCAGGTTGGTCGGCCCCAAAATGGTCACGCCGTGCTCGACCACGGTTTGGTCGGCGCGGGTCAATTCGCAGTTGCCTCCTCGCTCGGCCGCCAAATCGACAATCACCGAACCCGGCGCCATGGCGGCGACCATTTCGGCAGTGACCAGCACGGGCGACTTGCGGCCCGGAATGGCCGCGGTGGTAATCACCACGTCGCTGGCAGCCACAGCTTTCAGCATCAATTCGCGCTGCTTTTGATAGACGCTTTCATCGAGCTGTTTGGCGTAGCCACCCTGGTCTTGAGCGCCGCTGGTTTCGAGCGGCAATTCCAGAAACCGCGCCCCCAGGCTTTCGACCTGTTCCTTGACCACCGGGCGCACGTCGTAGGCTTCGACCACAGCGCCCAGCCGCCGAGCGGTGGCGATGGCTTGCAGGCCCGCCACGCCCGCCCCCATCACAAACACCTTCGAGGGCGAAATGGTGCCGGCGGCGGTCATCATCATCGGAAAGATTTTGGGCGCGGCGGAGGCGGCCAGGAGCACGGCCTTGTAGCCGGCAATCGACGCCATCGACGACAGGGCGTCCATGCTCTGGGCGCGGGTGATCCGCGGCACCAATTCCATGGCGAACAACACGCCGCCCCGCGCGGCAATCTGCTGCGCCGCCGAGGCCGACGACAGCGGATCGGCAAAACCCACCAGCACCTGGCCGGCCCGGATTAGTTCCAGGTCGGTGACGCCGGCTTCCAAGTTGGCCCCCAGTGCCCGCACCTGGGCGATGGCGTCGGCCGTGCGGAACACCTCGGCCCGGTCGGCCAGCCGGGCGCCGTGCTGCTGATAGGCGGCGTCGCCATAGCCGGCGGCGGCGCCTGCGCCGCTTTCGACGATGATTTCAAACCCCGCCTTGGCCAGCGGGGTCAGCGAGCCGGGCACAAGGGCCACGCGCTGCTCGCCCGGGTACGTTTCTTTGACGATGCCGACAATCATGGCCCCTCAAGGTACGCCGAGCGGGCCAGTTTTGCAATTCGCCTCCCTTGAACGTTTTTGAGCCAGGCGTTAGACTCAAACGCTTCGCGATCGAGCGCACACTCGCCGGTGGCTGGGGCAGAGGCTTGGCCGCCGGCATCGGTTGCATTGCCAAGGGTCTTCAACGCCCAAGCGATGCCCCGGTGTGCTGGCTTGGGGAGCGATCCTTCCGGGGCATCGCCAAGGGCTCTGCCCCGGCCACCGCGAAAAACAGAATCGAGCTAGAACACTAATAATTTCGGATACACCGTGACGACGAAAACCTACATGGCCAAGCCCGGCGAAGTCGAGCAACAATGGTGGCTGGTCGATGCCACCGACAAGGTCGTGGGCCGCCTGGCCAGCGACATTGCCGTGATTTTGATGGGCAAGCATCGGCCCACCTACACGCCCCATGTCGATACCGGCGATTTTGTCGTCGTGGTGAATGCCGAAAAAGTGGCCTTCTCCGGCAAGAAATGGGCGCAAAAGCAGTACACCTGGTACACCGGCTATCCGCGGTTGCGTTCGGAGACGGCGGCCGAACGTCGCGAACATAAACCCGAAAAAATCATCGTCGATGCGGTTCGTCGCATGTTGCCCAAGAACAAGCTGGCGAGCTCCATGCTTTCGAAACTCAAGGTGTACGCCGGCACCGACCATCCGCACCAGGCACAAATGCCCGAACCCAAAGAACTGGGAATCAAGTAAGGCTTCGCACCGATCCATCGCAAGAAAACCACCATGTTGACTGCTGAAACTCCCGCGACTGTTTCCACGACCGACGCCCTGGGCACGGGTCGCCGCAAGACCTCGGTGGCCCGGGTGCGCATTCGCGCCGGCCAGGGCCTGATTCAGATCAACAACCGTCCGTTGGAAGAATATTTTGTCAACGACCACGAGCGGCGAGACGTGTTGGTGGCGCTGGAAAAGACCGAGCGGCGCAGCACGGTCGATGTGATCATCAGCGTGCACGGGGGCGGGCCGACCGGCCAGGCCGGCGCCTGCAAAATGGGCATTGCGCGGGCGCTCAAACTTTACGACGTGGCGCTCGAGCCGATCTTGCGGGCTAACAGCCTGCTGACGCGCGACAGCCGTATGAAAGAGCGCAAGAAGTACGGTCTGCGCGGCGCGCGGCGCGGTACGCAGTTCTCGAAACGGTAAGATCGCTTGCCGCGACGTCGAATGCGGCCTGTCATGGCATGCACGGCGAAGCCTGACGGGCATCACGGCGTAGGCGGTTCCGTGCCGGGTTCCATCGGCTCCGACTGCTTCTCGCGCCAGGGCTTCTCGTCTTCGTAACTGGCCAGTTCTTTGCGAAGCTGCTCTTTCAGACTCTCGTCGCCCTGCTCGACGGCCTTTTCCGACCACTGGCGTGCGGTGGCAAAGTCGCCTGTCTCCGCATAGGCGGCGGCAATCGTGCTTAAAATGTGAGCCTGCTGATGATGCGTCAGCTCGCCCGCCTTGGTGGCCAGCTTGATCGCCCGCCGACCGTCGCGCAACTCTTCTTCGGGCGAAGTGGCCAGCAGCCACGCCAGGTTGTTCAGCACGCTTGTATCGTCGGGTTCAAGCTGCACGGCGGCCTCGTAGTCAGTCAGGGCGGCCTTTTGCTCGCCGACGCTCAGGTAGGCATCGGCCCGCATGCGATATAAAAAAGGCCGCGTGTTGTCGGCCTTGATCGCCGCGGTGAAAGCCTCGATGGCCTTGCCCAGCCGCCGCTGTGTCGAATAAAGCAGCGCCAGTTGCGTCCAAACCACCGCGTCGCCCGGATTGTTCTCGGCCGCGGCGGTCAGCTCGTGAATGGTCTGGTCTGTCTTTCCACACTTGGCGATTGCCAACGCCCAGACCTGCACCGCGTTGTCCGAGTCGGGCTGCAACTGCAAGGCCCGTTCGGCCACGGGCAGCGCCTCTTCGGCCTTGTCACACAACACCAGGCTCTGCGCCCGCACCAGCAGCCCGAACAAATTGTCCGGATCGATTCGCAGGGCCGCCGCGGCGTCTTCCGCCGCGGCTTCGTGATCGCCGGCCAGCACATTCAGCCGGGCGCGCTGCAACAGCGGCAACGGCGAATCGGGCGAAAGCTCGGCCGCCCGCGTGAATGCCGCCCGGGCATCGTCCCAACGTTTGAGCGTCTCCAAGGCCATGCCGCGGGCGTCTTGCACATCGGACTCGTCGGCATCGAGCTTCAAGGCGGCGTCGAAATCGGCCAGCGCCTCTTCGGCCTTGCCTTGGCTCAGATACACCTGCCCGCGGTCGATGAACGACTTCGGATCGTCGGCCGCCAGCCGTATCGACTCGTTCAGATCGGCCAGACGCGTGTCGAGCTTTTCTTGCACTCCCGCACGCATTCGCAACGCCTCGGCCCGCATGGCATCGTTATCGGCCAGCAAGCGAATGGCTTCGTCGAAGGCCTTGCGCGCCCGGTTGGCATCGCCGCTGACGATTTGCAGCTTTCCCATCAGCAGATGGCCTTCGACCTGGCCCGGGTCGCACTCGAGCGACCGCTCCAAATCGTTCACCGCCACCCGCAATCGCTGCCGCGGTGGCATGCCGACCGGTGTGCCGTCGAACAGCGTACTGCTGATCGCTTCGGCCCGCTGATAGAGCGTCGCCGAGAGCAGCTTCTTGCAAAACTCGGTGTTGGCGTCGTCCAGGCCTTTTTCCAAGGCGCTCTCGCACAGCTCGATCACCTTGCCCAATTGGACCAGCGTCTCGGCCCCCAATTTGGCTTCGATCGCCTGGTCGAGATCGGGCCGGCCCTCGTTTTCGGCACGCGCGGGCGGCGCCAGCAGCAATCCGAAAAGCAATCCGGCGACCAGAAGAGATGGCATTCGCATGATAGGGCCTTTTAGCGTGGCGGGAAGGAAACCGGGGCGTTTCGAGACTCGTGCGGCAGCGATGCTCCGCACCCAGCCATTGATTATGGCGGGAAAGAGCAAATCTGGCTATCCGAGCTTACCGGCGGGCGGTTGGTTTCCGACACCCGCGACGCTATTCATCCGCCGTGGGGATTTCGAGATCGAACAGCAGGGCCCGGGCAAACCGCACCGGGGGCGATCCGAACGACAGCACGCCGTCGTGGTATCTTTTCAGCGAAAAATCGCCGCCCCAGCGGCGTTCGGCCTCTGCCCGCAGATCGCGGTGCTCTTGATATCCGACAAAATAGGTGGAAAGCTGCGTCGAGGTGAGCTGCGCCCGCACCCATTTGGCCGCGGCCTCGCGCTCTTCTTGAAACGTCGATTCGATCATCAGTTTCATCGCCTCCTCGCGCTGCATGCCCTCGACGTGAATCGCCTGGTCGATCAAGGCATTGCCGATGCTCCGCAGATACCATTTCAACGCGATCAGCCGCATCAATGGGTCGCCATCGAGCAGGCCTTGGTCGGCCATGAGCTGCTCGGTGTACACCGCCCAACCCTCGATAAACACGCCTGACGCCAACACCGCCCGCAGCGTCGACGGATAGCGATTGGCGATCGCCAGTTGCAAAAAATGCCCGGGCATCGCCTCGTGCACCGTCAGGTCGTAGATCGAACGCTCGTTGTATTCGCGCAGAAACGAGTTGATCTGTGGCTTGGTCCAATCGTCGGGCAGCGGCGCCACGGCATAGAACGTCTTCTGCCCCACATCGAGCGGCCCCGGTGCGTCGCAATAGGCCAGCGCCACTCCGCGGCGAAATTCGGGCATGATGATGATCTCGACCGGATCAGGCGGCACCGTCACCAGGTCTTTTTCACGCACGAATTGCGTGCAGCGCTCGAGCGCCTGGCGGGCCGTCTCGACCACCTGGTCAGGAGCGGGCCGATCGGCATAGGCCATCTCCAGCGCCGCGCGAATGATCGCCTGCCGATACGCCTCGCTCGGCTCCTTGGGAAACCTGGTGTAGGGATTTCGCTTGGCGTAGACCTCGCGGGCGATGTCCCACATTCGCTGTCGCACGCGGACCAAATCGGTTTCTGCCCGCTGGCGGATTTCGTCGCGCGAAAGCCGCGAATTGAACGTGACGGCCAGCTTCTCATCGAATAATTCGCGGCCCAGGCGAAACTCGCCCGCCGCGTGCGGCAACAGCTCGTCTTCGAGCCATTGCTGGTGCTCGTCGATGGCGCGGCGGGCGGTCTTGATGGCCGCGGTCAGCCGCTGCCGGTCGGCATCGCCCAGCGCCTCGGCTCGCGGCTCGATCATCTGCTCAATGATGTTCAGCACGCCGCGGTTTTGCTTCACCGCCGTCTCGGCATGGATCTTGGGCACGCGGTTGGGCTGCAGCGCCTCGCGCACCTGCCCGAGCAGTCGCGGGAACGCTTCGAGCCGCGTCGCCGCATGCTTCAGCCGCTCGGCTTCCGGGGCGAATTCACGAGCGACCAAGCCATACACGGCATCGCCGGCCAGTCCGGTGTAAACCAGTGGATTGGACGACCACTCTTTGAGCCGCTCAATCTGCCAGATCGTCGCGTGGAGTTGCTGGGCCAACAGCTCGGCATCGACCTGCCGATCGCGCGAGAGTTCGTTGCGCGGGATCTTGGCCAATCGAGCGAGGTACTTCTTGCAAAAATCGACCTCGTCCCGCCGGCTCTGCTCATTGATTTCATCAAGTCGATCGTCGAAGCGATGATCGCCCAGCAGCGTCGCCGACACCGGATGCAGCGCCGGAAACTCAGCGACATAGTCTTTGGCCAACTGGTCGAACGTTTCGTCGTTGGCGCCGGCGACGGCGGGCATGAGGGCGGAAAGCAGCACGGCAGTGCGGATCAGGGTATTCATTCGCTTGCCGCCGCAGCAAAACAGCTACTGAACTTCGATGCGATTGGTGAGCTGCCGGTCGTGGGTCAGGGGCATGGCGGCTTGCTGGGCGAGCTGCTTGGCATAAAAGCTGGCGCAATGGCCGTCAAGGAAAACGCCTTCGCGGCGCACTTCAACCCGCAGGTTGTGAATGGTGCCGGCGGTGCGCCGGCGCACCACACGGCTGATTCTCGCGGCCAGCTTGCTGGCATTGGCGTCGGCGACTGCCTCGCGCGGCGCTTCCCCGGCACGTGCCTGAGAGGGCACTTCGGCAGCGGCGGAAGCAAACTTGCCGGCGGGCATAATCGTCGCCGCAAAGGGCGCATCCTGCGATGGGTTCATACGAGACTCCTGCGGCTGATGGCGCGGCGAACAGAACGATCGCTCGGCCGGGGCATGGCGGCCCAGCGAAGATGCGTGGCATGAGCGCCGCCGACAAGAGGATTGTTCGGCGGCGAAATGGGGAAACCTGCAAACACGATCGACGCGGCGCGAACCGCGCCGACAACAACCGCGCGAGAGATGGTTGCGGCAGCCGCTTGGACAGCACATGCGAACATGCCCGGTTCCCTTCCTGGGCGTCAAAATGCCCCGACCCCTACCACTGTAGCGCGGCGACCGCAAAAGTCAACCCGTGCGCCCGGCTACGAAGCGTGGGCTACTTAATTTTGCCGACCTTACGCAGGTAAGCGAGCACCTCTTCGGCCAGCGTTTCGGCGTCTTTTTTGGCGGCGTCGAGCACCAGCTCGGGCTTGGTGGGCGCCTCGTAGGGATCGTCGATGCCCGTAAAGCCTTTGAGTTCGCCCGCCCGGGCCTTTTTATAAAGTCCTTTGGGATCGCGCGATTCGCAGATTTCCAGCGGAGCATCGACCAGCACTTCGATAAAATCGCCCTCGGCCAGGCTGGCCCGCACGGCGTCGCGGTCGCGGCGATAGGGGCTGATGAAGGCGGTCAGCGTGATCAGGCCGGCGTCGCAAAAGAGTTTGGCCACCGCACCGATGCGGCGGATGTTTTCTTCGCGGTCCTGAGCCGAAAAGCCCAGCCCAAACCGCTTGGCGAACTCGTCGCCATGCCGCTCCTTGAGCATGCCCGGCCCGGCGTTCAGGCCGTGCCGCACGTTGTCCCCATCGAGCACAAAGCTGCGTTTACCCTGCGAATGCAGCTTATGATCGACCAGGTTGGCCACGGTGCTTTTGCCGCAGCCGCTCAGGCCGGTAAACCAAATCACGCAGCCCTGGTGGCCGTTGAGCTTCTCGCGCTCGGCACGGGTGACGCTGTGTTCATGCCAATGGACGTTGGTATCGTTGGGCATCGCTCTCTCTTCTTAACTCACGGGTTGGTCGCAATCCAAACATCTTAACACCCGGCCGCGGCGACGAAAAGGCGGGGCGGCTCCATGACGTTCGCGGGCGTGAGAGAGTAGGATTCGCTTCGCTCGGCCCAGTCTACTTCCTCGAATCGATGATCGCGGCGGCGCCGACGCTACCGCCTATCTTCCGCGAACCGGAACGGCTGCCCGCCCACCAGGTCGACGCTGGTGATCGTCGGACACCAGTACTTCTCCACGTGTTCGACCACCAGGTCGGTGCCGGTGAAATGATCGACGAAAGGCTTCATCTTCGAGCAGTACATGGTGTCGGTCAGGTCGCGCACCAGCACCACGTCTTTGCCCAACTGCGTAAGCTGGCGGATGGCGAACGGCCGGCCAAGCACGCACATGTTCAAGTGAACGCCCATGATCAGCACGTGGTCGATGCCGCGCTGGGTCAGCAGATTGTAAACCTCCTGGCCGTTGTCGCTGATGGCGTCATCGGGACCGATGTCAATGGCGGCGATCTGGCGTGTCCACGGGGCGGCGATCTTGCATTTCTCGGCGCAGTCGCAACCCATGTCGGAATCGTCGATTGGCAGCTCGCCCTCTCGCTCTTGATCGGGCCAGCACCAGGCGGTGCCCCACCGCGGCGAGGTGGCCAGCGGCACGGGCGGCTTGGCATACGGCGCCGATTTGGCAAGCTGGCGTTGTGGAGTGCCGTCATAAAAATCGACCGTCGTGCTGGGAGCGTGAATGATGAGCGCCCCGCGCTGGCGCGCCTGAGCGATCACTTGGTTCATCGGGTCGGCCAACTCGACCACGCGCCGCGCGGCGCCGCGGCACCAATGATCGTCCCACATGTCGCACACCACCACCGCCGTGCGCCGCCAGTCCCACTCGACGGTTTTCTCGATGACGGTGAATTGCGGGCGTTTGGCCTTGCCATCGATCGCTTCACGTCGCCGCGTGTGCAGCGTCAACTTGCTCGGCCCCGGCGGTCCGTCGTCAGTCGCCGCACCGACCGTAGCGAGCAATATCAACATGCAGAAGAGACCGAGCGAAAAACGCGAGCCAGTCATCAGGTGAATTCTCCGAGGCGCCGGACGAAGCAAGCCCTGCGCGTTGAATCTTGACATCAGGCGTTGCTGCACAAACCGGCTTCATCATAAATCGGTCATCGGCCCGCCGCAATCAGGCCGGTCGCCAACGATTCGACGTTCGTCTACCAAGCGCGGCGCGTGGAGAGTATCCAGCGGGGCTCGGGCGCGGGGGCGTCGTCGAAAAACGACGTGATGGTCGCCTCGCAGCCCCCATCATCTACTTTCGTGACATTCACCGATGCCAACGGTTCGTCGGGAGCGATGACATGCAGCTCCATGCCCGGTAGCAGGCCATGAATCTTACCCCGATTTAAAACGACGAGGGTGCTGTTTTCAGTTCGCTCTCTCACCTCGATGATCTCGGCTTCGATCGGGCGAGCCAGCAGATAGTCTTTGAATTCGTCTGGCACGATAGGCAATCCTTGCACCGCTTTCGCCTCATCACCGTAGCGCAGCAGGTGTAAGCCGTGTATGTCTGTTCGCGGTTCGGTTCCGGCATTGATGGCATTGCAAAACTCCAGCATCTCCTTCGGCGGAATGAGGTATCGCCGAGATCCCCAGGGAACTTGAATGAGCTGGTCGGCGATCGTGGATAATCGCTGACGCTCGACAGGCAGCCGGAAGGCAAGTCGCAACCGGCCCTTGCTCGCGGTGACGGGCCCATAGTTGCGGCCATAACGCCCGCCGCAGCCACGCGCTTCAAACAAGTAGCCAGATTTGGGCGCCATGGTCAGCGAAAGGTTATAGCCCATACCATCACCGCAGTAGTATTCGCCCGCCCATTCATGGTTTCCGAGCGAGCTAATCTCTTGCAGGATGATCGGCTGTAAGGCGTCGGCAAATCGTTCTCTTCGTCGCAGATCGAATTCGTGCCCCAGCCACCCCAGCCACAAGCACGCCACCGTGACGAAAAGCAGCAGGCTTCGCAAGCGAAATTGCCATCGCGGTCGTCGAATTGCTTGTCCAGCGGCCATCGAGCACCTCGCCAGTGTCAGGAGAATGGTTCTGATTCTACGGCCGGTCTGAAGATTTCTTCAAGCGGCCCGATTGCCACCGCCGCTGCTGTGCCGCTCCTGCGGGCCGTTTGAACGACCCGGATTCATCGCTACAATCTACGGCTCATGAATGTCGCCGCACGCCGCGCAAGGAATGGGCCAGATCTCTACATCGCCGAGCTTGACGCCGCTCGCCTATCAACGGGCGGTCGTCGAGTATTTGAAGGCCGAAGATCCGGCGGTTTGGCAATGGTTCGCCCAGGGCCGCGATGATCAAGAGCAAGTGGCCGCCGCCCGGCTCGAGTTGCTCAAGTCGACCTATCGCATCGAACGCCCCACGCAGCCCGAGCTGTATGCCTTGGCAGACGAGGTGGCCGCCGCGCTGGGTCTCGAGCTGCCGCTGACGCTGTACCAGGCCCAACATCCACACGGCTTAAATGCCTTCATCGCCGATCTGCCAGGCGAAATGCACGTCGTGCTTTCCGGCCCGATAACAACGACGCTCACCACGCCCGAGGTACGGGCGGTGTTTGGACACGAGCTGGCGCATCGCCTGTTGTGGGAGAAATGGGACGGCGAATACCGCACTGCCCTGAACATGCTCATCGCGCTGGCAAACGATCCGGGGGCGCCGCAGGTTTACGCCTCGACGGCGCGGCTGTTCTCGCTCTCTGCCGAGCTGTTTTGCGATCGGGCGGCCTGGCTGGTGACCCAAGACCTGCACGTCACGGTCTCCGCGCTCGTCAAAATTTCGACCGAGCTGGCCGAAGTCGATGCCGAGAGCTATCTGCGACAGGCCGACGAGATCTTCCGTCACGAAGACGCAAAAACCGAAGGCGTCTCGCATCCCGAGACCTATATCCGTGCCCGCTCGCTGAGGCTCTGGGTCGAACAAGGCGACGCAGCGGCCGCCGACATCTCGGCCATGCTCGAAGGCCCCCTGTCGCTTGACCAGCTCGATCTGCTGGGGCAGAAGCGCATGGCTGCGTTCACGCGCCGCCTGGTCGATCAGTTGCTGGCGCCCGCCTGGTTCCAGAGCGAACGGGTGTTGGCCCACGCGGGCAGCTTCTTCGAGAACTACGCCGCGCCGCGGCCAGGCGAAGCGGATGATTTGTTGACTGCCGATCTGGCCACGCGCGACACGACCCTGCAAGACTACTACTGCTATTTGCTGCTCGATTTCGCGACGGTCGATCGCGACTTGGAAGAGTTGCCGCTGGCTGCCGCGCTGACGCTAAGCCGCCGGTTTGCGCTGGCCGATCGGTTCAAAGAAATCGTGCTGAAGGAAATGAAGCTCACCAAGAAACGCCTGAGCCAGCTCGACGCGCGGGCCGAAGAAGTGTTGGCCGAGGCGAGCAGCAAAGCCCAAGCCATCGAAACCGGCGCGCAGGCGGTGCCATGAACGGATTCCTCAGTTTCTTTCACGATCGGCAGGCGGCGGGAGGTTTTTCGACCGAAGACGCGCTGGCCGCGTTTCTGCCGCTCGCCCGGCAGGTGGCCGAGGTTCATTCGCGCGGCGAAGTGGCGCCGCTGGCGGGACTCGACGCTTTGCACGTCGATGAGGGGCGAATCTGGTTCGCCGACGATCAGGCGCTGGCGCCGCGAAGCAACCTGGACGCGGTGCGGCGCTTGCAGCAGCCCGCCACCCGCGCCATCGAGATTCTGGGCGAAAGCCGCCGCACTACCAGCGACGACGATGGCATCGAGCGGCTTATCGATCTTTCCATCGGTCAGCGCGGCGACGCGCTGACGCGGCCGGTCTACTTGCCCGGCTACCTCTGCTGGGAGCACGAGCTGGGCCACCACGATCCGCTGACCGACGTGTTCAGCCTGGGCATGCTGCTGGCGACACTGGCTTGCGGGCTCGACCTGAATGTGCCCGAAGAACTGCAAACCTTGGTAGGCCATCGCGACAATCTGTTTGGCGTCAACGCGGCGCTACACCCGGTGCTGGCACGGGCGATCGTGCGGATGACCGAGCTCGATCGGCACCGCCGGCCGCAAGACCTGCCCGCACTGGTGCGCAGCCTGGAAAACTATCGAGATCAGCCGGTCGATTTGGCCTTCGACCCCGCCTTGGCCGAAGGTTTTCGCCAGCGCGATCTGCGCGGGCGGCGGCAGCTTGTGCTGGGGCGCTTGCGCGAGCGGTTGCTCGATCTCTCGCGGCAAAACCGGCTGCTGCACTTCCGGGCCACGGCCCACACGGTGAATCTGACGCACGCCTCGGTGCCGCTGTCGTTCGATGTGCGCAACATTCGGCCCGACCAGATTCTCACTTGGAACGATGCTTTTGCCCGTGGCATTGTGTCGGGCGAGGCGGTGTCGCTCAACAAATACCTCAATTTCTCGGAAGCCCTTTATCTGCCGAGCGTGCTCGACGGCATCCGGCTCGAGGCCCGCCGCGATCAGACGGAATATGGCTTCGCGCAGCTTCGACTGGCGATTTGCTTTTTGCGGTGGGCCGATCTGAAGCAGTCGCCGCCTGAACGCTACGATTCGCCGCTGGTGCTGCTGCCTGTCGAGCTGACGTTGAAAAAGGGCGTGCGCGACACGTTCTGGATTCAGGCGGCCGGCAGCGAGGCCGAGGTCAACCCGGTGGTGCGGCACCAATTCAAGCAGCTTTACGACGTCGATCTGCCCGAATCGCTCGATCTGTCGCAAACCGATCTCCAGACGTTTTTCGAGTTCTTGCTGGCCAAGGTGCAGTCGAGCGAGCCGGCGGTGAACGTGAAGCTGATCGAGCGGCCGCGGATTCGGTTGATTCATGAGCGAGCGCAGCGGCGGCTGGAGCTTTATCGCCGCCGGCTGCGATTGGCGGGCCGCGGCGTGCGCAGCTATTTGAATCTCGATTATAGCTACGACCCGCACAACTATCATCCGCTCGGGCTGCGGCTGTTCAACGAGCGGATTCGCCCGCCGGGCACACGGCTGCGAATTGTGCTGGAAGGCGCTGCGCGGCCACGGCAGCATTTTGCCAGCGACGCCGCAGCGCGGCCCGCGCAACCAGAGCCAAGCGATGCGCAGGGCAACCGGCCCATGCCGCCCGCGGCTGGGCCAGATACATCGAGCAAGCCGCCTGCCGCCGCGAGCGACGAGCAAGAGCGGCTGTTGTTCGCCCTGGAGGCCGATTCGGAAACCAATCCCTACACCTGGGAGTTCGATCTGTGCAGCGTGACGCTGGGCAACTTTCGCTATCGCAAGATGTCGCTGGTGCGCGACTACTCAGCGCTCGTCGATAAAGATTCGGCCAACCCCGCGTTCGACGCCATTTTTTCCGTGGCCCCGCGCGATGTAGCCACCGACGCCACGCCGTCGCCGCCGCTGGAAGAGCGTTACGACGTGGTGGCCTGCGACCCCACGCAGGCCGGGGCCATCGCCCAGGCCCGCAGCGGCCGCAGTTATGTGATTCAGGGGCCGCCGGGCACTGGCAAATCGCAGACGATCACCAACCTGATTGTCGATTACGTCGCCCAGGGCCGCCGGGTGCTGTTTGTCTGCGAGAAGCGGGCCGCCATCGACGTCGTCTTCCTGCGGCTGCGCCAGCAGGGTCTCGACCGCCTCTGTTCGCTGATTCACGATTCGCAAGCCGACAAGAAGCAGTTTGTCATGGAGCTGAAAGACTGCTACGAGTCGCTGCTGGCCGAGTCGGGCAAGCGCCGGCCAAACCGCGAGAAGAAGCGAGAAACCGCGCTCAGTTCGTTGCGCGAGCATCTGGCGCCTTTAGAACGTTTCGCGGCAGCGATGTGCGCGGCGCCGCCGCGGGCGGCCGTGCCGCTGCGTTCGTTGCTGCATCGGCTGGTGGAACTCGATGCCGAGGGCGAAAACGCGCCGCTTTCGCCCGCCCAGCAAGAGCGCGTGCCGTACTATGCCGCCTGGTCGTCGGCCCGCGAACCGCTAAAACGTCTGGCCGGCGCGCTGGCCGAAACCCACACCGAGGCGATCCTGGCTCGTCATCCGCTGCGCCATCTGAAAGCCGACGTGGCCGATGCCGAGCGGCCCATCGAACAGGTAAGCGAGGGGTTGCAACAGGCCACCGCGGCGCTGGCGGAAGTCGAAGCGGCGCTGGCCCGCACCGGCTTGCCCGCCGAGCTGGCCAACACCGTGGACAAGGTTCGGCAGCTTGTCAGCTATGCCGAGTCGGTCGAGCCGCTGGCCCGTCTCGGGCAAACCGCGCTGCTCGACGCCAGAAGCCAGCCGTCGAAGCGGCTGGCCAAGCTGCTCAAGCAGTATCGCACGGCCGAGTCCGCCTGGCAGAAGGCGCAGCAGGCGGCCAAGGGCTGGACGAAAAAGCTGCCGCCCGCCGACGTGCCGGTGGCGCTGGCCCAAGCACGGCGGCTAGAGCACACCACGCTGCCGGTTTTCAAGCTCGACTGGTGGCGGCTGCGGTCGATCATCCGCCGCTCGTACGATTTTTCCGCGCACGCCGTTCGGCCAAGCTGGGTGCAAGTGTTGGAACTGCTAGAACAGGAATATCAAGCGGCCGGCGAGGTGGCCAATGTTGCCGCGCTGGCGAAGCAAGAGTTCGGCTGGGAAGGTTCGCCCAGCGAATTGGCCGAACTGGTCGAGCAGTTGCGCGGCGAGTCGGGCCAGGTGTCGGGCGTGGTCGGACGGTTGCGCGACCGTTTGATGAAACCTGCGGCGGCGGGCGACGAAGTGGCCGCGCTGGTCGCCGCGCGACCGGCGCTGGATGCGTTTGAATCCGCGCTCGAATCGTTCTATAGCGGCGGACAGCGCCGTCCGTTCAGCGAGTTGCGCAGCGACCTGGCCGAGGTGACAGGCGCGCTGGCCGACTTGCCCGACTTCGCCGGCTGCCTGGCGACGCTGGCCGAGTTGCCCGAGGCGGTCGCCGACGCCGTGCGCGAGCTACCGCTGGATTTCGCGCAGCTCGAGGCGGCCTCTGCCCGACGCAGTCTCGACGACGCGTTTCGTGCCGACCGCGCGGCGGCCAAGTTCACCGCTTCGGCCCGTGATGAGCACGTCAGCCGCCTCGATCAGGCGTGCGGCGAATGGCGCGAGGCGAACGCCGCGGCGGTGAACGACCGGGTGGGGCAGGCGTTCTGGCAGCATGTTTCGATCGCTTCGCAACCGGCCGCCCAGCTTTCGGCCGAAGAGAAAGAGTTTAAAAAAGTTTACAACGCGGGCCGCCGCGAGCTGGAGCACGAGTTTTCCAAAAGCATTCGGTTCAAGTCGATTCGCGACCTGGTGGCGGGACCGGCGGGGCAAGTCATCCGCGACCTCAAGCCCGTTTGGCTGATGAGCCCCTTGAGCGTTTCCGACACCTTGCCGCTCGACGAGCAGCTTTTTGACGTGGTGATCTTCGATGAGGCCAGTCAGATTACGGTCGAAGAGGCGGTGCCCACGATCTTTCGCGCACGGCAGGCGATCGTGGTGGGCGACGAAATGCAGTTGCCGCCTACCGATTTTTTTTCGGCCCGAGCCGACCACGACGAAGCCGACCGGCTGCTGGTCGAAGAAGGCGACGAAGTGGTGACCTACGACCTGGACAGCGGCAGCTTTTTGAATCACGCCGTGCGCAATCTCGCCTCGCGGCTGCTGGGATGGCATTATCGCAGCCGCAGCGAATCGCTGATCAGCTTTTCGAATCGGGCGTTCTATCAGGGCAAGCTGCTGACTGTGCCGGAAGAGCGGCTGGCGGGCGCCGCGCGCGGCGAGCTGCGGGCCGCCTCGGCCGACGACGCCGAGCGGTTCGTCGAGCCGCTCTTGGATCGGCCGATCAGCTTTCATTTCGTTGAGAACGGTCTGTACGACAACCGCCGCAACCGTCCCGAGGCCGAATACATTGCCCGGCTGGTGCGCGAACTGCTGCGGCGCGAGACGCACCTGAGCTTGGGGGTGATTGCCTTTTCCGAGGCCCAACAAGACGAGATCAGCGGCAGCCTGGCTCAGCTCGCGCAAAAGGACGCCGATTTCCGCCGGCGGCTCGAGGCCGAATACGAACGTGAGGACGACGGGCAGTTTCAGGGCTTGTTGGTCAAGAATCTGGAGAACATTCAGGGCGACGAGCGCGATGTGGTGATCCAAAGCGTCTGCTATGGCCGCGCACCCAGCGGCAAGATGCTGATGAATTTCGGGCCGATCAACCGCAGCGGCGGCGAGAAGCGTTTGAACGTAGCGTTCTCGCGGGCCAAACACCACATGGTGCTGGTGAGCTCGATTGTGGCCAACGACATCACCAACGACTACAACGACGGCGCGGCCTGCCTGAAGAATTATCTGCGCTATGCGGCGGCCGTTTCATCGGGCGACGCGGCGGCGGCTGCCCGAGTGCTGGCCGGGCTGTCTGATTGGCGCGGCGACGAGCCGGCCGGCGACGAAGCGAGCGATGCCGTGGTGGCCCAGGTGGCCGCCGCGCTCGAATCGCGCGGTTGGCTGGTCGATCGCTCGGTGGGCCAATCGCATTTCCGCTGCGATCTGGCGGTGCGGGGGCCGCAGGACACGGCCTATCGGCTGGGTGTCCTTATCGACACCGACGCCTGGTATCGCCAGACCGACGTGCTGGAGCGCGAGTTGATGAAACCCAAGCTGCTCGAGGCCTTCGGCTGGCGCACCGCGCAAGTGCTGACGAAAGAATGGTATGAGGATCGCGAGCGCGTGCTTTCGCGGCTCGATCGGTTATGCCGGACATAAGCGCTCACTGAACCATTGAACGCCGCAGCGCGGCTGGTAGCCACCTTCCACGGCGTGTGGCCTGGGTTGCCGATTTTCGCCCCCCTGCCCAATCGCCGCAGTTCGCGCTCCGGCGCGTTAAAGTCGGCACAGCCCGCACTCCGATGCTGAGTGCAGAGGCTGGCTCGCCCGACGCGACCTCTTGATATCACCACGTCTGTGCCAAGCCTGGCCCGAGGAGGGGCATGCGTTCGACCGATTCCAAAGCGTTGCCGGCGCTCGGTTTCTTGACCGTCGTGCGATACGAGCAACATGGCTTTCTGGGCGGCTACCTGGTGCTCAACATCAGCGGGCGGCCGTTGGAATTTCATTGCACCGCGCCGGTCAAACCCAACCGCGCTCAAGAAATCCTCTATGGACCGACGCTCGAACCATACCTTTACGGAGAGCAGATCGGCCAAACGTTGCTCGCCAAAAGCCAGCTTGAGCCGCTGGTGATTTGCACCGACCTGCCAGCCGTGCTGAGCGTGCGCGAGTTTGTTTCGATGCCCGTGGCATTGGTGGCGGCTTCCGCGGAGCCGCCCGCAGGGCAAGCTGGTTCATCTTCGCCGGGCGCCCTGTTTCGCATCGACGCGGCGCACCAGGCAAGCGTTCGCCCGCTGTTCCAGCTTGGCCTCAACCGCCTCGCCGTGGCAGGCACACACGCCGACGATCAACCGCGGGTGACCGCCGCACTGGAACCGGTGGCGGAACACTTCGATTTGCTGGAGCCCTTCGAGCGAATCCGTGGGGCGATCGACGAAGCGCAACGGAGCGGGCGATGAACGCCTTGCATCCAGCGGCCCTGGCCGAACCGGGGTGGAGCTGGCGGCTGGCCGATCAACCGCGGCCCGAGGTGTTGTCGGCGGGATCGCTGATCATCGCGGCGCCGGCCGAAGACCCGGCCACCAGCGACCTGTTCGCCGAGGCCCGCTGGCTGGCGTCCGCGCCGCCGGGCGTGGTCTCGTTGCCGCTTGCCCCGCCGCGGCTCAAGACGACCACGTTTGTCTTTCCATTAGCTCAACCCCACGCGGAACCGGTCGCGCCGCGGCTCGACCAGCAAAAGGCCGTCCCGCCGAGCGCATCGGCCCCTTCGGCCAGTCAGCCGCTGACGCGCATTAAGCCGCCCAGCGACATCGTCAAGCTCGAGGACCGTCTCTATTACGTGCTGCAGCCGCCGCTCGAAGCGATCGTCGGTCGAGCGCTGTTGCACTTTCCTTTTCAACCGTTTCACTACCAGCTTGAGGGAGTGGCTTTTCTCTATCCGCGCTACGCCGCCATCCTGGCCGACGAAATGGGGTTGGGCAAAACCATGCAGGCCATCACGGCCATTCGGCTGCTGGTGCATGCGGGAGAGCTGCGGCGCGTGCTCTTGGTGTGTCCCAAGCCGCTGGTCACCAACTGGCAGCGCGAGTTTCAGCTTTGGTCGCCCGAGCTGCCGCTGACGGTCGTCGAGGGCGACCCCGCCAGGCGGCGCTGGCAATGGCAATTGGCCGACGCCCCGATCAAGATCGCCAACTATGAATTGCTGCACCGCGACCGCGAGCTGCTCACCGCGCCGGGCATGCACTTCGACCTGGTGGTGCTCGACGAATCGCAACGCATCAAGAACCGCTCGAGCAGCACCTCGCAAATCGTCCGTGCGATTCCGCGCAGCCGGAATTGGGCGCTCACGGGCACGCCGGTCGAGAACAGCCCGGAAGACCTGGTGGGCATCTTTGAATTTCTTTCGCCCGGCTATCTGACTTCGCAGATGAAGCCGCGGCGGATGGGCAAGCTGGCCGGCGACTATGTGCTGCGGCGGACCAAGGACCGCGTGCTCACCGAGTTGCCGCCCAAAATGTTTCGCGACGCCGACGTTAGCCTGACCAGCGAGCAGCGCGAGACCTATCGCCTGGCCGAGGACGAGGGGGTGCTGCGGCTGACCAACATGGGCGAGGCGGCCACCATTCAGCACGTGTTCGAGTTGGTGTTGCGGCTGAAGCAGATCTGCAACTTCGACCCCGCCACCGGCGCCAGCTCCAAGCTGGAACGCTTGGAGGCCGATCTGGAAGAGATCGCCGCCAGCGGGCAGAAGGCGCTGGTCTTCAGCCAGTGGGTGACAACGCTCGACGAGCTTGGCCGTCGGCTGCGGCGGTTTTGCCCGTTGGCGTATCACGGCGGCGTGCCATCGCGTCGGCGCGACGACGTCATCCGCGAGTTTAAGGAAGGTCGCGACCGGCCGCTGCTGCTCATCAGCTATGGGGCCGGCAGCGTGGGCCTGAACCTGCAATTTGCCGGCTATGTGTTTCTGTTCGACCGCTGGTGGAACCCGGCGGTCGAAGACCAGGCGATCAACCGCGTCCACCGCATTGGCGCCGCCGGGCCGGTCACCGTCACCCGGTTCCTGGCCCTGGGAACGATCGAGGAACGCATCAACCAGATCCTGGAAGAGAAGCGTGAGATCTTCGACACTATCTTCTCTGACACCGAGCCGCACAAGCACGCCGGACTCACTCGGCAAGAGATTTTCGGGCTGTTTCAGCTTCGCTACCCGAGCGGACCGCTCGACCTGGCCGCGTGACAGGCGCACAGATCGGTTTCGACTTTCAAAATCGGCAACGGCTCCGGTGGCTGAGGCAGAGCCTGGGCTGCGCAAATTCGCGGTTTGGGGGTTGATCTACCTCCACGGTTTCGGCATGTTTTTGTTCCGGCATCGCGCTTGGTTTTGCAGTTTGGTTGCCAAAGGCCGAAAGGCCGCTCTTAGCCGCAACGCGGCGTCATTCGATAGCCCAGGGCGCAGCCCTGGGTTGGCAATACGATGAATTGTCGTAAGCCCCAAGGGGGCGCCATTCCCGACAACCCGCCGCGCGTAATTCATGGAATCGCGCCCCGTTGGGGCTTACGACGATACTTGTTCGCCGGCGACCCCGGGCTGCGCCCTGGGCTATCGAATGACGCACCTTCGGTGCGGGAAAACGGCAAACAAACGCGAGACACCGCGGGAACAAAAATAGAACCAGACCGCGCCCCGGCAACCGAGCATTTTGCGCAGCCCAGGCAGAGCCTAAGCGATGCCCCGGCTGGTCCGTTTCCGGGGCATCGGCAAGCCTCTGCCCCAGCCACCAGCGGCCCAGCCTTCAGCAGCAAGGTGGCGCAGAACAGCACCGCAACTCCGTTTTTTGCATGTCCGGCGCCATGTGACATGAGTGGTTTCGCCGCCGAGAGCGACTATAATGGCCAGCCTGTCCGGATGGACAAATGAAATGCACTTCGCTGGCCCCAAGAGAGTCATCACATGGTTCGCTTCGCCGCCTTCAGCATCGGTTGCTTTGTCCTGAGTTTCGTGACGGTGGGCCAACCCCCGATGGCCAGCGCCGCCGACTTCTCACTCAAGAAGCACGAGCGGGGAGTGCGCGTCGAGATCGATGGACAGCTCTTTACCGAGTATCTGATCGCTACCGGGCCCAAGCCCATTCTCTGGCCCGTCATTGGTCCAACCGGCGCGGAAATGACCCGCGCCTTTCCAATGGAGCAGCGAGAAGGCGAAAAACACGACCATCCGCATCAGCGGTCGGTGTGGTTCACTCATGGCGACGTCAACGGCATCGACTTTTGGAGCGAGAACGGCGACCACGGCTCGATCGCCCATCGCGAATATCTAAAGACCTCGGCCGACGGTGAACGAGCCGTCATCGCCACCCGCAACGACTGGCTCGATCACGATGGCAAGAAGGTGCTCGAAGATGAGCGGACGCTAACGTTCCGCGCGGACGATCAGCAGCGCTCGATCGACTTCGACATCGTGCTGCGCGCCACCGCAGGGCCTGTCACGTTCGGCGACACGAAAGAAGGCTCGATGGGCGTGCGCATTCCGACGGTGATGGATCTGAACAGTAATCAAGGCGGGCATATCGTCACCAGCGAAGGCCTGACCGACAAGGCCGCCTGGGGCAAGCCCGCCGCCTGGGTCGATTACCATGGTCCGGTCGATGGCGCCGTGGTGGGCATCGCCATTCTCAACCACCCCGGCAGCTTTCGCTATCCGACGCGCTGGCACGTGCGCGACTACGGGCTGTTTGCGGCCAATCCGTTCGGGCTGAAAGATTTTGTGGGCGACAACAACGCCGACCACGCCTACCGGCTCGAGCCGGGCAAATCGTTCGCGTTGCGCTATCGCATCATTTTGCACCGCGGAGATCACGAGGCGGCGAAGATCAAAGCCGCCTTCGAGAAATACGCATCTGTAGGGGACGGACTCCGTGCCGTTCCGTGAATTGCCAATTGACTTCGTTCCGCCTCTCCATGCGATCCGCCTAAGGGGGCGGGGCGACGTTGCGCCGCCCCTCGCGGAACGGCACGGAGTCCGTTCCCTACAGACCCCGAATGCGAAGCGACCCCTCGCGTTCACCGCCGGCTGTCCGCTCGCCGTAGGCGGCTGGTGGCGGGGGCAGAGGCTTGCCGATGCCCCGGAAGCAAATCGGCCGGGGCATCGCTTAGGCGCTGCCTGGGCTGCGCAAAATTCGCGGTTTGGGGGCTGATCTGCCTCCACGGTTTAGGCATGCTTTTGTTCCGGTAGCGCACTTGGTTTTGCCGTTTGGTTGCCACGGCCGAAAGGCCGCCTCTTAGCCGCAACGCGGCGTCATTCGATAGCCCAGGGCGCAGCCCTGGGTTTGCAATACGATAAATTGTCGTAAGCCCCAAGGGGGCGCCATTCCCGACAACTCGCCGCGCGTAACTCATGGAATCGCGCCCCGTTGGGGCTTACGACGATATTTGTTCACCGGTAACCCAGGGCTGCGCCCTGGGCTATCGAATGACGCACCTTCGGTGCTGGAAAACGGCAAACAAACGCGCGACACGCGGGAACAGAAATAGAACCAGACCGGCACCCTGGCAGCCGAGCATTCTGCGCAGCCCACGCTCTGGCCCAGCCATCGGGGCATCTGCCGAACTTGTCTGTCAGACCCGGTCAGACGTTTGCGATGATCGCCGCGCTCGGCCGCGCGATCTCGCGGGCGTACGGGAACGGAGTGACTTCAGTCCCACCACCACTGGCCGGGCTTGAGATGATCGAGCTGCGTGGCCTCGCGGACCTGCCCGACTTGTGAACCCTTGTCTTCCAGCAAATTCGCTGGTTCCAGCGCCGTCCGCGGCTCGATGTGCACGCCCCCGCCCACCGGAGTCAGCAGTTGGTTATTCTTCCAAACGCTCGTCACTACGGTCTCGACCTCGACAGGCGCGCGATAGGTCTGGACCGGCAGTAGCTCTTCGTCGCCGAAAGTCTCCATCTGCCAATTCGCCTTGCCGTAAAAATCTTCGCGCTGGATGTGGGCCGCCGCGATCGCCATTTCGACCATGGTGCGTAGCTGCGCGTAGATAGGCGTCTTGCGGGCGATCTCGGGATATTTCTGCGTGAAGCTCTTGGTAAAGGCCTGGCTGGCCCGGCTGCTGTTGCCGCGGCCCACACGCCGCCCGTCGGCCTGCACCACTTCGTCTTCGCCCACCAATTTGACTCCGTCGCCCACCAGCTCAATGGCCAGATGGTCGTCGCTCATCCGCACGCACTCATAGTCGGGCACGAAGTACCAACGCTGCAGCGCGCTGCGGCTGATCGTGGCGGGGTTGGCTCGATCGACAAAACTTGAAAAACCGCCTCGGACTTGCGGGCGCTCCAGCCCGATGCCAATCAGCTTCATCCGGTAATCGGCTTCGACCAGCACCTGGGCGAAGTGCGTGTCGGGCGGAACGCCCAGCACACGCACTTTTTGCAGGCCCATGCTGTTGCGCAGCCCATCGACGATGTAGTCGGCGTCGTCCGGAGTGACTCCGCCGAGCTGCTTCAGAAACTGCTGCATGCGGGCCAGGCCCTCTTTGGTCGGGTCGATCGAGCAACCGATTACCGGGCCTTCCGATTTGTCGGGACCGTAGGTGCGCAAAGCCACCAGCAAGTCTTGCAACTCCAGCACCGGGCGGCCGCTTTGCATGCCGATCATATGACCGGCCAGATCTTGAAACCAACCTTCGACCGGGCCGGCGATGACGATGTCGCCCGAGTCGGGATAGAAAAACACATAGCGAATGCGCGTCAAGCCGGCGAGAAATCGCATTTCATCGCTGGGCCGGCGATTGTGATCGAGCGCGTCACGGACGGCCGCTTCGAGCCGCGTGAGCGAGATTTTACGCAGTGCATTGGGCTTGGCCAGATCGGCGTTGAGCGCGCGTTTGGCCGCGGCCAAGCGCTGCCGCGTCAGCCGCGCGCCCGGGTCGGCGTGAATGACTTTGCTTACGCGGCCGTCGCCATCGACCTCCAAACCGCTGAGCAAACCCTGCGGATCGATCAAAATGCCGGCGATGCCGTTGCTGCTGCCACTGCTGCCACTGCTGCCACTGCTGCCACTGCTGCCGCCCTGGGCGAGCAGATTGCCACCTTGCCAAAGGGCAACGCAGAACACAGCCGACGCAAGGGCGTATCGACCTGCGAGACGGATTGACGACAGAGACATGAGCATTCCTCGGTGCGGCCAGGTATCCGGTACGCCCCCACCCGTCAGCAGACCTGCCGCCACGTGGGGGCGCTTGATGGACGACATTTTAGCGCGTTCGTTTGTTCATCTTAGTTGCCTGAGAGGGTGAAAGCAACAAAATGCCGCCACAGGCAGCACCCGCGCCAATCTGGCGTCAGCCGGCCATGTCGGGTCTGCGTCAGCCAGCCATGTCGGGGTTTTTGGCGGTTTTTCCCTCCAGTTTCTGTGGGCAAGGTCTACCGTAGGATGGCCTTCCAGGCCGATTCAGGGCGTTCCAATTCCAACAAAACGTCAATCCTGCGCAGCCCAGCCAGAGCCGTAGCGGCGACCTAGCCCGGATGATTCATCAGCCCCCGGGTTGTCCGAGCCACGGAGGTCTTACACCAACCCGAAGCGCAAGCGAGGCAAGTTCGTTGCGCGTCCTCGCTTTACGCTTCGGGTTTGGCGTGGGCTGATGAATCATCCGGGCTGGGGCGTACGTGCTTCGCCGTGCGCAGGGCGACAGGGGGCATGGCAGCCCGACGCGGGGCCTATTTCGCGGCTGGCACGACGCGAATGTCGTCGAACGAGATTTCGCCTGTCGCCCCGGCCAGGCCGATGTAGAGCACCGCCACGCGGGCCTCTTTGGGTACGGGCAACCGATCGTGCTTTTCGACCCAGTCGAATGTGCCCGTCCAAGGCCCCAGCCCCTCGCTATCGATCGGCGCTCGGTTTTCATCGTAATAGTTCAGGATCAACCGCGGGCGTTGAGTGGGGTGAAGCAGGGGCGGGCGGATGTCGCGCCCGCGCACCCAGACGCTGACATCCAGTTCGCGCACCTTCCGGCCATCGACGCCAAAGGCTTGCAGGGCTTGGGCGAACTTGCCCGACTCGCGGCTCGCGCAGGTCAGAAACTGCCGCCCCTCGGGCGCCCGGTCGCTCTGTTCGAGCCGCCCGCGCCGCACGTAATACCAGCCGTCGGGCACGCCCGCAATCAGCGTCGATCGCTCCATGCCGCCGTTGACAATCGCCGGATGCTCGGCGTCGTATTGCACCCGCCGCAGGCTTTCGGCGGTGCCGGTCATCGGCACAAACATGGTTGCTTCCAGCGCCTCGCGTTTCAGTTTGCCGCGCACCTTGTGAAAGAGATACAGCACCTGTTGAAACCGCTGCCCGACGGGCACAATCATCCGCCCGCCTTCGCGCAACTGATCGACCAGCGGCTGTGGAATGTTTTCCGGCGAGCAGGTGACGATGATCTTGTCGAATGGCGCCTTTTCAGGCCAGCCCTGAAAGCCGTCGCCGATCTTGGTGTTGATGTTCTTGTAGTTCAGCCGGTTGAGCGTCTGCCGGGCGCGGATGCCCAGCGGCTCTTGGATTTCGATGGTATAGACTTCTTTGACCAGCGGGCTGAGCACCGCCGACTGGTAGCCGCTGCCGGTGCCGATTTCGAGCACCCGGTCGGTGGGCTGTGGATCGAGACGTTCCGTCATTGAGGCCACGACAAAGGGCGGCGAGATGGTCTGCCCGTGGCCAATGGGGATGGCCATGTCGTAATACGCTTGCTTGCGATCGGCCTCGGGCACAAACTCGTGCCGCGGGGTGGCCCGCATGGCGGCGATGACGCGGGGATTTTTCACACCAGCGGCCACGACGGCCTCATCGACCATCTGGTTGCGAAGGTCGGCCATCCGATCCGCCGCCGCGGCGGGGCGGGCGAGCGCGGCGATGAACAGACTGGAAAGGATGGCGCAAGCGGTGGGCAACCAGATGCATTGGCACCTGACGGATGATAGGTATGGCATGACGTTTACCTCCGTGTGTGCCGTGGGGGGCTTTTGGCAACGCCGTCAGTATACCAGCGGTGGCCGCCGACTGTCTTCATCGGCGCCTACGAGCGTTTAAGCCGCTCCGACCGCGACATAGACCTTACCCTTTTGACGTAACCACTCGACATCGCCTCGCTCCGCATATTCGTGAATTTCGCGGAGGAGTTGAACCGTTTCGGATTCGTAGCAAGGCTCACTAGGATCGTCGACAGGTATGACCACCTCGACGTCAACGGCGATGACGTATTTATCCGTGTGGATCAGTCGTGTCCGCTTGAGGCGCTTGCCGGGTATGCGCATAAATCGTCCTTTAGTCAAAAAAATGCACCGTTACCAACTTATTCCCATTGGCGGCTACGCGAACTCGACCTCATCAATAAATCCCGCCAGGCGGCGCGAGCGGATGGGGTGCTGCAGCTTGCGAACGGCCTTGGCCTCGATCTGCCGCACGCGCTCCCGCGTGACCGAGAAAATCTTGCCCACCTCTTCCAAGGTGTAAGAATATCCGTCGGTCAGTCCATATCGCAATCGCAGGATTTCGCGCTCGCGGTAGTTCAGCTCCGACAGTGCGTCGGCCAGCCGCTGCTTGAGCATGGTCTGCGTCATGTCTTGCAAGGGGTCTACGTCGCGGTGGTCTTCGACAAACTCGCCAAAAAAGCTGTCGTCATGGTCGCCCACCGGCTGATCGAGCGAAAGCGGCTGGCGCGTCATCTTCAGCACGCAACGCGCTTCCTCCACGGTCAGGCCGGTTTCCTTGGCGGTTTCTTCGACGGTCGGTTCGCGGCCATGCTGCTGCAGCCAGTCGCGGGTCAGCTCGCGCACCCGGCCCATGGTCTCGATCATGTGTACCGGCAGGCGGATGGTGCGGCTCTGGTCGGCAATGGCCCGCGTGATGGCCTGGCGAATCCACCAGGTGGCGTAGGTCGAAAACTTGAAACCGCGGCCATGTTCGAATTTATCAACCGCCCGCATCAGGCCGGTGTTGCCCTCTTGAATCAGGTCTAAGAAGCTGAGGCCGCGATTGCGGTAGCGTTTGGCAATCGAAACCACCAGCCGCAGGTTGCCCGCCGAGAGCACCCGCTTGGCGGCGTCGTAGGCTTTCAGGCAGTCCTGGGTGTTGGCGGTCCGCGTGCGCAGCGAGGTCGGGCTTTCCAGGGTGATTTGCATCAGGTGGCGCAGGTCGCCGCGCAACTGGGCGATCTGGGCCGCCGGCCCATGGTTCTTGCGCAACTGATTGATCTGGTCGAGCAGGTCGTCCATGCGGCGCGAGATCTCGCCCAGTTTTTCCATCAAGGGCTGGAGCCGCTGGGTTCGCAGATCGAGTTCCTCGACCAACCGCACGGCTTTGTAGCGGCGGCGCATCAGCCGCCGCCAGGCCGCCCGCCGCTCGGCCATGCGGACGCGCTTGCTGATGGCGATCCGGAAATCGCGCTGGTTCAGCCGGAGCAGATGATCGAGCGTCTTCAGGTTCGGCAGCAGCCGGGCCATGATGCGTTTTTTCTGGGCGGCGTCGGTCACCGAGACATCGACGGTGCGGTCGAGCCGCAATTCGCCGTCGCGCACCTTTTTCAACAGTGCCACCGCGCCCTGCAACATAAAATCGTTGGCCAGCAGCGTCAGTCGATATTTGCGGCGGGTGCGGTCGATCTGCTTGGCCGAATCGATTTCTTCGGCGCGGGTGAGCAGCGGGATTTCGCCCATCTGCATCAGGTAGATCCGCACGGGGTCTTCAATGCGGTCGCTGCCCACGCTGCCGGCCAGCTCTTGATCGCCAAAGTCGTTGGCATCGTCGTCGGCCGGCGATTCGTCGTCGGCGTGGTCTTCGATGTCGTCAATTTCGTGGTCTTCAACGTGCGCCGGCGAGGGGAGCGTGTCGGAACGCTCTTCGTCGAAATCGAGGCCCAGCGACGGCGTGCGCCCCTTGGGCGGACGCTTGACGGGCGGCTTCTCGGCAGCCTTGTGAATGGGCTGACGCAGGCGGTCCTTTCGATCGACGCGGACGTGCTTGGAGGTCTTGGCCAAGGTGTTTGTCCTTTTTCGAGAGTGACGTTGGTCTGCCGGCGGCGATTGCGACTGGAAGGTGGGCCGGCGGTTCAGGCTTCGATGGTCACTCGATAAAGCACGCGCGGTGCCAACGGGCCCGCCCGAGGGCGGCGAGAAGGCGCAAGTGCTTGCGGACGTTGCAGTTCCGGGCGATGGCATTCGCCCCAAGCGAGGCTGGGTGGCGGCGGCATTGTTGCCGGGCGGCATCATTGCGGCGCCGTTCGTTGCGGCAGAGCAACGCGGTGGCTAAATGCCCAGGCCGGAAAATGCCAGATTTTGGGCGGCCTCGGAAGCTGCTATCCTATATCGGTAGGGCCGCAACATCAGTAGGGCCGCGATGATTCTTGCCATTGGTAATTATGCCAGCCAAGGATCACTCAATGGATCGAGTAACGACGGACGCCGTGACCCTTTATCGCGAACAAGTTCAGCGGCTGATGCACGAATACGGCCAATACAAGCCCTCGTTCGGCGAAATCGAAGTTGAGGTGATTTGCGATCCGGTGAACGATCATTATGAATTGATGCATGCCGGCTGGAACGGGTAGCGCCGCATCCACGGCTGCGTTTTGCACGTCGATATCCGGGACGGCAAGATTTGGATCCAGCACGACGGCACCGAAGGTGGCATCGCCGATCGGTTAGTCGAGGCGGGCGTTCCGAAACACGATATCGTGTTGGGGTTCCACTCGCCGTTCAAAAGGCAATTCACCGAGTTCGGGCAAGGATAGCGCGGGTCATTTCCAGCGGTAGTCCCGGCCCTTGTGGCCGGCCGCGGCGGCTGGTCCACATGCCGATGCCGAATGTCAACACCGATCAGCGCCGTTGCCGCATTTGTCGCCCAACGCCGATCAGCGCTGGGCGACGGCGCCGACCGCCCGTTGGCAGCGGGCGAGAAGTTCAGTGCGATCGAGCGCGCGCAGCCGCGGCTCGGCCAGCCGAAATTGCCGTTCGGCCTCCACCCGTTCGCCGATGGCCGCCAACGACAACGCCAGATAGGCGCGAAAACGGTCCTGCATCGCTCCCACCAGCGGGCTGGCGGCACGGAAACGGTCTAGCCCGGCCAAACCCGCTTCGAGCTTTTCGCGCGCTTGATGCGGATGCCCTTCTTCCAGCAGCAGCATGCCTTCCACCGCGTCGGCGGCGGGACTCAACGCATCGCTCAGCGCGTGCGACCGAGCGTCCTTAAGAAGCTGCCGCACACGTGGAAGGTCCATTTGGTATCGCAACAACGTCAACGCTTTATCGACCAGCAGCGTCGGATTACCGGGAGCAAGCTCGAGCGCCTTGTCGCCGCATTCGAGCGTCTCGTCGCGCTGGCCGGCCACGGCATAGACCTCGCCAAGGCGAGAGTAGAAGTGCCACCGCGGCATGGTTGCGTCGTCGGCCAACGGCGTTACTAACGCAATCGCCTCATTCAGCCGCCCCAGTCCGGCCAAGGCCTGAGCTTTCCGCCAGGTGAGCTCATGTTCGGGCACGCGTCCGCGCAGCGCATCGGCCTGCTGCAGGGCTTCTTGCCAGTGTCCCCAAGCCACCAGTTCGAGAAGCCGGTGATAAGCTCGCATCGGATTATTGAATCGCGGTAACAGCGCGAGCGCCAGCGGCAGCAGCAGCAGGCCGATCGACGAATAGTCCAACAATCCCCAGCGCAGTTGCATCCAGCGGCGCACCACCAACGTTATCAGAAAGAAGAGGTTCCATTTCCAGTTCTGCAGGTAAAGCTTTCGGGCAAAGAACATCGCCTTCCGCAGGTAGCCTCGCCGTTGCCGAAAGCTGATGTAATCTTTGGGCGTGATGATGTCGGCAAGCTTCTTCTGCTGGGTGAAGAGCGCGCTGACATCGTCAGTATGGGTCACGATTTCGGTATAACCACGCTGGTGCAACGTCTCAACGGCGGCGTCGGCGCTGAGTGCTTCGACGCGCTCCGTAACCTTTTTCCCGGCAGGGGTCCGACCGCTTAGGATATATTCGCGCATCGCCTCGGTTGCCGAAACGGGGCTGTCGTCCGCAAGCTCCGCCAAGATGGTTTCTCGATTCATCGACATCGCGGCAGTCTCCACAGGTTAGCGGGTCACGCATTAGTAGTTCACTGAACTTGCCCCGCTCGGCGATACCAAGAACGATGCCTTGTGCCGCGCCGGTGGATTATAATGGCCGCGACGCGGTCTTCCAGCACCTGAAGTCACCTGAATCGGCCCTTCAACGCCGGTAGTCCCGGCCCTTGTGGCCGGCTCGACGGTGGGACTCGCTGCGCTCGGCCCACCCTACGATGATGATGCGAATCGCTGCCGATCGTCCGGTAGTCCCGGCCCTTGTGGCCGGCTACAATAGTCGAAGCTCGTGCTGCGCGCCGGCTCTGGGTTCTGCCTTGCAACCGCCGGGCACAAGGCCCGGAGCTACCTCGCGGAAGGCATTTCATTCCGTGAAGGGCACATCGGCGCCAATTGGTAGCTCACGGAACGGCACAGAGTCCGTTCCCGAATCGGTTTTAAGACTCAAATTCGGGAATTGACCGATATTGCTTAGCGGGGGTGCCACGGCATCCGCCGCGGCGCGCTCGGCGTCGTCATTCTCTCATGCGTTGCCGCCGCGACGGACGCCGTGTTGCGTTGCCACCTTGGTCGGCCGGTGCGATCCCACACGGCGTCCGCCGCGGCGAGTTGCGTCGTGGCTGAGATCGATGCCCTATGCGCCGCGGCGGATGCCGTGGCACCCAGTTGGCGGCTTACCCCAGGTAGAACGTCAAATCCGAGTCGAGCGGCGAACGTCCAGGCGTTATTTCGTCCCGTCCTGGGCCAAGAGCCAGTCTTCGAGCACCACGTGAACCATGAAGGGCGCCCGCAGCAGCGCAGCCCGCGCCGAAAGCAATTTGCCCAACCAGGGCCGCGACACCATGTTCGATACCGCCCGAAGGCCCATCTGCCGCAGCGAACTGCCCGAAAGCTCGGCGGTCACGTTGTCGCTGATGCGTTTGAACGTGTTGGGCAGCAAGTTCGGGTCGGGGCCGACGTGAATCAACACCTCGATGCCCATCGCCAGCAGCTCATAAATGGCGTCCCACAGCCGCTGCGGTTCGTCGATCCAGCGGTTCAGCAACGCCCGGCTGTTGTAGTCGTTGTAGCTCACCTTGCCGGTGACGAGCGAAAGGATCGGCGGCACCGGCGCGCGGAAACCGCCGCCCATCGAGTGCATCATCATGGCCGCCCGGTTGGGCAGATTGCGTTGCCACAGCAGCGGCGTGTGCAACGGCGGCCAGGCGCCACCGTGTTTGCGCAGACTAACCTGGCCCTGCAGAAACTCGCCCATGGCAGCCTTGAACCGATCGACCGTGTCGCCCTGGCCGAGCAGCAGCACCGCGTTCGGACCCAAGTACGACGAGATGGCGATTACGCCGCGACCTTGCACTGTAATTTCAAGACAAAGCCGTTCGACGCCTTCCAGATCGAGCACCTTGCCGCGCGAGAAGACAATGCCCATGGTCACATCGCGGGCAAGCTCGGCGGCCTCGGGGGCCATGGCCAGCAGCGGCGGCAACGCCTCGCGCAGCGAGTAAACGCCGCCGCAGATCAGCGCGGTCACTTCGCCCAGGCTGTAGCCCGTCGCCAGCCGGGCGTGAAAATACGGAACGCCGAACACCTGCTCCAACAACTCGATCTGAGCGATCGATGCGGCCAGAATCAGCCCGATGTCTTCGCCGAATGAGTCGAGCGTGCTTTCGCGTTTGTTCCGCACTCGTTCGACCAGATCGACGTGCGTGTGCAGCGAATCGGCGCAAATGGCCGAGGCTTCGCGCAGGTGGCGTTCGATCACACCGCCGTAGTTGCGGTGCGCCAGCAGTTCGGGCGTGCGCCCCAGGTTGGTTTGGTTGTAGCCACGAAAGGCGAACGCCGTCTGGTCCATCCGATCGCTCAGCTCGAATGGCTTAGGCTGATGATTGACGGTGCTCATGCGATCGGCGGCAAGTTATGATTTGGTTTCGCGGGCATCATACCCGATTGGCGGGTGGCTAGGGCAGAGCCTTGGCGATGCCCCGGCGAAGCATCCGTTTAGACGGATAATTTGCTGATTCGTTCGATAGTTCGCTCGACACCAACCCGAAGCGCCAGCGAGGCAGACCTCGACGAGCTGTCCTCGCTTGCGCTTCGGGTTGGTGTCGAGGACGTTCGCCGGCAAGCGCTTGCCGAGGTGACGGCGCACCACTACAACCAAACATAGGTTATGGCCGCACAAAACGCACATGAATTGACGGGTCAAACGGCGGTGGTGACTGGC
>JAICLL010000091.1 GCA_025927475.1 Pirellulales bacterium
AGCGAGTCCCACCTTCTGGCGGCAACTCGGCGCGGCAACGATCCTGCGGCAAAAAAGTGGGACTCGCTGCGCTCGGCCCACCCTACGGCCCTCAGCACACGATGACCTATCTTGAGTTCAAAACATCAGAGAACTTCACCATGCCCGAGCCGCTACCCGCCCCGGCGATTGACCCGACGCCGATTTTTGAAGTCTTTCGCGGCAACTACGCGACCGAGCTGCTCACCGCGGCGGTTGCCCATTTCGGTCTTTTCGCGCATTTGGCCGAAGGGCCGCGGGCGGAACAAGAACTACGCACGACCCTTGGCTTGCAGCCACGCCCGGCCAATGTGCTGTTCACCGCGCTGCGGGCGTTCGGTCTGCTGCGCAACGATGCCCAAGGCCGACTGGAGTTGACCGCCCTGGCACGCGAACATCTTTTGCCGGACGGCGAGTTTGATGTGAGCGGCTACATCGGCCTGGCGGCCGACAGCCCCGCCGTGCTGACGATGGTCGAGCGGCTGCGAACCAACCGGCCGCCGGGTATGGACGATGACAGCGGCACGGCGTTCATCTATCGCCAAGGCGTGCGCTCGGCCATGGACCGCGCCGAGACCGCTCGGCACCTGACGATGTCATTGGCGGGCCGGGCAAAAAACGTCGCGCCGGTGCTGGCTGAGCGGTTGCCGCTGGCAGGCGCGCGGCATCTGCTCGATGTGGCCGGCGGCAGCGGCATGTATGCCATCGCCTGGCTGCGGCGGCAGCCGCGGTTACGGGCGACCGTCTGGGACCGGGCCGAAGTGCTCAAGGTGGCCGCAGAACTGGCCGCCGAGTATGGCGTGGCCGAGCGGTTGCAATGCGTCGCCGGCGACATGTTCGACGACCCGCTGCCCGGCGACGCCGACGTCATGCTGCTCTCGAACGTGCTGCACGACTGGGACGTGCCCGAGTGCCGCCGGCTGATCGGGCGATTGGCGACGGCCCTGCCGGCGGGCGGGCGCCTGTTGATCCACGACGTGTTTCTCAACGACGCGCTCGATGGACCTTTGCCCATCGCTCTCTATTCCGCCTCGCTGTTCAGCCTGACCGAAGGCCGGGCCTACAGCGCCGCCGAATACCGGCAGTGGCTCTTCGAAGCCGGGCTGACGCCGCGGCCCATCGTGCCGACGCTGATCCATTGCGGAGTGCTGGAGGGAGTGAAAAGCGAATGAATGTTTGTCCCATCGGGGCGGATCAGTTAAAGTCAAGTGTTATCCATCCCAACAGGCGACGGTGGGGCCTCCTATGGCTAAAATTGGTCAGCGACGCGGTTCTGGCGATCAGCGTCGCAGGCATAAACCGATGACTCGATGTATCCATCTCGCGCTGTTTGCCGTCGCAATCCAGGCCGGGGCTTGGCTGGCCAGGGCCGATGAAGCGCCGCCGCGGGGCGAAGCGACGCCCGAACAGATCGAGTTTTTCGAAAAACAGGTCCGCCCGCTCCTGGCCGAGCATTGCTTCAAATGCCACGGGCCGAAGCAGCAAAAATCGGGCTTGCGCGTCGATCATGTCTCCGGCTTGCTGACGGGCGGAGACTCGGGTCCGGCCCTCGTGCCGGGCAAGCCCGACGGCAGTTTGCTCATCGACGCCGTGCGCTACAATTCGCTCGAAATGCCGCCCGGCGGCAAGCTGAGCGACGCGCAAATCGAAGTGCTCGCGCGCTGGGTGGCGATCGGCGCGCCGTGGCCTGCCGCAGAGACTGCCCCGGCGGCCGGCGGCGCCATCAGCGACGATGACCGGCAGTGGTGGGCCTTTCAGCCGTTGCGCTCGCCCGAGCCCCCGGCGGTGGCCGACGACGGTTGGTCGCGCAACGAAATCGACCGCTTCGTTTTTCAAAAGCTGAACCAGGCGGGCTTGCGGCCCGCGCCCGAGGCCAGCCGGCTTACGCTGGCGCGGCGCGTCTCTTTCGATCTGACCGGACTGCCGCCCACGCCCGACGAGGCGCGCGCGTTCGCCGAAGACGTCGCGCCCGACGCCTATGAACGGCTGGTCGAGCGGTTGCTCGCCGGCCCCGCCTATGGCCAGCGCTGGGCGCGTCATTGGCTCGACCTGGTGCGCTACGCCGATTCCGATGGCTATCGCGCCGACGATTATCGCCCGAACGCTTGGCGCTATCGTGATTACGTCGTCGCCGCCTTCAACCACGACAAGCCGTACGACCGCTTCGTGCAAGAGCAACTGGCCGGCGACGAGTTGTTTCCAGACAATCCCGAGGCCCGGACGGCGACGGGCTATTTGCGCTGCGGCATTTATGAATACAACAGCCGCGATGTTCGCGGGCAGTGGGAGATCATTCTCAACGATCTGACCGACACCACCGGCGATGTGTTCCTCGGTCTCGGCCTGCAATGTGCGCGCTGCCACGATCACAAATTCGATCCGCTGTTGCAGAAAGATTACTTCCGGCTGCGGGCGTTCTTCGCCGGCCTGACGCCCTACGACGAGCTGCCCGCCGCCACCGCCGACGCACAGGCGCGCCACGCCGAACAGCTCGCGCGTTGGCAGGCGCAATCTGCCCAGGTGCGGCAGCAGATCGAGACACTCGAAGCGCCGTTTCGCGAGCGGGCGCGGCACGACGCCGTCAAAAAATTTCCCGACGAAATCCAGGCGATGATCGCCAAGCCGGCGAGCGAGCGGACGCCGTTGGAGCGGCAGCTTGCCGACCTTGCCTTTCGCCAGGTGACGTATGAATGGGACCGTCTGGACACCAAAATCAAGGGCGAAGCCAAAGAGCAGTTGGCGGCGTTGCGCAAAGCGCTGGCCCAGTTCGACGAGCTGAAGCCCGAGCCGTTGCCCCGCGTGCTGGCCGCCTCGGAAATCGGCGCCGTAGCATCGGAAACCATCATTCCCAAAAAGGGCACAGCCGTCGAACCTGGCTATTTAACCCTGCTCGATGACCAGCCGGCCGCGGTTTCGCCGCCCGCCTCGGGGCAAAGCACCGGCCGCCGCGCGGCGCTGGCCGCCTGGCTCACCCGGCCCGACCATCCGCTTACCGCACGGGTGATGGTCAACCGCGTCTGGCAACATCACTTTTGCCGTGGTCTGGCCGCCAATTCCAGCGATTTTGGCAAGCTCGGCGGTTTGCCCTCGCACCCTGAGCTGCTCGATTGGCTCGCTTGCCGGTTCGTCGCCGACGGCTGGAGCGTGAAACAGTTGCACCGGCAGATTCTCTTGTCGGCCACGTATCGCCAATCGTCGGCCCATCCCGACGCGGCGGTGGCGATGGCCAAAGATCCCGAGAACCGACTTTACTGGCGGGGCACGGTCCGGCGGCTCGACGCCGAGCAAATTCGCGATGCCTTGTACGCTGTCACGGGCGAGCTGCGGCTGGTTGCGGGCGGGCCCGGAACGACCGACGCCACGCCCTGCCGATCGATCTTTTTGCGTGTCATGCGGAACACGCGCGTGCCGCTGCTCGATGTGTTCGACGCGCCCTTCTGGATCGCCAGCGCCGCCTCGCGCGATGTGACCACCACGCCGCTGCAAGCGCTGATGCTCATCAACAGCCAGTTCACGCTCGACCGCGCCGCCGCATTTGCCCAGCGACTCTTTGACGAAGCCGAACGCGATGACGCTCGACGAGTGACCTTGGCCTATCAGCTTGCCTTTGGCCGCGGCCCCACCACCGCCGAGACCGCCGCGGCACTCGACTTCATCCGAGCACAAGCGACGGCCCCCTGCGAGCCGGCGGAAAGAGAGGCGACGCCCGCGCCCTCGCAGCCCTGGGTCGATTTCTGCCACGTGCTGCTGAATGCAAACGAGTTTTTGTATGTTGAGTGAAACGACCGTTGCCGGACCCCATCCGTCTCGCGCGGATGGTGAACCAGATGGTGAGCTACAATACCGCGAAAACGGAAACAAAGACCCCATCCAGCTCGTCTAGATGGTGAATAAGACTGTCGGCGAGTACTCGACCCGATAATCTCCTTCACCATCAGCGCGAGGCGGATGGGGTCGCATAGTGTGCCGCGTTTTGGCTAGCCCACCATCGTCTTCACCATCCAGACAAGCTGGATGGGGTCGATGGCAAAACATGAAAGCCGACGATATGCCGAAGGAAATGGATCAAACCTCGATCAGCACTGCCCGCCTCACGCCCCACATCGAAATTCCCCGCACGCGGCGAGAGTTTCTGCTGCGGGCCGGCGCCGGCTTCGGGGCATTGCCGCTGGCCTACCTGCTCAATCAGCAGCCTGCCGCGGCCACCACGCCCGTGCGGGCTGGCGCCGCGCTGCCGCTGGCCGCCAAGGCCGGCCATCTGGCGCCGCGCGCAAAGAGCGTCATCTTTCTGTTCATGGAGGGTGGACCGAGCCACATCGACCTTTTCGACCGCAAGCCGCTCTTGAACGAGTTGGCCGGGCAGCCGCTGCCAGACAGCTTTGGCAAAGTGATTCTGGCCATGGGCGAAGCGAAGGCACCGCTCTTGGCATCGCCGCGAACCTGGAAGCAGTATGGCCAAAGCGGCCTGTGGGTGTCCGACTGGCTGCCGCACACGGCCGAGCTGGCCGACGAGCTGGCGGTCATCCGCTCGTGCTGGTGCGATGGCATCAATCATTCCTCGGGCGTGTGCCAGATGAACACCGGCTCGGTGATTGGCGGGCGGCCCTCGCTGGGAAGCTGGGTGAGCTATGGCCTGGGCACCGAAAACACCGACCTGCCCGCCTTTGTCGTCATGCAAGACGGCGCCAACCAGGTGACCAACGGCCCGCGCAATTGGAGTGCGGGCTTTATGCCGGCCCTGTATCAAGGCGTGCGGTTGCAAAGCGGCCCTGAGCCGGTGCCCAACCTGAACACGCCGCAGGGCGTCTCGGCGCCGCGGCAGCGCGGCAAGCTCGATTATTTGAACCGGCTCAACCGCCAGTTCGCCGCGACGCACCCCGAGCAAACTGAGCTCGAAGCCCGGATTGCCAGCTACGAGTTGGCGTTTCGCATGCAGGCCGAAGCGCCCGAGGCGGTCGATCTGTCGCGCGAGAGCCGCTCGCTCGACGCGCTGTATGGCATCGACCAGAAAGAGACCGAGAGTTTTGGCCGTTTGTGCTTGCTGTCTCGGCGGCTGGTCGAGCGCGGCGTGCGGTTCGTGCAGCTCTATCACGGCCCCGGCAGCAAGTGGGACGCCCACGCCAACATCGAAGCCAACCACAGCCGGCTGTGCCGGGCGATGGACAAGCCGGTGGCCGGCCTGCTGCGCGATCTGAAAGCGCGCGGCCTGCTCGACGAAACCTTGGTGGTCTGGGGCGGCGAATTCGGCCGCACGCCTATGAGCGAGCAAGGCAATGGCCGCGATCACAACCCCACCGGCTTCACCATGTGGATGGCGGGCGGCGGCGTGCGCGGCGGACAAACCATCGGCACGACCGACGATCTGGGCCTGCACGCCGTCGAGCATCGCCTGCACGTTCACGACCTGCACGCTACGATTTTGCACATGCTGGGTCTCGACCACATGAAGCTCGTCTATCCCTACAAAGGCCGCCCCGAGCGCCCCACGCTGAACGAAGGCCGCCCCTACCTGGGCGTGCTGGCCACCTAAAGCAACCGCCAAGCCGACGGCGGGCCGACCCCGAGACCACAAGCGGTGATTTCTGGCCGAGCGGCTGTTGACGGGCGGCGTGCGGTTGGTGAGCGGCGGCACCGACAATCACCTGATGCTGGCCGACGTGACCACGCTGGGACTCACCGGCAAACAGGCCGAAGAAGCGCTGGGCCGCTGCGCGATCACCGTCAACAAAAACATGATTCCCTACGATACGCGCAAGCCGCTCGACCCGTCGGGCATTCGCCTCGGCACGCCGGCCTTGACCACCCGCGGCATGGGCGCGGCAGAAATGGCCCGCATCGGCGACTGGATTTTGGCGGTGTTGCGATCGCCCGACGACGCGGCGCTCAGCCGGCGCATTCGCGGCGAGGTGAGCAGTCTTTGCGAATCGTTTCCCGTGCCCGCCGCGGCGATGTGTCCGGCCTAACGCTAATGGCCTCCGCCGCCGATGGGCGGATCGGCTAGATTCCAGAGATGTACACAACGGTTCCCGGAGCTCGCCAATTGCCTCCCACTTGGGCTAAAGATGACATCGGAGGGAACACCGGGAGGCGCAATCAGAGTTTCGCACACTTTGGCTGTCGCCACGTCGATGAGGTGGATTCGCGGTTGTGGGCAGTCCGGATCTGTTACGTTGACGCCGTCCAAATACTGCTGCGTCCCAACTGCGATCCATTTGCCGTCTGGACTGAACGCTGGTTGAAAGGCGAACGAATGCTCGCCAAGCGGAATGATGCATTTCAGGCTTAGCTCGTGTGAGTCGAACAAGTACAGTTTGGCGGGGCCGGCGCGTCGGTAATTGGTCACCGCGAGGATTTCGCCATTGGGCGAAAAAACGGTGAAGAGAAACGAGTCTTGATCAAACTTCGCCAGCCTGCGCCCGGTCGCGAGGTCGCAAAACATCAAGTGGTTCTTGTCGATCCGGCCCGGCAGGCCGAGACCGCCCAGCAGTGAGTTGCTGTTGGGAACAAACTGCAGAGACTCAAGCTGCTGGTTAGCTTGTTTGCCGACATAAAGCGAGCGCGACACTGTCGCTGTCTGCACGTCGATGAAATCAACGCGGGCCGACTCGCCCGCGGCCTTGCCGTCAAAAGCGACGAGCGCTTTGCCATCGGCTGTATAGACGCACGGCGTCGCGTCGCGCACGGGAAGCGGACGAGGCTTACCCGACTTAGCCTCCCAAAGGCTGTAAGCCATCTTCCCCGATTCGGATTCGCCGGACAAAACTTCTTCCGTCACGAAACTGGAGCCATCGGGCGCCATCAACATCCAGTCGATCCCGCGCGGCGGATCGTGCGCATACGTCCGAAGTAGCTGGCCGGTTGCGACATCCCAAGCGCGCAGCTCGCCATCGACCTGCCAATAGTTGAATTGTCGACCGCCGCGCTCAACGGACGTCATATCTCTTACGCTGCGCGACACGAAGGCGGTGCGCGAATTTGGGGTAATGACGACGCGTTGCCACCGATTCACAAGACCGGACCCAAAGTCGATCGTGGTGAGCTCCTTACCCGTCTCGACATCCCACACCTGCAACACGGCGCCAGGAAAGTCGCAGCCCATGATGCGTCGGCCATCTGGTGAAAAATGCAGTTTCCCGACGCCGCAGTGCTGGCGTGGATGGATCAAGCTCCGCACCAGGCGCGTCGAAAGGGGCACGGGTGGCGGCCCGGGCCTTGGTAAGGCGACTTCGACCTCCCACTCCGAAGCAAGGATGGCCGCCTCGTTCCAGCCGTCGAGCGACAACGTCACCGCCGACAGTCCGGCCGTCGCGGATGCAGGGACTTCGATTGGCGCAAAAAAGTTATAGATGCAGCAGCGATGAGCGGTGGCGTACCGGGCCTCAATCGGCCGGTGATCGGGCTGCGCCGGCGGAAACGCAACCTGCACCGATGCCCGCGTCGACTCGGGCGCCAGCCCTTCATGCGCGATATAGGCGGTCGAGCCCGGACCAACGCCGGGCGTGCCAATGGCCAGGAACAGCTCGGCACGGCGGCCGACGACAAGCTGCGGGCGCTCTTCCAGCAGAATCTGCCAGACGCCGGCGAAATTGATCACCGGCGCCTTTGCCGGATCGCTGCTGAATTGCAAGACGCCGCTGCGGTCGACGGGGTTCACGCGTTGCTTGACGCGCCCGCCGACGGCCGTTCCTCGAAAGCCGCGCATTTCGGTATCGAGCCAAAGCTGGTAAACACGCGCTTCTGGCTGGCGCGCGCAAAGCGCCTTCACCTCGTCGTAACCCTCCGACAGTAGGGCTGCATCATCCACGAGCAGTCGCAATTGCTTATGTACGCAGTCGCCGTCGGGAATATCGCCCAATTCAAACCGCAGTGTGCTGTTGCCGGCGGGCGTGGCGCGCATGCGCTCGCCGTCTTCCGTCAGATCGCCGTTGCCGTTGCGGTCGATGTATAGCTCGTCGCCGTCGTGCACCAGCCAGACACGGCGTTCGGTTCCGAGTCCGAAGAGTAATAGGCAGTATTTGGGCGACGAGCGATACGCCGGCTGTTTGACAATCGTCCGCTCAAGATTCGAGAGCTCGGCGGCCCGCAACGGTGGCAAGAGAGCCAGCAGGGACACCAAGATCGAAAAGGAGCGGCAGAAGCGGTTCATTACCTTTCGGTTCGCGCTGGCGGATGCAGGCATCGTGCGCAGTGAGGATGCTGCATTTCTCAGCTTACCATCCGGCTCACCCATCCTGCCACGGGCCGGTAAATTTCTCGCTTTTTGACAGTCCGGCGTTTGCCTTCGAGGCGGGGTTTGTTGACCCGGTTACGGCTGAACAGCCGTCCTGAGGAATTGTGCCTTGTATCAGGCGGTTACCGGGCTGAGGTCGAGCGCATGCAGAAGGAAGTTCTCGATTATCTCACGAAACCAGCGGCGACCGCGAAAGCCGGCTGAGACCTACGCCACGCCCATGCCGCGGTCGAAGGCGTCCTGGTCGCGCTGGTAGAGCGCGAGCACCGATTCGAATGTTTCGGCCGAGATCTGCCACGAAGGTTTTTCGTCGGTGTGGGCGTTGGCGTGCTGCACGAACAAGCGATGCAGGAACTTGAACAGATGCCGGGGCACGCGCAGCGTGCGCAGGGCGTCGATCAGCCGCCGCTCATTCACCGATTCGTGAAACAGCGACCGCAACGACGGCGATTGCCCGTTGGCCGCGCAGGCCCGCAGCCGAGCGTTCGCCACGTCGTAGAGCGCCTCGCCGGTCCACACCAGCGAGGGCACCAGGTTTTGTTTGTCGAGCCGGGCACGCTGGTAGAAATCGCGGTCCTCCCGATCAAGGTAATACGATAGCTCGATCGGCAGCAGCAGCTTGAAGCCGATGCCCGGATGCTTGAGAAACTTGTTGTCGAGCATCGGCCACAACAGGGCCTTCATCTGTTCGGGCGAGCCGTTGACCAGGTGCGGCTCGTCGACGCGGTCGACCAGCACAATCACGCCCGAGTAGCCGAGCGTCTGCAACACGCCCTGAAACTTGGCCAGCAGCTCGAAGCGGTCGTCGGTGCGTTCTTTGTTGGGCAGCGGCTGCCCGGCCAGTTCGTCGGCCGAAAAGCACATGAGCACTTGGCGCAGCGGGTTTGGCTCATGATTGACCACGCGCAACTGCCGCGTGACGCCGCGGGCGCGCCAATACCAGATCCAGCTTTTCACCGCCCAAGGAATCCAAGCCGCCGCGGCGAACACATAGGGCCACGGCGTTTCGAGCCAGTTCCATTTCTGTTGCCAGACAATCAGCCCTGCAATGGTCAACAGCACCAGCAGCCCCAGGGCCACCGGCCAGCGGCTGCGGAGCGTCGTGAAGCGCAGCTTGCGCCGCAAGCGGTGCCAGCGGCGGCGGAAAGTTTCGGCCGACGATTGATCATAGAAGGCGGCCAGCAGCAGCAGATCGCGCCGCTGATTGCGGTCGAGCCGGCTGGTTTCCAGCTCGCCGGCTTCGGGCGCGCCGGCCCGGCTGGGCACGCCCAAAATCCGGTCGACCAGCCGCGTGACGCCCAGCGACAAGATGGCGTCCATGTGATCCCACAGCTTCCAGGCCGACAGCACCTGCTCGACTTTGCGGCGGCGCGGACCGAGCTTGTCGCGGAAGCGGTCGAGAAACGGATTAAAGTCGTCGTACTCGATGACGAACAGCCGCCGCTCGGGATGCGCGCGGTTGTGCTCGGCCAGGTGCTGCACAATCTGCAACCGCATGGCCGTCTTGCCGGCCCCTTTTTCGCCGAACACCACCGAGGTCGAGGGTTCGCCCGGATCGCCGTAGATTTTGTCCCAGGTGGGATGATAGGTGTTTGCAATACAGTGTTCCTTGAACACCGGATCGGTCTGGGCGTCTTCGTCAGCAAAGGGATTGCTGGAGATGCCGTGGTGCTCGAGGAACTGCTGAATTCTCATGCCGAATCAAAAAAATTGGTCACATGTCATTCGAGGTCTGTAAGGAACGCCCTCTGTGGTGTTCCGCAGAGGGCGGAGCGACGTCGAATCGCAAATCACGGAACGCCACGGAGGGCGTTCCCTACGGAGATCGAACAAATCGCGAATACATTCCATAGCCCGGCCACGCAAGGCCTATGCGCCTATTGCGCCTTGAGGCTCTCGATCATGGCGTCGAACGCCTTTTGGTTTTCGGCGATGGTCTTGCGCGGGCCAATGAGCTTGATGAAGTAGTTGCCGGTTTTTTTGCCTTTTTGCGTGGTCTCGATGATGGCGGCCAACATGCGATAGTCTTCGCGCTCGATCGTCTTGCCGCCGGCGAACGGTCCGCCGGGCTTGTCGAGATACGTGCCCGATACATCGACCAACGTCACGTCCTGCCCGGCCACGGCTTTTTGCTCAACCTTGGCCTGATCGGCGGTGCTTCCGCCATCGGGCTGACGGAACTGCCCGTACCAGCGCTTGATGTTGTCTTCGATGCTGCCGCCGGCGCCCATCACCGTCACGCGGCCGGGCCGCTCGTCGCCCTCGGCGGCGGGCACTTCAAATTCATGCTCGATGAAATTGATTTTTGGCTGCTTGCGTTCCCAGGCTTCGGGCGCGGCCATCGCGAACTTACCGTCGGCGAGGTCGATTTTCTCCGCCGCCTGCTTGGGATTTTGCTTTTTGCCGTCCGCCGCGGTCGTTTGTCGAGCCAGCAGGACGCCGGCCGCCAGCAGCGCCAAAGCGGCGCACCGAATGGTGGTTTTCATAGATTCATCTCGAGGGAGGTTGGGCCAGAGTCTAAGCGATGCCCCGGTCGATCCGAGCCGAGTAGGGTGGGCCGAGCGCAGCGAGTCCCACCGTTTGCCGCATCATCGTTGCCGCGCCGAATTACCGCCAGAAGGTGGGACTCGCTGCGCTCGCCCCACCCTACGGTCTTCCGCACGCCGTAAGCTATCTTGACTGTCAAACCGATCAGACGCGTGCACCTAAACTTCCTGGTTTGGACTCAACGCCAATCGGCCGCCACGCCGTGGGCTATTTTACTCTTCCGCTTCGTTTGTGCTAGCCGCGGGCTTATCTTCGGCGGGAGGCTCATCCTGCTTGGATGGTTCGCCTTCCGCGGCGGGCTTGGGCTTATCGGCTTTCACCGCAGTCTTCGCCGCGCCGCCGCAGGCCAATTGCTCGCTCACCACCTTGTATACAAAATACGACAGCGGAATCATGGCCACCAGCAGAGCGATAATTACGATCATCGGGCCGGTGTTCGAGCGCTGCCGGTAGGGCCGCGCGGGCCGTCGTGCCGCCTGAGCGGCGCGATCGTCGGCAATCGGAAAGCCGCCGGCTGGGTTTGCCACACCGGGCGGCCCGGCCACGGGGTGCGCGAGCTGACCGACCGGTAAACCGGCGGTGGGCAGCGGCGCCCCGAGAGGCACGGCGCCGGCCACCGGAAGGCCCGGCATGACGGCGATGCCGGGCGTCGGCGCTGTCGGCGGTCCTTGTAGCTGCGCGAACACCGCATCGGCACGCTTCCACTCGGGCCAATCTTGCCGCCAGACGAGCGAGTCGCCGGTGACGCGACCTTCGGCAATCCAGGCGCGGAATTCTTCGCCCACGGCGGGCCCATATTGACTCGCCGCGCCCGGCGGCATGACATACCACTGCATTTGCGGCGCTTCGCTGATCGCGTCTGCCGCTGGGGCAGGGGAGGGCACCGCGGCAGGGGAGGGCGCCGCGGCAGGGGAGGGCGCCGCGGCAGGGGAGGGCGCCGCGGCAGGACCGCTTGCCTCGTGCGCCGCAGGGAAGTCGGCCGCTTGGGGCGCCGAACGTTGGCCGGTTGGCGAAGGCGGCGCCGCCGTTTCGGTGGCTGCGGGAGTTGGTGCCTCGGCCGTCTTGGCCGGAATGACACGAGCGACCATACCCGCCGGTGCGCGGTTCACCACGGTCGGCATTTCCTCCGGGCGCACATAGGCCGCGGTGTCGGCGCTGGCCACTTCTTCGCGTGTGCCGGAGGCCGCGTCCGCCGAATCGGCGGTGACCGACTCGCCTTGCCCGTCGCCGGAGGGAATGACAATTTTGCCCTGGCAGTGCGGGCAGCGCCCGCGCTTGCCCGCCAGCTCGGCTTTCACATTCAACGACCGCCCGCAGGCGGGACAGGAAAATCGGATGCCCATGTTGACAGTAATATAGTAGGGAATAGGGGACAGGGAACAGGGGACAGGGAAAGGAAGAAACGGGTTCTTTCTTACCTGTTCCCTGTCCCCTGTTCCCTGTTCCCCTCCCCTCGCTTGCATTTCAGACGCCACGTCTTTATGATGCTGGCTAGTCCACCCGAGGAAGCCCGCTTCATGCCACGTTCGCCGCAAGATGTTACCGATGCCGAATTAGCCGTGATGCAGTCGCTTTGGGACCGCGGCACGGCCACCGTGCGCGAGCTGGCCGAGCAACTGTATGGCGGCAGTTCAGCATCGCAGCATGCCACCGTTCAAAAACTGCTCGAACGGTTGGAAGGCAAAAATTGCGTTCACCGCGACCGCGCCGCCTGGCCGCACGTCTTTTCGGCCGCGATCGATCGCGGTGAGCTGATTGACCGCAACTTGCAGCAGACGGCAGACCGACTGTGCGATGGTTCGATTCAGCCGCTGCTGATGCATCTGGTCAAGGCGGGTAAGCTTTCGTCTGGCGAGCGCCGCTCGCTGCGCGATTTGCTCGATCAGTTGGAACGCGGCGGGGGCAAGCAGAGTCGAAAGAAATAACCGAATCGCCCGGTTCGCTTTTTAGACCCGAGGTGCAAGATGACATGGCTCGTCGTGGTCGGCCTGACCAACGCCCTGTTGGCGAGCGTCTTGGCGGCGTCTGCCTTGCTTGCGGCATGGCTGCGCCGGCCCGCGCTGGCTCACCTGATCTGGGTTTTGGTGCTCGCCAAGCTGCTCACTCCGCCGCTGGTCAAAGTTCCAGTCGAGCCGTGGATCCCTGTGGGCAGGTGGCTCGACGCAGCGACCTCGTCGGCCGCGGAGGCCGCGGCATCGCCCATCTCAGCCGCGCGGCGTGTGCCGGAGGCGCTGGAGGCGCTGCGCAAGACGACTTCGGCGGGATCGGCTGACGGACTTGCAGTTCAGGCCGGTCGCTCGCCAGCGCGAGCGTCGGCGGGCGTCTGGCCGGTGGGTTCCCCGGCTCGGCCCAGGTCGACGATTTCCCCGCGCGCGTGTCTGCTGGCAGCGGCGCTGGTTTGGCTGACCGGAAGCATCGCGGCGCTGGGCGGGTTAGGCCGACGCGCCTGGCGGTTTCGCGCGTTTTTGCGGTCGGCGGCGCATCGAGACGAACGATTCGCCCATCAAGTCGCGCGGTTGGCCCGCTCGGTGGGCCTCAAATCGTCGCCCAAGCTTCTGCTGGTGGAAAGTGTGGTCTCGCCGATGCTGTGGGGCGTGGGTCGCGGCTCGCGGCTGTTGCTGCCCGGCCCGCTGGTGCGCCGGCTCGATGCGAAGACGTGCGATGCTCTGATTTTGCACGAGCTGGCTCACTATGCGCGGGGCGATGGCTGGGTCCGCCTGTTGGAACTGGCCGTGCGAGTCGTCTATTGGTGACATCCGCTGGTCGGCTGGGCGCGGCGGGCCATCGAAACCGCCGAAGAGCAATGCTGCGACGCTTGGGTCTTGCGGTGGCAGTCGGGCAGTCGCCGCTCCTATGCCGAGGCGCTGCTGGCCACCATCGACTTTCTGAGCGAGCGGCAAGCCCCGGCCTGGCCGCTGCCGCCGGCCGCCTCGGGTCTGGGACCGGCGCCGTTGCTGCGCCGCCGGCTGATGCAAATCATGTGCGGCGAATTTGTGGCCCGACCATCACGCATGGCGCGGCTGCTCGTCTTGGCGGCGGGAGCCATCGTGCTACCACTTGGCCCGGCTTTTCTGGGCGCCTCCCAACGTCGCCTTTCGCTCCGCTAAAGCAGCGCTACTTTCGCGGAGCGAAAGGCGACTTTGGCGCGATCGGCGTCTGCGCACGGTTCTTTGGCGTCCGTGCGCCCCGCATCGCAGATTCAGTCGGCCTCGGCCGCCTCCCTGCCCAGCGAGCCGCGCGACGCGCCCCCGAAAGCTCCCCGAGCGTCTGCGCTTGCGCTTGCCGCGCCGCGGCTGCCTGCCATGCTGTGGGCCACCGCCACGTCGCCCAACGGCAAGTATCAAGTCGAAGCCCGAGCGGGCCGGCGCACCACACTGGTTCACGTCGAATCGGGCTGGCGGCTCGACCTGAGCAGCTACCAGATCGCCTGCGTTTCGTTCTCGCCCGACAGCCGTACCCTGGCCACCGGCCACGATGACAGCACGGTCCGCATCTGGGACTGCGAAACGGGCGGCGTCCTTTCTTCGCTCAAGGGCAGCGAAGGTCCGCTCACGTCGTTGGCCATCGACGCAAACGGACGGCGTTTGGCCGCCGGCTCCGCCGACGGCAGCGTGCGAGTGTGGGATCTTTCGAGCGGCGAACCGATCGCCCGGCTGCCAATTCAAGATCTGCAAGAGCAGGCGGTAAGCTGTGTCCGTTGGTCGCGCCGCGGCGATCGGCTAGCCGTGTCGTTGGGCCGCTGGACCGATCGCGAGCAGGCGTCGCTGGTGATCTGGTCGCCCGACGAGGGCCACACCTCGAGCTACGCCATTACGGTGCCCGCCGGCGCCATCGAGTGGTTGACCAACGATGGCTCGCTGTTGCTGGCAGACTGGGACGGCCAGGGCCGAATCTGGCAGTTGGCCGAAGCGTCGCCGTCGGGTTGGTTGAGGCTGTCGAAGGACGCGGTTTCGGCGGCGGCCTGGTCGCCCGATTGCCGGCTGATTTCGCCGTGGCAGCGGGAGCAATTGGGGAGTGAGCGTCTGTAGAAAACAGCAGGATAAATCGCATGTATACCGTAATGTTATTGGCCGTGGCCACCATCTGCGGCGCGCAAGACAAGCCTAACCAGGACCGCGCAGAAAAGGTGAAGCGGTCAGCAGACGTCACTCAGAAAGCGGCCGACGGCGCCGCGCCGGCCGACGCGCAAGAATCCGCCGAGGCGCGTGAGCGCGCGGCGAAAGCGGAACGCGCGGAACGGTTGAACGACATGCGTCGCCGCGCCGAGGTAATTCAGATTTCTCGGCTCCGCAGCGGCGAGCCGGTGGCGACGAAGCTCATCGAGGAGCCGCTGCTGCGTTTCAACGACACGGCGCGGTTCGATTTGGATGGCACGGTGTGGGGCTGGGGCGAGGGCCGTCCGGCTGCGCTCATGGAGCTGTATCCCAAGTCCGATCCGCCCGGCGTATGGGTTTATGTCTTCACGTCGCTCTCGGCCGGCCCGCTCGACGCGAAGGTGGCGATCGGCGCGCAGCGCTGGAACTGGGCGCCGAAGACGGCGGGGTTTGTCGCGCAAAACTTTCCCGAGGCGCCGCCGCCCGCCGACAAGCCCGCCCTGCGCCTGCGGCAGATGAAAGAGCTGGCGCGGCGTTTGACGGCGCACGAGTTCTGGGACCCCGACAACTCGCGATTCGAGCTGCGTCTCTTGGCCCAGCCCGTCCATCGCTATCAAGACAACGCGGCGGGCGTGGCCGATGCCGCCATCTTTCTGCTGGCCCACGGCACGAATCCCGAAGTGGTCGCCGTCATCGAGGCGACGGGCGACGAGCCTGCCCGGCATTGGCAATGCGCCTTCATGCGGCTGGGACACGCCGAAATGCACGTCGAGATCGACGGCAAGGAAGTCTGGCGGAAAGAGCGGCTGGGGCCGACCAGCTTGCAAGACCCGTATTGGTTGACGGTCAGCTATGCGCCGCAGTAGGTTCGATTTTGGATTTTGGATTTGGTGAGTGGAACATGCAAAGCTGCCGTCGCTTGCTCGCGCTGCTCTGTGCCATTCTGTTGACGCCGGTGTATCAGGCGAGCGGGCAAGACAGCCCTTCGCCGTCTCCCGCCATCGCCCCAAAAGTGGAGGCCGCCGCTGAGCCGGGCGGTGTTCGACGCGCGTTGATCGTCTGTGGCTTGCCCGGCGATGCCGAACATCGAGAGCTATTCGCGGGGACGATCGAAAGGCTTTACGGCGCCCTCACCGGGCGGCTTGGTTTTCCGGCCGAGAATGTCGCGGTGCTGTTCAGCGACGAGGCCACGGAAAAAGATGGCCCGGCGCTGCAAGCCAACCGCGGCCCGGCCACCCGTGAAAAACTGGCCGAAACCGCCGCAGCGCTGATCGAAGCCGTTCCGCCAGCCGACGCTGTCTGGGTGTTTGTGTTGGGCCATGCCCATTTCGACGGGCGAAACTGCTGGCTCAACTTGCCGGGGCCCGATGTGAACCAGGTCGAGTTTGGCAAGCTCTTCGCGTCGCTCAAGTGCCGCGAGCAAGTGTTTTTCATCACCACGCCCGCCAGCGGTTACTACCTCCGCCCGCTCTCGGCCGCCGGGCGCATCGTGATCACCGCCACCGAGCCGGATTACGAGGTGAACGAAACGCGGTTCCCGCACAAGCTGGCCGCCGCGCTGGCCGAACCGCCGCCACTGGCCGAGTTTGACATCGACGGCGATGGGCGGCCGACCTTGTTCGACGTCTATCTTTGGTCGGCCCGTGAAACGGCCCAAGAGTTTGCCTCGGGCGAGTTGCTGGCCACCGAGCATGCGCTGCTGGACGACAACGGCGACGGTCGCGGCGCCGAGGTGCAGAACGATTATCTCTCGGAAGAGCTCGGCGGTCGGCGGCGTGCCGGGCGTAGCTTGCCTCTGCCGCGCGCCGGCGATGGCGCGTTGGCTCGGGAAATCGTCTTGCCCGATCCGCCGGCGGCAGCGCGGTAGCTCTGGCCCTTGTGGCCGGCACAAAGCCCGCCGCGCTCGGCCGCGCGGGACCGAACGTTGCTTTCGCTCGATCGAAACAAGACAATACAAACGTGACGAACCCTGATCGGTTTGGCAAGCAAAATCGGCAACCGCGCTTGCTGCGTTGCGGCATGTTGCCGCCCGGTGGCTGGGGCAGAGGCTTGCCGATGCCCCGGCTCGGACGGGGCATTTCCATTCGTGGCGCCTGTGCGGGCAACAAGGAGCTTCCATGTCGATGGCCAGAAAAATCCGGATGGTATTTACCGCGACATTGTTTTTGTGTGCCGACTTGTCGGCGAATTTGCTACACGCTCAATCGCGCATCCCGGGAGAAACGAAGGGCTCGACGATGGGCTGGGGCGGCGGGGCCGGCTGGGCTGGCGGGGGCCATTTTCATCGTGGCGGCGGCAGCATCTTCTCGCCCGACAGCAAGTTGCTGGCCGTCGTCAGGATCACGCGGGTCGTTCTTTGGGACCTGACGGCCAAGCAAGAGGTAGCGGTGTTGGAAAATGACGATCCGGTGCGCTGTTTCCAGTTTTCACGCGACGGCCGAACCCTGGCAGTAGCCGTGCTACACCGGGTCGATCCGGCCAAAGACCGGATCATCATCTGGGACATCGACGCCCGGGCCAAACGCTGCCAAATCGAACAAGGCAGGATCGTTTGGCAGATGGAGTTCATCGGCGATGGCGACAAATTGGCCGTCGCGTCGCGCAGCAGAAAAAAGGGTCCAGGCAAGTATCCACAGACGCTTCGCGTTTGGGACACCGATACCGGGGAAGAGCTTGTCCAGCTCGATGGCAATGCGGGCCGCCAGAAAAAGCCCGAGCTTTACCGCCTAGCGGCATCACCCGATGGCAGGTTGCTGGCCGCGTGGCAGTTGCGCACGGCGACCAAGGCAGATATTGTGCTCTGGGATTCCGAATCACTCACGCCCCAGCGCACGCTGCGCGGTATCGGCAGCGTGGGACAACTTCAATTCTCGCCCGATGGAAAGCTCTTGGCGGCAGCCACACGCGTCCCTCCCAGGGGAAACAGAAAAGACATGATGGTCGGCGTGCGGCTGTGGCAGGTGGCGAGCGGCAAAGAACTGAGCGCTACCGCGTTTGACGACGCCGGCGTCAAACCGGGGGACGCCTGGTTCGCCTTCGCGCCCGATAGCAAGTCGCTGATCGCGGCTGGCCATCTGTATCCCAGCCCAAGCGATAGCGAAACGGAGTTTCGCCTGTGGGAATTCGCCACTGGTCGTGAAAGCAACCTGGGCCTGGTTCTCGGCGATCCCAGCTTGATCCGCAGGCCAGGGTATTGGTACGTCGGGATGGACTTTTCGCCGACCGGCGACTGGTTGGCCATTTCCGACCGCCAGCCAGGCCCGCAAGTGAAGTTGTGGAACGCCAAATCGCGGCAGCTTGTCCGGACGCTCGAGATGAACGTCGAGCAGCCTGGGGCGGTGCCGGCCGAACGGGTTGCCCCCGCGGGGATGGCGTTTTCGCCCGATGGCCGCTGGCTGGCGGCTTCGCGCAACACGACTCATAACACCTATGAGACCTTCGTCTGGGAGATGGACAGCCCGGACGACCGCGGCGGCCGCCTCAGCAACGCGCGGTGAATACTGCTGCGATCTCCAACGTCGGCCTGGTCAATTCCTCCGCCGAACCGATCGATCAAGCTCGGCGGGTCAGTAAACTTCACGCCGATCAAACGTTGGGCTAACAGGGCAGGGCAGGGGGGCGAGCGGTAGAAGACGGAGGGCTGAGCGGTTCCCATACGCATCAATCCCAATGGGCAACTGCCCCGCGATCCGATCGGTTTTGATATCCAAAATCGGCGAGTCCTACCTTCGACGTCTGTCCCTACGCTACTTTCGCGGAGCGAAAGGCGACTTTGAAGCCAACAACGCCGCCACGCGGATGGCTTCGATCATGCTGCTCGACTGGGCGGCGCCTTGCCAGGCGCGGTCGAACGCGGTGCCGTGGGCTACGCTGGTGCGGACGATCGGCAAGCCCAGCGTGACATTCACCGCGCGATGAAAGCCCAGAAGCTTCAGTGCGATGTGTCCCTGATCGTGGTACATGGCCACCACGGCGTCGAACTCGCCGTCGCGGGCGCGGACCATCAGCGTGTCGGTAGGGCAGGGGCCCTCGACGCAAAAACCCACTTGCCGCGCTTGCCGGACCGCCGGAGCAATCACGGTTGCTTCTTCATCGCCAAACAGGCCCGCTTCGCCGGCGTGAGGATTCAACGCGCAGACGCCGATGCGCGGCGAAGATTGACTGAGCGCCCGCATCACTCCGTCGGCCAGGCGGATTTTGGCGGCGATGGCCTCGGTCGTCAGTTCCTCGAACACGCGCCTTAAAGCGGTGTGCAGCGTGACATGCACCACGCCCAATCCGGCCGGCGAGCGAATCTGTTCGTCGGGTGCAAGATAAAGCATCATGGCGAAGTCGCGCACGCCGCAAAGCTCGGCCAGCAGCTCGGTGTGGCCGGGATATTCATGCCCGGCTTCCCATAAGGCGGCTTTGTTCAACGGGGCGGTCGTGACGCCGTCCACGCGGCCGGCCAAGGCGAGGCGCGCGGCGGCCACGAGCGCGTCGTAAGCCGCTTGCCCGGCTCGGGCGTCAACCTGGCGGTCGGGCACATCGAGCGCCGCGTCATCGACGGCCCGCAGGCAAGGCAACAGGGCAGGGGAGGGCAGGGCGGCTTCGGGCGAGTCGACCTGGGCCACCTCAACCGGCAGCCCAAGCAATTGCACCGCGCGGCGCATGATCTCGGGATGGCCGATCACCAGCGGCCGGCACCAGCGATGCACCCGCTCGTCGGGCCAGGCCGCGGCAATGACTTCGGGCCCGACGCCCGCCGGATCGCCCATCGTTAGCGCCAGCCGAGGCGGCGTTGGGTTAATCGGCGGTTGATCGGCGGGGCAGGGCAGGGGGGGCATGGTCGATTCTGTATTCGGGGCGTGTAGGGTGGGACGAGCTTGCGAGTCCCACCATCAGGCCCAAACTGTTTGCCGCGTCTGCAACCGCTCCGTGACGGGGACCGCGGTCGCCGTTGGCAACCGGCAAATCTCCGCCAGGGAGTCGGAGCTACATTGTATCCCGCCGCGATACTTCGTAGTATCGCAGGATGGATCGAATTATTACGCCGCTGGCGTCGCTGACCGTGTTGTTGATGCTGCTCACGGTGGGGGTTGGGCTGTGGCTGGGGACCGGCGACATTCGCGATCCCGCCGATACGGTCGCCCGATCGTGGTTTCGCCTGCATTTTATGCTGGGGGTGGCCAGCGGGCTGGCGGTGGTGCTGGTCAACAGCATTTTGGTGACCTATTACATCGGCACCGGGCGTTGGTGCAAGGAAGTGGTGCAAACCTATTCGCTCGACCCTGACCTCGTGGTCCGCAGCGCGCGGCTGAAGCGGCAGGCGTTTCCCTATGCGATGACGAACATGCTGTTGATCGTGGGCGTGCTGGCCTTGGGAGGCGTGGCCGATCCGGCGGGCCTGGTCCGCGCCGAGCCGCCCGGTGGACTAAGCTGGGGCCAATGGCACCTTCTGGCGGCCGCGGCGACGGTGGCCATCATTACCTATGGCTACTTTGTTTTGTGGCATTTGATCCGCGAGCATCAAGTGGTCATTCGCGAGATCTTGGGCCACGTCGAGCGGATTCGGCGCGAGCGCGGATTGCCGGTGTAGGGCAGGGGGGCCGATGTGTGATACAATCATGGCAGTGAAACGATGACTCTACTCGCGGTTCAACACCATGCCCGTCCATGATTGGAGTTGCGTCGACGCCAATCTGTTTCATGACTTTCATCAGACGTGGACGATTGGCATTCGCAATCGCTTAAACGGCGGACTCTTGCCGGAGGGTTTTTCTGCGCTCGTCGAACAACACGCAGGCGGACTCGTGCCGGATGTGATCGCGCTTCAGAGTACACGCCTGCCGCCGGACGACCGATTCGTGGGAGGCTCGGTCGTGGTGGACGCTCCTCCGAGTGCTCGGCTGGTCCGCCGGGCCGAGCAGGAAAGTTCGGCCGTGCGGGCTAATCGCATCGCCATTCGACATGCGTTAGGCCAGGTGGTGTCGATCATCGAGATCGTGTCGCCGGGCAATAAATCGAGCCGCTCCGCCTTGCGCTCATTCGTCGAGAAGACCACTGAGTTCTTACGGCAGGGCATCCATGTGCTTGTCGTCGACCTGTTTCCCCCGTCCGTGCGCGATCCGCAAGGCATTCATAAGGCGATTTGGGACGAGATTCAGGAAGAGCCTTTCACGCTGCCGGCGGACAAGCCATTGACCTTAGCGGCGTATGTGGCCGGTTTTCCGAAAACCGCATATCTCGACTTCGTGGGCGTGGGCGATCCGCTGCCCGACATGCCGGTCTATTTGAAGCCCGATGCGTTCGTGCGCGTTCCGCTGGAAGCGACGTATCAGGACACCTGGGCGACATGCCCTGCTGAGATGCGCGAGTGGGTAGACTCCGGAAAGCCACCTCCAGGATAAGAAACGAAGATTCCATATTCACCTTTCCCTCGGGCGAAACCGAGCCGGGGCATCGCCGAGGCTCTGCCCCAGCCGCCTCCTATTCCCTGTGCCCTATTCCCTGTGCCCTATTCCCTGTGCCCTATTCCCTACCTCCTGGTTCTCATGCTGATGCCCTGACTCTTCGATCGACACCATCACGCCGGCCATGGCGATGCCCAACAGCAAGGCGATCGAAAGCTTCCAGCGGTCGTGCGAGTGGAATTGCAGCTCGGGCAGCAGATCGCTGGTGGCAATGCAGACGAACGTGCCGGCGGCAAACGCCAACGCCGGGCCGAGAATTCGTTGCTCGCTAGACATCCAGGTCTCAGCCCCAAGCGTAAACAGCACCGCACCCAGCGGGACCGCCAAGGCGTACACGAAATTCACCAGGTGCCGGGCACGCGGCGAGCGGCCATCGACTGCCATCAACGTGCCGAGTGTGAGCGAATCGAACGGCTTGTGCAGAGCGATCACCAGAAAGACCACCAGGCCGGCCCACGGCTCGACCTGCCCGTCCGATGATTTTTCGGCCAAGACACTGGCGGCCAAGGCCACGCCATCGAGCGTGCTGTGCAAGGCGAGACCCATCAGCGCGGCGCCCCAGGTCAGCCGGCGCGGCTGTCCCGCGTGATCGCGCGCGGAGTGATCGTGGTGCGAGTGTCCGGCGTGCGCATGATCGTGATGCGTAGGTGCGTGGTCGGCGGCTACGGCGGCGGACGTTTTGCCGATGGCCTCAGGCGGCGGATCGTGGTGATGAAAATGAAAGACCCGCTCAACAAAAAACATGCACAAGAAGCCGACCAGCAGCCAGATGACCGGCGGATAGATTTGGCCGATCTCAAAATAGGCGTGCGGCAGCAGGTGCAACAGCCCAACGCCGAGCATCGCGCCGCCCACGAAGCTCATGGCGACTTGCAGCCAGACGTGTGTCAGCCGAAACAGCAGCGGCAGCCAGCCTCCGGCCAGCGAGGCCAGTAAGATCAGGCTACAATAAACAATCAATAAAATGAGAGCGGACATGGGTAATAGAGTATAGAGGGCGGCGGTCGGGGGCCAGAGGGCAGGGCGGGGGAAAGTGATGAGTGATGAGTGATGAGTGGTGAGGGTCTCCAGGTGGCCGGGGCAGAGGCTTGCCGATGCCCCGGAGCGGAGATTTTGGATTTTCGATTTTGGATTTTCGATTTTGAGGAGCCACGCAGCAAACCGCATGCAGAGCAGGGCAGGGGGGCTCTGAGCGTGTAATGGTTAGTTGTCCGGGCATCGGCAAGCCTCTGCCCCGGCCACCCGTTTTCTCAATTTTTGGTTGCCGACGGTCCATGCGAGTCTGCGTACAGCGCGTGAGTGAAGCTAGCGTGACGATCGATGGCGAAGTCGTCGGAGCGATTGGCCGCGGGTTGCTGGTGCTGTTGGGCGTCGGCCAGGGCGACGGCGAAGCCCATGCCCGCTGGTTGGCCGAGAAAACCGCCGGCTTGCGCATCTTTGAAGACGCGGCGGGCAAGATGAATCTAGGGCTGGCCGAAATCGGCGGAGCGATGCTCGTGGTCAGCCAATTTACCCTGTTGGGAGATTGCCGCCGGGGACGACGGCCCAGCTTCGCCGCCGCCGCCCCGCCGGAGCTGGCCGAGCGGCTCTACCAGGTATTCGTCGAGACGGTTCGGGCGACGGGCGTTCAAGTCGCCACCGGACGGTTCCGACAAACGATGCAGGTGAGCCTGGTCAACGACGGCCCCGTGACACTGATCATCGATAGCGCGGATCCATCGGTTCACGCCTGACCGAGCCGTTAGCGCTTCACGTCATCGACGATGTCCGAGGCGATATTGTGCAACTCGCGGCCGGTGGGCGATACGCCCGACCAGATCGGATCGTTCAGCACGAGCACCGAAACCGCCAGCAGACAGGCGTACGTCAGCGCCGTCGACCACCAGCAACGCGCCCACAGCTTGACCGCGGTGCCGAAGGAGCTCTTCAGGTGCAAACCAAAGCCCACGCGTTCGACGCTCCAGATCTCGTCGAGAATCAGGTGCGACATGAAGCCGATGACCACGGCGCCCGCTTTGTAATAGCGCAGCGGCAAGTCGCCGGTGTTGCATAACAAAAACGCCAGCCCGGCGAAAATCATACACATGGGAATGCTATGAAAAATTCCCCGGTGAATGCTGTGATGCCTGAGGAACCAGCCCAGCCCGAAACGAATCAGCATGTAGAGCGCCGCTCCCCACAGGACCATGGTTTCGTGGGTCCAGCCCATTTCGCGCGCGCGGTCGAAAAGCAGCATGGGCACAAACGCCGCGGCGAAGCACAGGCTCTCGCGCAGCGGAATGCCGGGGCCGCTGTCCAAGTCGGGCAGCATGCCCGACACGCTGCACATGCCGGCCGACAGCACGCAGGTGGGCAGCGGCACGTCGAACAGCAGCTTGGCGCCGACGCCATAGCCGATTCCCAGAGCGGTGCTGGCGGAAATATGGATGTGGAAGACCGGCATGGCGACTCCTTTCACGCGGCGGTTCGGCTGACTTGCGGGCAGAGACTGTAGCGGATGCGTTCGCGGCAGCCAAGGGCAATCAGGTGTTAAGGGCGGCAGCGGGCGCAGGAACGGGTTTGCAGGAGTCGGCTGGGCCGAGTAATGTATCTGGCCGGGATTTGGTTTACTCGTAGGACGCAAGTTCAAGGATGGACAAGACATGTCAAATGCTAAGCTCGCGGAGCGAAGGATCAAGGAAAT
>JAICLL010000220.1 GCA_025927475.1 Pirellulales bacterium
GGGTGAGCAGGCGATCATGAAGCTGGCCGATGCGCTGGACAGCTACATTCCGACGCCCAAGCGGGCCATTGATCAGCCGTTTTTGCTGCCGATCGAAGATGTGTTCTCCATTTCGGGTCGGGGCACGGTGGTGACCGGGCGGGTGGAGCGAGGCATCGTCAAAGTGGGCGATGAATTGGAAATTGTGGGCATCAAACCCACCACCAAGACGATCTGCACGGGCGTGGAGATGTTCAGAAAGCTGCTGGACGAAGGTCAAGCGGGCGACAACGTGGGCGTGCTGCTGCGGGGCACGAAGCGCGAAGAAGTCGAGCGCGGCCAAGTGCTGGCCAAGCCGGGCAGTATCACGCCGCACACCAAGTTCAAAGCAGAGGTGTACGTGCTGAGCAAGGAAGAGGGGGGTCGTCATACCCCGTTCTTCAATGGCTATCGGCCGCAGTTTTACTTCCGCACGACCGACGTGACGGGCACGGCCAACCTGACCGGCGATGTCGAGATGTGCATGCCCGGCGACAACGCCAAGTTGTCGATCGAGCTGATCAGCCCCATCGCCATGGACGACGGCGTGCGCTTCGCCATTCGCGAAGGCGGCAAGACGGTCGGTTCGGGCGTGGTGACCAAAATTCTTGAGTAGTGTTTTAACTGTCATGGTGCAGAGGGGCGTAGCTCAATTGGCAGAGCGCTGGTCTCCAAAACCAGAGGTTGCGAGTTCGATTCCCGCCGCCCCTGCCAGCTACGTTCGAGCATCGGCCGGCCGCCCACCGGTCGGCCGATGCCGGACTGCCCGTATCGAGCGTTCGTGTCGTAGACAACCCCAGGGACGAGGTTGAAGGTGAAACAAGGCAATACCGCAATCCATCCGCTCTGGCGCGACCTGTTCAGCGTCGGAATTTACAAGCGCAGCCAGGGACGCATTGCGCGCCAAGTGACCTTCGCGATCTTGGCCGCGACGTTCGCGGCCGGCGCCTGGAAGCTGAAAGATTATTTGATGGACCGGCCGACCGGCTGGCAGTACGCCGCCAGCGGGGCGGTGCTGGCCATCGGTTGTTGGGTGGCCTATCGCGCGGTGAACATGCCGCGCTTCGCCGATTTTTTGATCGCCGTCGAAGCCGAGATGAACAAGGTGTCGTGGCCCTCGCGCACCGAGTTGGTCCGCAGCGCGATCGTGGTCATCGTCACGATGTTCGGGCTGGCGGCGGTACTGTATTTTTACGATCTGTTGTGGCAGCTTTTGCTCACGCAGTTGGGCGTGCTGCGGCGAGGCTGAGGTAGGTTGGGCGCGGAAAGCGGAACGAAGTTTACTCTCGGCGAGTGGTAGGAATGGACGAGCGAGATCAATCGACAGGCGAGACCGAGGGCGAATTGTCGCCGCACGATCCTCATGCGCACGGCGGCGCGCCCTCGCGCGCCGCGGTATCGCCCGACCGGCTCGCGCCCGACGCCGCCGACGGGGTTGATGCGGATGAAGACCGCGCCGATGAGGCCATCGCGGGACATATTGGCCCCAGGCACGAGGCACCCAGCGACGACGGAACCAGCGACGACGGAACCAGCGACGACGGAACCAGCGACGACGGGGCGAATGATGATGGACCCGGCGACGAGCCGGTAGCTGCCGGCCATGTGCCGGACGATGCGGATGAAACCGACCAGGCAGAGGAAGCCCCTGAACCGGTGGCCGAGGAGCCCGAGGAACCGGCGGCTGCGAAGCTGGATTGGTACATTCTCAAGGTGCAGAGCAATCGCGAAGACTCGATCGCCGACGCCTTGCAGCGGCGCATCAAGATTGCGGGGCTCGATCGCTTCTTCGATGAAGTCATCGTGCCGATCGAAAAAGTTTCGGAGTTTAAAAACGGCAAAAAACGCGTCGTCAAGCGAAAGCTCTATCCCGGCTATATTGTCGTCCACATGGAGCTGAACGACGACACCTGGTTTCTGGTCCGCGAGACGCCGGGCATCGGCGATTTCACCGGCTCGGGCGGAAAGCCCACGCCGATGCTTCCGCACGAGGTCAACAAAATCGTCTCCAAGCAGGAAGAAAAATCCGAAGAGCAGGCGGTGATCGACGTCAAGTTCAAGCCGGGCGATCGGGTGCGCATCAACGAAGGCACCTTCGAAAACTTTGAGGGCGACGTCGACAACATCGACATGGCCAATGGCCGCGTCACGGTAATGATCAACATTTTCGGCCGCTCCACCCCGGTGGAGTTGGAATATTGGCAAGTCGAGGGCGTGTAGGCATGGCAAAACAACTGGTGGCGCAAGTCAAGTTTCAGGTTCCCGGCGGACAGGCGACGCCGGCCCCGCCGGTGGGCACCGCGCTGGGCCGCTTCGGCGTCAACCTGGGGCAGTTTGTGCAGCAATTCAACGAACGGACGCGCGAGGCGGGCGGGATGCCCGTTCCCGTCGTGGTCAGCGTTTACAACGACCGCAGCTTCGACTTTGTGACCAAAAGCTCGCCGGCGGCGGCGCTGTTGAAGCAGGCGGCGGGCATCGCCAAAGGCTCGGGCGTGCCCAACAAGGAAAAGGTCGGCAAAGTATCGATCGCGCAGATCGAAGAGATTGTAAAAACGAAAATGGCCGACCTGAACGCCCGCGACGTGGCCCACGCCCGGCGGATGATCGAAGGCACGGCCCGCAGTATGGGAATCACCGTCGAAGGGTAGTAAGAACCAATGGCGAAACAATCGAAGCGTTTTCAGGCGATGGCCTCCAAGCATCCCTCGGGCGACCCGTTGCCGCTCGAAGAGGCGGTCAAGCTGCTGAAGCAGTTCAATACCACGAAGTTCGATCAATCGGTCGAGGTGGCCATGCGGCTGGGCGTCGATGCCAAGCAGGCCGACCAGTTGGTGCGCGGCTCGCTGGTGTTGCCGCACGGCATCGGCAAGTCGTTGCGCGTGATTGTGTTTGCCAAGGGCGATCTGGCCGAGCAGGCCAAAACCGCCGGGGCCGACGAGGTGGGCGCCGAGGAGTTGTCCAAGCGAATCAACGACGGCTGGCTCGATTTCGACGTTTGCATCGCCGCCCCCGACATGATGGGGCTGGTGGGGCCGCTGGGCAAAGTGCTCGGTCCGCGCGGGTTGATGCCTTCGCCCCGCGCCGGCACCGTCACGCCCGAAGTGGCCAAAACGGTCAAGGAATACAAGGCCGGCAAAGTGGAGTTCCGCAACGACGCCGGCGGAGTCGTGCACGCCGTGGTCGGCAAGTTGAGTTTCGACGCCGCCAAGCTTGCCGAAAACATTCAAGCCTTTATCAATCACATCCACGGCATCAAACCGGCGGCGGTGAAGGGGCATTTTGTACGAGGAATCGCCATCAGCGCCACCATGAGTCCGGGCATCCGGATCGCGGCCTAAAAAAATAACCATGAGCAAATTCGTAAAAAACCTGATCAGCGACGATCTTCGCAAGCGGCTGGAAGGCGTCGAGAGCGCGCTGTTGGTCAGCGTGGCCGGACTCGACGCCAACAAGAACTTCCGCCTCCGCAAGACGCTGCGCGAAAAGAACATCAACCTGGTGGTGGTCAAAAACAGCCTGGCCCGCCGGGCGACCGAGGGCACTCCGCTGGCCCCCGCCTTCGAAGAGATGGAAGGTTCGCTGGCGGTGGTGTGGGGCGCCGAAGACGTCGTCTCGCTGGCCAAAGAGGTTACCCGGCTGGCGTCCGACAAGCAGTTCGAGCCGTTCTCCGCGCGGGGCGGAGTCATGGACGGCGGGCGGTTGACCGCCGAGCAAGTTCGGGCAGTCAGCAAATGGCCCAGCCGCCAGGAGCAACTGAGTATTTTGGCGGGGCAGATCCTCAGCCCGGGAGCCATGCTGGCCAGCCAGTTGATCAGCGCCGGCGGCGCCTTGGCCAGCCAAATCAAACAAAAGAGCGAAGGCGAGGAAGACTCCGGCGCCCCGCCCGCCGAGACGCCAACCGCCGAGAGCGCGAGCGCCGAGGCCCCGCCCGCCGAGACGCCGGCCGCCGAAGGATAAGTTGTTGGGAACAGAAGGGAACGAAAAGAACAAAGGAAGCAATGGCTTAGTGTCTCTCGCCTGAGTCGGCAGACGGGTGACAGCCTGCTAACCCGAAGCGCAAGCGAGGCGGAATCAGATAATTCGTCCTCGCTGGCGCTTCGGGTTGGTGTGGGTGACGCGCATCGTGCGTTCTTCTTCGTTGCCGTCGGTGCAAAGACAAGATTCATCAACAAGACCCAGTAATGTGTGTTCGCCTGCCGTATGTGTCGGTGACGGTTGAACGCCAAGAGTAAGAAAGGAACGCAAGCAACATGTCTGAAGCAGCCACCATGGAATTTTCCGGCCCCACCAAGGAGCTGGGCGATAAGATCGTCGAACTGACGCTCAAGCAGGCCAAAGAGCTGAGCGACTACCTGGAGCAGGTACACGGCATTAAGCCCGCCGCGGGCGGGGCCGTGATGATGGCCGCGCCGGCCGAAGGCGGCGGCGGGGCCGCGGCCGCCGAAGTGCAGACCGAGTTCACGGTCATGCTGGAAGGCTTCGGCGACAAGAAGATTGGCGTCATCAAGGTGGTCCGCGCCGCCACGGGCCTGGGCTTGAAAGAAGCCAAGGACCTGGTGGAAGGCGTGCCCAGCAAGGTCAAAGAAGGCATCTCGAAGGAAGACGCCGAAAAACTCAAGAAGGAACTCGAAGAGGCCGGCGCCACGGTCTCGATCAAGTAGTCCACCGCCAAGTAGTCCACTGCTCGCCCCCCCCGCACATTCGTCCCCGCAAGGAGCATAAGTCTTTATGGCAACTTCGGCAGAACGTCGTCTCCGGCCCCAGGAAGTCCGTCGTTTCGGCTCGAACCAACAACACCAAAGCATTCCCGATCTCACTCAGATCCAAACCCGGAGCTACGAAGCGTTTCTGCAGCTCGACACCCCGCCCGACAAGCGCAAGGACCAGGGCATCGAGGGTGTGCTGCGTGAAATCTTCCCGATCGAGAGCTACGACAAGACGCTGCAGTTGCAGTATGTGCGCTACGATTTGGGTAAGCCGCGTTACACGCCCGACGAATGCCGTCAACTGCGGCTGACGTATGGTCGCCCGTTCAAGGTTTGGCTGCGGCTGACCAAAGAGCAGCCGATCGAGGAAGAGGTGTATCTGGGCGACATGCCGATCATGCTGGGCGGCGGCGAGTTCATCATCAACGGCGCCGAGCGCGTCGTGGTGAGCCAGTTGCACCGCAGCCCCGGCGTCGACTTTGTCAGCGAGATGGAAGGCAATGAGCGTCGGCTGCATAGCTGCCGCGTCATTCCCGAGCGCGGAAGTTGGATCGAGTTGAACGTCAGCAAAAAAGAGGTGCTGACGGTGCGCATCGACCAGAGCGGCAAGTTCTCGGCGCTGACGTTGCTGCGCGCCATGGACGCCAAGTACAGCCAAAACTCCGACTTGCTGCGCTGCTTCTTCGAGACGGCCACCGAAAAGGTGGTCGATGGCCGCAGCGTCGGCAAGCTGGAAGGCAAGATTGCCGTGACCGACGTGGTCTACCCGGCGGGCAGCGAACGCGCCGGCGAAATCATTCTCGAGTCGGGCCAGAAAATTACGAAAAATGCCGCCGAGGTGATTTGCACTTCCGGCCTGCATTCGGTCGAGGTGATGGCCGACCAGAAAGACCAGCTTATCTTCAACAGCCTGAAGGAAGACACCACCAACAGCCACGAAGAGGCCCTGCTGAAGATCTATCAGCGGCTGCGGCCGGGCAATCCGCCGCAGCTCGAAAAGGCGCGGGCCTTGTTCCACGAAAAGTTCTACGACACCAACCGCTATCGCCTGGGCCGCGTCGGACGCTTCCGCATCAACCGCAAGCTCGGCCTGAACATCAGCGAAAGCGAAATGACCCTGCGGCCCGACGATCTGATCGCGGCCATCAAGTATCTGTTGAAGCTCCGCGGCGACGATCCGACGGCGGAAATCGACGACATCGACCACTTGGGCAACCGCCGCTTGCGGACCATCGACGAGCTGGCCTGCGACGAGCTGCGCAAGGGCTTTTTGAAGCTGCGCCGCACGGTGCAAGAGCGGATGAGCCTCAAGGACGTCGAAGACATGACGCCGCGCAGCCTGATCAACCCCAAGAGCATCTCGGCGGCCATCGAGTATTTCTTCGGCCGCGGCGAGCTGTCGCAGGTGGTCGACCAGACCAATCCGCTGTCGATGCTCACGCACGAGCGGCGGCTGTCGGCCTTGGGACCCGGCGGTTTGAATCGCAAGCGGGCGGGCTTCGAGGTGCGCGACGTTCACATCTCGCACTATGGCCGCATCTGCCCGATCGAGACGCCGGAAGGCACCAACATCGGTCTGATTTCGAGCCTGGCTATTTACGCCGGGGTCGATGAATACGGCTTTTTGATCACGCCCTACCGCAAGTGCGTCAAAGGCAAAATGGCCGACGACGTGGTCTGGCTGCGGGCCGATCAGGAGAGCGAAGCCTTTCTGGCGCCGGCCGACACGCCGGTGCAAAACAGCAAGCTGCAGGGCGACAATATCATTGCCCGGTATCGCGCCGATTTTGAATTGGTGCCGGTCGACAAGATTCAATATATGGATGTCGCGCCGGCTCAGATGGTCGGTGTCTCCGCCGGCCTGATCCCCTTCTTGGAGCACGACGACGCCAACCGCGCGCTGATGGGATCGAACATGCAGCGGCAGGCCGTGCCGCTGTTGGTGGCCGAGCCGCCGATTGTGGCCACCGGCATGGAGCGCGACGTGGCCCAGAACTCGGGCATGCTGGTGCGCGCCAAACGGAAGGGCACGGTCACGTATGTCGACGCCGACAAAATCGTGGTCGGCGACGAAAAATACGAGCTGCGCAAATATGTCGGCCTCAACGAGCGGACCTGCCAGAACCAGCGGCCGATTGTCACGCCCGGCCAGAAGGTCGAGAAGGGCGAAGTGATCGCCGACGGCGCCGGCACCTTCCGAGGCGAGTTGGCCCTGGGCCGCAACGTGCTGGTGGGCTTCATGGCCTGGGACGGCTTCAACTTTGAAGACGCCATCATCATCAGCGAAGAGCTGGTGCGCAACGACGTCTATACTTCGATTCACATCGAAGAGTTCGACATCGAAATCCGCGAGACCAAGCTGGGCCGCGAAGAGTTCACCCGCGACATTCCCAACGTCAGCGAAAAGGCCCTGCGCAACCTCGATGAAACCGGCATCGTGCGGGTTGGCACGTTTGTCCGTCCGGGCGACGTGCTGGTGGGCAAGGTCTCTCCCAAGTCGAAGACCGAGCTGACGCCGGAAGAGAAGCTGCTGCACGCCATCTTTGGCCGGGCGGGCGAGGACGTGAAGAACGATTCGCTCGAAGTGCCCTCGGGCGTCGAAGGCATCGTCATCAACACGCAGAAGTTTTCGCGGCGGCTCAGTCTCTCGGAAGACGAACGCAAGCAATTCGAAAAGCAGCTCAAAGAGACCGAGGCCCAGGGCAATGCCCACATCGCCGAAGCCTTTGGGGCCTTGGTCGAGCAGATCGAAGGCATCTTGCAGCGTCCGCTGACCGACGAAGACGGCAACGCCCTGGTGCGCGATCAAGAGCACAAATACGTCGCCGAGCAGGCGCAACGGTTCAAGATCGAATCGCTCGACATCCGCAGTCCGCAGCGCAAGGCCGACGTCGAAAAGACCTGGAAAGCGGGTTGGCCGATTGTCGAAGCGGCCATCGACGAACGCGACCGGGCGCTCAACTCGATGAAGCGCGGCGACGAGCTGCGCAGCGGCGTCTTGCAGATGGTCAAGGTCTACATCGCCGCCAAGCGGGTGATTTCGGTGGGCGACAAGATGGCGGGCCGCCACGGCAACAAAGGTGTGATCGCCAAGATTCTTCCCCAGGAAGACATGCCGTTTTTGGCCGACGGCACTCCGCTGCAAATCATGCTCAACCCGTTGGGCGTGCCCAGCCGCATGAACGTGGGCCAGATTCTCGAAACGCACTTGGGCTGGGCCGGCGCCAAGCTGGGCTTTCAGGCCATCACGCCCGTCTTCGACGGCGCCACCGAAGAGACCATTCAAAAATGTCTCGACGAGGCGAACCTGCCCCGGCATGGCAAGGCTCAGCTTTATGACGGCCGCACCGGCGTGGCGCTCGAGCAAGAGACGACGGTTGGCTTCATCTACATGTTGAAGCTGCACCACCTGGTTGACGACAAGGTACACGCGCGTTCGACCGGCCCCTACTCGCTGATCACGCAGCAGCCGTTGGGCGGCAAGGCCCGTTTCGGCGGCCAGCGGTTCGGCGAAATGGAAGTCTGGGCGCTGGAGGCTTACGGCGCCGCCTACATCTTGCAGGAACTGCTGACGGTCAAGAGCGACGACGTCGAGGGCCGCACCAAGATTTACGAATCGATGGTCAAGGGAGAAAACACTTTGGAGGCCGGCACGCCCGCCAGTTTCGACGTGCTGACCAACGAGATTCGCGGCCTGGCGTTGAACATGCAACTGGAAAAGCGGCGAGTATAGTCCGGCAAACCGCGTCGCTCGGTAGGGAACGGACTCCGTGCCGTTCCGCGAGGGGCGGCGCGGCGACTCTGCAGGGAATGGACTCCAAGCCGTTCCCTGTGGGGCAGAGCGACCTCGAAAGCGCAGTTCGCGGAACGCCACGGAGCGCGTTCCCCGCAGAGGGCGAAGAGCCGAGCAACTCGATGCTCTTCGCTGAAATCTGAATTCTGAACCCAAGTCTAAAAACCCTTCCAACGGAGCACAAAAGTGGACAGCAATATCGCGGAAGGCTCTTACGATCGGATTAACGATTACGCTTCGGTAAAAATCAGCCTGGCCCGTCCGCACGACATCCGCAGTTGGTCGTTCGGCGAAGTCAAAAAGCCGGAAACGATCAACTATCGCACCTATCGGCCCGAAAAAGACGGCCTGTTCTGCGAGCGGATCTTTGGCCCGGAAAAAGACTGGGAGTGCTCGTGCGGCAAATATCGCGGCATGAAGTACAAGGGCATGATCTGCGACCGCTGCGGCGTCAAGGTCACGCACAGCCGCGTGCGCCGCAAGCGCATGGGCCACATTGAGCTGGCTGCCCCGGTGGTGCACATCTGGTTCTTCAAAGCCATGCCCAGCCGCCTGGGCAACTTGCTCGACATGAAGACCACCAGCCTGGAAAAGGTGATCTATTTCCAGGACTACGCGGTGATCGATCCCAAAGACACTCCGCTGAAGCGGCAGCAACTGCTGACCGAAGAAGAGTACCGCGCCGCCCGCGAGCAATATGGCGAGAGCGGCTTCGACGCCGACATGGGCGCCGAGGCCGTCCGCAAGATGCTGGCCAATCTGGACCTGGTCGAGCTGTCGGTCGAGCTGCGCAAGAACCTGGCCGAAACCGGCTCGAAGCAGAAACAGAAAGACCTGATCAACCGGCTGAAGATCGTCGAGTCGA
>JAICLL010000236.1 GCA_025927475.1 Pirellulales bacterium
AGGCGCCGGCTTCGGCCCACCGGCCGGGCGAAGTCGGCGCCCTGCGCGTGGCCGGTCACGACATCACGATTTTCGAGGAATCGCTGCCACTCCTCTCGGCCATGATCGCCGACGTCGAGCAGGCCCAACGGCGGGCGTGGCTGGAAAGTTACATCATCGCCGACGACGCCGCGGGCCGGGCGCTCGGCGAGGCCCTGATTGGCCGAGCGGCCGCGGGCGTCGATTGCCGAGTCATATATGACTACGTGGGCAGCGCCGCCACGCCGTCGTCGTTTTTCGCTTGGCTCGAACGATCGGGCGTGCAAGTGCGCGGCTATCGCTCGCTGTGGCGCACCTTGTGGCGGTTTCGTTCGTTGCGGATGTTCAATCGACGCGACCATCGCAAGCTGCTGATCATCGACGAGCGAGTGGCCTATTTCGGCGGCATGAACATCGTCGATCAGAGCGGCATTCGCACGGTCGAAGAAGCGAAAGCCCGCAACTTGCCCGCTTCGGCCGGTTGGCGCGACGTACACGCGCGGCTGGTCGGGCCGCGACAGTCGGAAGCCGCCCAGGCGTTCGCGCGGTTGTGGCCGCCGCGGCGGCTGGTCCGCCGCCGCTGGCCGCGTTGGCCCATTCGCCGCATGCTCGCGGAACGAGGCGAGGGCATTTACTTTTTCGATTGCCGGCCGCAGCTTCGGCATCGCCGACCGGCTCGCGTGCTGGCGCCTCTCTTGCGGCAGGCTCGGCGGACGATCACCGTTTCGATGGCCTATTTTATTCCCCAGGGAGCGGTGCTGCGCGAGTTGCTGCGCGCCAGCCGACGCGGCGTGACGGTGCGCGTGATCGTGCCGGGCGAAAGCGACGTGCCGGCCGCGCATTGGGCCGCTCGGCATCTGTACGCCAAGCTGCTGAGGCGCGGCATCCGCATCTACGAACGCCAGGACCAAATGTTGCATAGCAAGGTCTTGGTGATCGACGACAAGTGGTCGGTGATCGGTTCTTGCAATCTCGACCCGCGCAGCCTGTGGTTCAACCTGGAGTTCTTCGCCGTCTTCCGATCGCCGGCCATGGCCGCGACATTGCGGAGGATTTGCCGTTTTGAGTTGCGCAACAGTCGCCGGGTGACCTTGCTCGACCTGCAGGGTCGGCCGTGGTGGCAGCGGCTGCTCGACCGCCTGGCTTGGTCGCTGCGGAAATGGCTCTGAACTGGCCTTTACCCCGCGGCGGCTTCTCGGCAAAATACCGCCCGCAATTGACCCCTTTCGCATTTCCGTCAGAGGCAATCGGCGCGTGCGGTCCGGCAGCGGACGCGTGCGAGGTCAGGAAGACCGTGCCGAGCAGCAAGGAGCGCTAGCTTGAAAAAAAATCTCTCCCTGACCGCCCTCCTGGCGGGTCTGAGCGCGGTCTTCGCCGCCGCGGCTCCGGCATACGCCCAGCAGCGGCCGGGCGGCGGCCAACCAGCCTCGCAGGTCGCCATCATTGACCTGGCGTACATCTTCGCCAACCACGTGCGTTTCAAAGCCTACAGCGACGAGCTGCGCCGCGACGTCGAGGCGGCCGAAGCGGAACTGAAGAACAACAAGGCCGCCCTGCAAAAGATGGCCGACCAACTCGACAGCTACAACCGCGGCACGCCCGAATATCGGCAGCTTGAAGAAGACATCACCAAGCGGCAGGCCGACATCACCGTGCAGGTCAATCGGCAGAAGCGCGACTTCTTCGAGCAAGAAGCCAAGATGTACTACACGGTTTACAAAGAAGTCATGGAGCAGGTCACCTACTACGCCGACAAGCACGGCTATCTCCTCGTGATGCGGTTCAACGGCGATCCCTACGATGAGAATGATCCGCAGGGCATTCAGAAAGAGCTCAACAAGTCGGTGCTCTATTACAATAAAGCGATCGACATCACGCCGATCATCCTCGACGCGGTCAATCCGCAGCGCGCCAATGGTCGTCCGGCGCCCGCGCCTCCGGGCAACCGCATCTCTCGGCCGCAAGGCGTGCTGCCGCACGGCGGCGTTAGTCGTTAATCGGACGCCGCCCCAGCGCGGCTGTGGCAGCATCGGACAACCGGCGCCTTTGGATCGAGCACTTGGGATCTATGTTGAACCTTTTTACCGATGACGGCCGCCGCTCGTTGCAGGCGCCTCGTCGTCAGCAGACGATCGCGGCGCCGGCCGTCGTTGCGGGATTCGGCTATTGGAGCGGCAAGGACGTGCGGGTCGAATTTCGTCCCGCCCCGGCCGACGCGGGCGTGACCTTCGTTCGGGCCGACCTGGCCCGCCCGGTCCGCATCCGCGCCGCGGTGGCCAATCGCGTCGAGACGCCGCGCCGCACCACGCTCCGCTCGGGCGGCGCGAGCATCGAGATGGTCGAGCACATCATGGCGGCCCTGGGCGGGTTGGGCGTCGACAATTGCGAAGTCTGGGTCGACGCCTCGGAAATGCCCGGCCTGGATGGATCGAGCCAGCCCTACGTCGATGCCCTGACCAAGGCCGGTCTGCTCAAGCAAGAGGCAATCCGGCCCAAACTGCTGGTTCGAGAGGTGACCCGGCTGGGCAACGAAGAGAGTTGGGTTGAAGCGCGCCCCAGCGTCTCCGGCGGGTTGTCGCTGAAGTTTCATCTCGACTACGGGCCGGGCAACGCCATCGGGCGTCAGACCCTGACTTTGCCCATCACGCCCGATTCGTTTCGTCGCGAGTTGGCGCCCAGTCGCACCTTCATGCTCAAGGCCGAGGCGGACTGGCTGCTGGCCCAGGGCCTCGGCCACCGGGCTTCGCTGCAAGACCTGCTGGTTTTCGACGCCGAAGGGCCAATTGAGAATGAGTTGCGCTTTCGCGACGAGTGTGTGCGGCACAAGGCGCTCGACCTGGTGGGCGACCTATCGTTGGCCGGCTGCGACATGGCGGCCCACATTATCGCCTACCGCAGCGGTCACCGGCTGAACGCCGAACTAGTGCGGGTGTTGCTCACTGAAGGCGACATGGTCGGCGGTTTCAAACGCAGCGCGTAGGCAAGATAGAAGGCAGAAGGCAGAAGTCAGGAGTCGGAAGTCGGAAGTCAGAAGTCAGAAGTCGGAAGTCAGGAGTCAGGAGTCAGAAGATCGAAGTCCCAAGACCTAAGACCTAAGACCTAAGACCTAAGACCCAAGACCTAAGTAGAATACCAAAGTCCCAAATGGCCCGCTGAAAAAAGTGTGATATGGCTTCTGTCGCTGAACACGCCGTAATCGACTCTCGCGCCGAGATCGACGTCGATGTCGAAATCGGGCCCTTCTGCGTTATCGGGCCGCATGCGCGCATCGGCCGCGGATGCCGCCTGGAAAATAACGTGACCATAATGGGCCACGTCACGTTGGGCGAGCACAACCATCTCTTTCCGGGCGTCGTGATCGGCGGCGAGCCGCAAGACCTCAGCTATCGCGGCAGCGAAACGCGGGTCGTGATCGGCGACCACAACACCTTTCGCGAATGCGTCACCGTCAACCGCGCCACCGAGAAAGAAGACGGAGTGACCACGGTCGGCGACCGCAACTATTTCATGGCATGCTCGCATATCGCCCACGATTGCCGCATCGGCAGCCACATCATTATCGCCAATGGCGGCTTGCTCGGCGGCCATGTACACGTTCAAGATCATGCGTCGCTTTCCGGCGGCGTGGCGGTGCACCATTACACGACCGTGGGCAGTTACAGCTTCGTCTCCGGCCTGAGCCGCGTGCTGCACGACGTGCCCCCCTTCATGCTCGTCGAAGGCCATCCGACCAAGCCGCGGTGCATTAACGTCGTGGCCCTCAAGCGCAACAACTTTTCGCCCGAAGCCATCCGCTGCCTGGCCGAGGCCCATCGCTTGCTCTATCGAGCCCGCGTCGGACTCGACCATGCCCGCGAGATTTTACGCAGCAACGGGCACTTGCTCCCCCAAGTGATCGAGTTGCTCTCGTTTGTGCAGGCGCAGCACGAAGGACAGCCCGGTCGCGGCCGCGAACGCCGGAGGGCCGCGTGAGACCAATACGGGCGGCGGTCGTCGGCGTCGGGCACTTGGGCCGGATTCATGCCCGCATTTTAGCCGGCATGCAGGGCGTCACGCTAGCGGGAGTCGTCGATCCTCTTGAGGCCAATCGCCAGGAAGTCGCCGCGGCTCACCAGACGGCGGCCTATGCCGACCACCGCGAGCTTTTGGGACGCATCGAAGCGGCGGTGATCGCCACTCCCACCCGCTGGCACTGCCAGGTGGCCAAAGATTTCCTCGCGGCCGGAGTTCATCTTCTCGTCGAGAAGCCCTTGGCGGCCACCGCGGAGCAAGCCGCCGAGATGGTGGAGCTCGCGCGCCGCGGCGGGCTGATTTTGCAGGCCGGCCACGTCGAGCGATTCAACCCCGCCTTCGCCGCGGCGCTGCCCGACCTGCGGGAGCCAAAGTACATCGAGGCGGTGCGGTGCGGCGGATTCAGCTTCCGCTCGACCGACATCGGGGCGGTGCTCGACCTCATGATTCACGATCTCGACCTGATTCTCTCGATTGTGGATTCACCGTTGCGGCGAGTGGATGCCTTGGGCGTGGCGCTTTTTGGTCGCCACGAGGACATTGTCAATGCGCGTCTCAGTTTTGAAAGCGGATGTGTGGCAAGCTTGAGCGCATCGCGGGCCAGCCATGCGGCCGTGCGTACGCTGCACGTCTGGTCGGCCCGAGGATTCACGGCTCTCGATCTCGCCGCGCGAGCAGTGAGCCGAGTGCGGCCAAGCGCCGCGTTATTGCGCGGCGAGATCGATGTCTAGCGGCTGACGCCGGACGAGAAGCAGCATCTTCAGCAAACCCTGTTGACGGAGCATCTTCCGCGCGAATCGGTGGCGGTTGAATCAACCGACCCGCTGACCGACGAATTAAACGACTTCATCACTTGCATCCGCACCGGCCGAAGTCCTCGCGTCTCGGGTCAGCAAGCATTGACGGCCATCTCCGTCGCCGAGCGCATCCTGCTGCAGGTGCGGACGCACTCCTGGGAGGGCAGCGTCACCGGTCCCGCGGGCCCACGAATCGCGGTCTCGCCGCAAACGCTTCGCGGCCCCCACTGGGGTCTCAAACCGAGCGAAGCGCCGGCGGAGCGCCGACGAGCAGGGTAGCGGTTCACCCTCTTTTGAATTCCACTTGCACGCGCGCCGTAACGTCGCAACTCTGCAGGCGGAAGGAGGTGTCGCCGGAATGCATGGTGGTTTCGAAGGTCGTCGTGGCGGTCGTGGCGCAGCCGCTCATCAGGGTCGTTGCGAGGAGGGCTAAACTTAGAATAAGGTGGGACGAATGAAGCTGAGAATGCAGCGGAAACATTTGCGTCGGCTCCGTGTGTGCGTGGGCATCGAATGGCCGGTCTGGCACTCGAACGCTTTGCTGTCTAAGCAGGCGCCATGCCGATCAGCGGCGCACGCCGCGGATTGAGTCCCAGGACCGGCGGCGCCAATGCTTTGCGCGTTGCGGAGCAGCCGTCAGCCGAAAAAAGAACGCATGCGCGTTGATCGCCGGCGAACCGGATCGAGGCCCTTGTCGATCGCGGCGCGTCCAGCGCGTAGGAATACGATCAAAGTCGGAAGAACGACTCATGTTGGCGGACGCCGGCGCCGAGTCCCGCGATTCAGAACAGCTCGCTGATCGGCTGGCCGTTGTTCTCGACGATGTAACGCGGCCGGCCGCGGTTGTCGAGATAGGTGGCCTCAAGCGGAACGCCCATGTAGCGGTAGATGGTCGCCGCCAGATCGGCCGGCATGACCGGACGTTCCCTAATGTTGCCGCCGTCGCTCTCGGTGGCGCCGATCACCTGCCCATGCCGCAGTCCGCCCCCGGCCAAGCACATCGACATCACAGCCGGCCAATGGTTGCGACCGTCGGTGCTGCCTTGGGTGCCCATCTGCGGCGTGCGGCCAAACTCGCCCATGGCGATTACCAGCACGTCTTCGAGCAGGCCACGCTCGTCGAGATCGCCCACGAGCGTGGTGACCAGATGGTCGAAGAGGGGCAGCAGCGGCCCCAGGCCCTTTTTGATGCCGCCGTAGGGCGGAATGTTGTCGCCGTGCGTGTCCCATGTGCCCGACGCCGGATGGTAGCTGAGGTCGATTGTTACGAACCGCACTCCCGACTCCACCAACCGCCGCGCGAGCAGCGCCTGTTGACACCACAGATGCTTGCCGTAGCGATCGCGCGAGGCCGCGGGCTCTTGCGACAAATCGAAGGCCTGTTGTGCCCGGCGGCCGACCACCATTTCCAGCGCCTGACGGCGGTAGCTTTCCAGGGCCTCCATCGAGCCGTCGCGGTCGAGGTCGCGGCGCAGGCGGTCGAAATCTTCCAGCAAGGCGCGGCGGTCGTGCAGCCGCTCCTGACTCAATCCGCTGGGCAGCTTGAACAGATCGGCGCCGGTCTCTTTGCCGGTGTCGACGCCCACGTAATCGTAGATCGGCAGCTTCGCCGCCTGATCGGCCACGAACGGATCGTAACGCTTGCCCAAATAGCCGGCGAACGCCAGGTGCGATCGCGACTTCATAAAGACCACATAAGGCGGGACAGACGGGTTCAGCCCGCCGCAGAACTTCGACACGATCGAGCCGATGGCCGGGTACTTATTGCCTTCGGGGTTGACGCGCGGGGCGGCGGCGATGTTGCCGGTCTGAAATACCGAGTTTGGCTCGTGATTGCTGTGCTTGGCATCGACCGAACGGATGATCGTGAACTTATCGAGCATGGACGCCTGCTTGGGCAGGTGCTCGCAGATCAGAACGCCCGGCAGCTTGGTTTGAATGGCCGAGAAGGGCCCGCGGTTTTGAGAGGGCCTGTCGGGCTTGACGTCCCAAGTATCGATTTGGCTTGGCCCGCCCGCCATCCACAAGAGGATGACGCTCTTGGCCCTCGGCGCGGCCCGGCCCGCTTGCACCGCGGCCGCTTCGGTGCGCAGCAATTCGCCGAGGCCCAGGCCCGCCACTCCGGCCAGTCCGGCCTTGAGCATATTCCGCCGGCTGGCGACAACGAGTCCTTCCCGCTCGGCGCCGTAATAATTGCCAAAGGCATGTTGTTGGTGCGCCGCCCGCTGACAGAAAACGCCGGCCATTTTTCGCATCTCCTCGAGCCATCCGCTAATGAGTCCGCGGCCAGTTTAGGATAGCAGAAACGCGAGCGCGATGCTCGACATACTTCTCATCTTTTGGCCAACATGTTTTTGCCCGCTCCGTCCGCTCGCAGGCAAAGGCTCACCACCCGCTCGTCTGAATCTCCCGCGAGCGCCGGGCCCGGGCGTGGCACTGGCGGAGACGCCGCCGTCCAGGCGCTAGACAGGCGCGGGGGTTTACAAGCATGCGACACTCGGATATGGTGAACAAAATTTTGCCTCCTCAGACAAATCTGTGGGTGAATTTTGGCTCGGGGAGGGCGCCAAGGTTGTGATATAGGGCCAGTTTCACGCCTTCTTCGGTGCGGAAGCCGTAGGATTTTCTGGTAGTCAATTTCACCTTGTTGTTCAGGCCCTCCACCACGCCCGATGAAAGCGTCCCGCCGGCCTCAAACCAGTTGAGGATCAACGCGCGGTGCCGGCGCAGCGTCTTGGCCGCCTTTTTCATCGGTTCGATCTTGGAACGCATCACGCCGCTTGTCCATTCGTCGAGGAACTTGCCCGCCCACGCCGGGCCGGCGTACTCCCAAAAACGCTGAAAGTCTTCCCGCTGCAGATGTGCCCGCACCGACTGCAAGTTGTATTGCAGTAACTCACGCAACTTGACCGTCTGCTTCTCCGTCCGGTTCTCGGGACGTTTCAACAGACACCAACGCGAATTCTTCAACAGCGGTTCGTATCCGTCCGCCTTCATCCGCTTGGCCTCAGACGCCCGCACCTCGTCAATCGCC
>JAICLL010000145.1 GCA_025927475.1 Pirellulales bacterium
AACAGATTATTCCGCTGGGCCTGTCAGGACAGGGAAGCAAAAAAATCAAGCAGATTCTCGACCAAGTACTCCAACTTGCGGCATAATGACGCTACGGCGTCGTTCATCTGCTAGCAAAAACTGCGAAACTTGAACTAAGAGCATCCCCAGGATGCCGTGGCACCCGTGATGATTTCGAGCAGCGGGTTACCGAATGGCGCCATGCGGCGACAAGCACTGTCTATTCGTTCTGCGCGTCCAGCTCGGCCAGCAGCGGCTTGATGTCAATGCCGCCGGCCGCGGCCGATTGCAACAACCGGCGGGCCTCTTGGCGGTCGCCCTTGGGATCGACCATCTGAAACGCGGCCAAAGCCAGCTCAGATGCCGGTTCATTCGGCGCGAGCCAACGCCGGGCCAAATACATCGCGACCTTCGGAGGCAATGTGGCCAACTTATATTCGCGGTTCTGTCCGGCCACCCGCAGCGTCAAGCGATCGCTCGAAGCATCGACCACGCTGGCCATTTCGCCATCGATTTCGATTTCTTCGGCCGCTTGCAACTTGGCGAGTGTGCCGCGGGCCGCTTCCCAAAAACCTTCCAGATGATGGAAGAGACGCTCGACCCGCGCGACTGCGTCCGTGGTGTCGGAGCCCGTCGCTTCGAGCGTCGCCTGATCGAGTTGCTCTCGTGCCAGAGAGAGATCGCGCGCGGCCATCGCCAGACGGGCGGCTCGCAACGCGCGCGAAACGGCCGCCGCCTCTTCCGGGCTGGCCGCGCTCTGGTTGGGTGCGGGCGCCGCATCATCCGACTTCGACGGAGCGTCGGGCATCGACTTCGGCGGAGCGTCGCCGGTCGGGGGGGGCGTCTTGGCCGGTTCGGGGGCTGGCATTTCAGGCGTAGCCGTCTTCGGCGGCGGCTGGGGAGTCGCCGTTGGCACACTGGCCGGCGGGACACTGGCCCGTGGGACACTGGGTTTGGGCAGCGGCGCTGTTCGGGGCGCGGCCGTTCGGGGCGCGGTGTTCCGCTTGGGCGGGGGAACGCGCGTCTCGGCTGGCCGTGTCGTACCGCGCTTGACGGGCTGATCGCGCGTCTGCTTATCGAGCGCGGCAAGCCTGCGATCGGCATTCACCTTCCAGTAAACCCCGCCCAGCAGCACCAGCGCGGCCAGCAAGACGCCTGCCGCCAACGGCGCCGAAGACGAACGACGCCGTCGGGCCGCACGATAGCCAGAGCCGGAAAACGTACTAACCTGCGGTGTCGGCTCGACGGGCGCCGCGGCAACGGGCGCCGCCTGGTAAGAGGCTGGCGCGCCATAGGCCATCGGCGGATAGCCCTGTGGATACGCTTGGGGCGCGTAGGCAGACGCCGGATAGGCTTGCGCGGGATACGGGTAAACCGGCGTGGCCGCCGGCATCGCCGTCATGGGGTGCGTGGCGGCGTAGGGCGACGGTTGGGCGATGGGCATCTGCTGGTGCTGCGACGCTGCTGGGGCATCGGCCGTGTACCCCGGCATCGGCGCCACCGGAGTGGCGTTGGGCAGAGGCGCAATCGGCGTTGCCGCGGGCGGCAGCAGCGCATCGTCGTTTTCGGGCGCGGGCGAGCCGCTCCAACGAGCGGGTTTCTTGGCTATCGGCGCCGCGGACAGCGGCACGGGCTGCCCGGCGGCCAACGACTGATCGTAGGCGCGCTTGGCGGTCGGCGTCGATAACGTCATTCGCGCTTCGGTCAGCTCGGTCATCAGCCGCTGGGCCACGGCCGCTTGCGACCCCGACAAATGCGGCGCCAGCCGGTCCGACTGGCGGCGAAAGGCCGTATTGATTTTGCCGAGATCGGACTCCAAGGGGCGCAGCCCCAACAGTTCGTAGTAGTTATGCTGTCCGCCGCCGGTGGTGACCGCCAACCATTCGCGATAGGGATCAAAACTTGCCATTGTCTTCTCTCGGTCCATTCCCGCGTTCCGCTGCCCTCTCACGATTATGACAGCCGCCCCCCGAAAGACGCAACCAAGCTATCTTCGTCGGCGCCGCGATGGTAAACTGGGGGCCATGAAGCTTGCCGTGCTGGTCGCGGCCCTCTGGGCCGCCGCCGGTGTTATTCATGCTGCCGAGCGCGGGCCTCCGCCTGTGCAACAGCGAGCAGTCGATCTGGTCGCCTTAGTAAGCGGCGAGCGCCTGTTCGGCATGCAGGCAGCTCCGCCCAGCGGCGACAAGCTGACGTTTGTGGTGCAGCGGCGCTGGCTGCAAAAGCACCAGCCCAAGCTCTATCGCGCGGCCGTCGCGGGCGAAGCCGAACGGCGGGCACGCGCCTGGGATGACCTGCGCCGGCGTCTCACCGAATGGCGCCAGCGGCGAACCGAGCCGAAAGTTTTGGTCAGTTTTCTCGATCGCAAGCTGCGCGAAGCAGAGGCGCAGGTGATGGCGGAACGTGATGGATCGCAGCTCCCGCCGCCCTCGCAACTGATCGTGCTAGAGCTTCCAGCCAAGCTGCGCAGTTCCTTTACCCAGCCGCCCGCCATTCGGCGGTTGCTCAAACTGGCCTGGCAAGAGCGGCTGGAGAATGCCGAAGAATTGTCGGCGGCGGAGATCGCCGCCAAGCTGAAGGCCGCCGGCATCGATGCCGAACATGCTCAGCCCGATCTTTCTGACCGTTTCGATCCGCGGACCCAAACCGAACGGCAATGGGCGGCGAAAGTGGCCGTGGTCGAGTTCGAGATTCTAGGCAAGCCGCATTATCAGGGCACGGGCGGAGTGCTGATGCGCGGCGATGGCGACCAGCACCGTCCGAAGGTCGCCGACCTGGTGGGCAATTTGCTGCAAGACCAGCTTGGCGACGTGCTGGGAGATTTGGCGGGCGAGGCCGGCGGCGCATCGCGGCCCAAGTCCGACGACCGCCGGCGCGAAGCCACCGAGAAGACCCTTGCTGGGGCCGCCAGCGACGGGTTCCGTGGGGTGCGTGTTACCTATCTCAAGGAGGAGCTGGCGAAACATCAGGCCACAGTCGACGATCGCTTCTTCGCGCGGATGCCCGACGATTCATGGCAGGTTATTTGGCAGAAAACCGCGACGCTCGACGCGAATCAGCCGGCCAAAGACGACGGCACACGGCTGGCCGCCGACCCGCAAGTGGCCGAAATCATGAACGTGGTCAAGGGACTTGGGCTGGATGCCAACCAAGAGTTGTTCCAGACGGCCCTGCGGTTTGGGGCGGTCACGCAGGACGCGATGCAGGCGACCGACCGCGATCTTGTGCAGTTTTTGCGCGCGAATTCGCGCCGCCTGATTGGTCCGCCAATGTCCGTGCCTTAGCGCGGACCGTAGCCCCGTGTGTGTTCAGCCAAGATGCGCATCGCCGTTTTGTGCTCGCCCCAGAGTTGGTATTTCCGCGATCTGCTGCGGGCGTCCGGCGGCCGGCATGAACTGGTTCCGGTGGCCTTCACGCGCTTGTCGTCGAGCCTGGGCGGACGGGCGCGGTTCGCGGCCCCGGCGATGAATGACGGCCACGGGTCAGACGCCGCTGGCGCAAACACGCCGGCCACAAGGGCCGGGGCTATTGGGGTTAACGGGCCGGCCACAGGGGCCGGGGCTACCGCGGCGCCGTTGGACGCCGTCGACGCGGTGCTGGTGCGGACCATGCCGCCCGGCTCACTGGAGCAGGTCGTGTTTCGCATGGACCTGCTGGCGCGGCTCGAAGCGTCGGGCGTGCGAGTCGTAAACCCAGCGAAAGCCATCGAGGCCGCCGTCGATAAATACCTGGCTTCGGCGCGGCTGGCCGCCGCGGGCTTAAAAATTCCGCGGACGATTGCCTGCCAGACGGCCGACGAGGCGATGGCCTGTTTCGCCGAGCTCGGCGGCGACGTGGTGCTCAAGCCGCTGTTCGGCGCCGAGGGACGCGGCATCACGCGCTTGGTCGACGAGGCTCTGGCGCTGCGGGCCTTCAAGATGCTCGAACAGCTTGGGGCCGTGCTGTATTTGCAAGAGTTCATCGCACACGAAGGTTGCGATTTTCGCTTGTTGGTGATCGGCGACCGCGTGCTGGGCATGACGCGCCGCAATCCGCTCGACTGGCGGACGAACATCAGCCGCGGGGCCACCGCCGAGCCGTTGGAAGTCACCCCCGAATTGGCCGAAATGGCCCACCGCGCGGCCGATGCCGTCGGCGCACCGGTGGCCGGCGTCGACTTGCTGCCCGGACGCGACGGCCAGCTTTATGCGATCGAAGTCAACGCGGTGCCCGGCTGGAAAGCGCTGGCCCGCGCCCACGGCATCGACGTGGCGCGGCTGGTGCTGGATTATGTTGAGCGCGAAATGATTGCGGCGCCGCATGATCGTCGCCACCCCGAGTGATCTACTGCTGCCGCACCGCCGCGTGCTTGAGATATTTCGGCCCCGTCAGCCCGTGCCGCGGACCAAAGAACGCCGCCACCTCGCGCACCACCAGCTCTTGCTCGTCGGCGGTCAGTTCCGCGAACATCGGCAAGGCCAACGTCTCGGCGGCGGCGCGTTCTGTCTCGGGCAAGCTGCCCTTGCCGTAGCCGAGATAGGCAAAGCATTCCTGCAAGTGCAAAGGCACCGGGTAGTAAATCTCGCTGCCAATGTGACGCTCTGCGAGATGCGCCCGCAGCTCATCGCGTTTGCCTTCGGGCACGCGCACAATGTATTGGTTCCAGACGTGCCGGCGATCCGGCGCCTCGACCGGCAGCGTAAGCACGCGGTCGAGACCATACGCGGCAAAAAACTGCGTATAGCGGCGGGCGCACGCCTGCCGCTGCGCCGTCCAGCGATCGAGATGCGGCAACTTCACATTGAGCACGGCCGCTTGAATGCTGTCGAGCCGGCTGTTGATGCCCATCACGCGGTGGTAATACCGCGGTTCCATGCCGTGGACGCGCAGCAGCCGCAGCCGCTCGGCCAGGTCGTCGCGGTCGGTGGTCATCAGCCCGCCGTCGCCAAAGCCGCCCAGGTTTTTGGTCGGGTAAAAACTGAAGCAGCCGATGTCGCCCATCGTGCCCGCCTTCCGCCCGCAGAGCTCGGCGCCGATGGCCTGGGCGGCGTCTTCGATGACCGCCAGCCGATATTGGCGGGCGATTTCGAGCACCGCCGGCATGTCGGCGCACTGCCCATAGAGGTGTACCGGAACGATGGCTTTGGTGGCGGACGTGATGCAATGCTGAAGTCGCCGCACGTCGAGATTGAACGTGGAGGGTTCGATATCGACGAACACGGGCTTGGCGCCCAGCCTGGCCACCGCCGAAGCCGTGGCAAAAAACGTGTAGCTGGGCACGAGCACTTCATCGCCCGGTCCCACGCCGCAGGCCATGAGGGCCAGCAGCAGGGCGTCGCTGCCCGAGGCGCAAGCAATGGCGTGTTTGGCGCGGCAATAATTCGCCAGCGACTCTTCGAGCTGCTGGCCATCGGGCCCGAGCACGAACCGGCCCGACTGGCAGACCCGCAGCACGGCGGCGGTGAGTTCCTGTTCGAGGGCCGAGTATTGCCGGCTCATGTCGATAAGCGGCACGCCCGAGGGCGTCTGAGCCTGGTTCGAGGCTGATAGCATCATCCGTGACCCGTGATCGTAGCCTACTGTTGGGAGAACCGTCTCGTTTGCCCTGGGCGGCGCAGAGACCCCCGAGAGTTGCCCGACGAGACGGGCGAACGGTAGAAATTCGGCCCCGCCGCGTCAAGAGCAAGCCGGCAAAGCTGGCCCCGGGAGGTGGCGGCGGATTGTCTTCCCGTGGCGTCCCGCCTGCTCATCCACACCAGCCGAAAATTTTTGCCGCGAGGCGCTTGACATCTACTAACCGCCTAGTATCATGGCGAGCATTGATACTAACCGCCTAGTAGCAAGGCCGCAGATGACCACGCCCGTCCCCACCGGCCGCGAGTTGGAAATCCTCAAGGTGCTCTGGCAGCGCGGCCAGGCCACCGTCCGCGAAATCCACGAGACGCTCCGCCCGATCGACGGCAGCCTGGCGTATACCACGGTGCTGTCGCTGTTGCAGATCATGGAGCAAAAGTCGCTGGTCGAGCACGAGCAGTCGGGCAAGGCTTATGTCTATCGGGCCACGGTCGAGCGCGACCACACCTTGGGCACGCTGGCCCGCGGCTTTCTCGATTCGGTGTTCGACGGCGCGATGGGCGAATATGTGGCCCGCGCGCTCGACTCGCGGCACACCAGCGCGGCGGAACTGGAAGAACTGGAACAGATGATCGCGGCGGCCAAACGGACGAAGAAGAAGAGAAAAGTGTCGTGACAACAATTCCTTGATCTCTCTTAAGCGAGCACAGCCATGCTTCCGTTGCTTGAATCACTCGGCTGGTGGGGTATTGATTTTCATGTGCCGGCGGGCGTGCTGTTGCTCGCCGTCGTGATGTGCTTAACCCGCGTCAGGCAACCTGCCCGGCGACGCGCCGTCGGCGGGGCCGCGGCCATCGGGCTGTTGCTGTTAGCGCTCTCGACGGTTTTGCCCGGCTGGCCGCGCCTGGCCTGGCATCCGGCGGCGCCGAGCCGGACCTCGCCGCAGATGGTTCAAACGTTGCCATCTGCTGGCGCTTCGGACCAACTGTTAACGGTTAACAGTTGGGCGATGCCGGAATGGGACAATCACGAGCTGCTTCCCGCGCCCGGACGGGCGCCAATCGCGCCGGACGTGCGCCGAGCGGTGCAGGCGGATCCGCCGGGCGCGAGGCCGCAGCCAAGCGCGGTGACGCCGAGTGCCGCCAATTCAGTCAATTGGGCGGCACTTGCGGGGGCGTTCATCCTCGTCGGCGCCGCCTGGGCGGGCGTCTGGCTGCTGCTGGGCACGGTTCAGGCAGCCCGCATGCGTCGCCGCGCGGTAGCTGCCGGCCCTGAACTAATCAGCGTGTTTGATCGCATCGTTGGCGCGCCGCGACACAAACCGCGGTTGCTCGTCAGCGCTGACACAACCCTGCCGCTGGCGATGGGCTTGTTTCGACCCGCCATCGTTCTGCCGCGATCGTGCGAGGCGGCGGCGCCAGGAGCTGATGTGGAATCGGCCATCGCCCATGAATGGGCCCATATCCGCCACGGCGATTTATGGCTGTTGGCGCTGTCGCGGTTGTTGTTGCCGCTGTTGGCCTGGCAGCCGCTGTTTTGGTGGCTGCGGAAAACGATTCGCACCGCGCAAGAAGAACTGGCCGACGCCGCGGCGGCCGATCGCGGCGGGCGCGTGGCCTATGCCGAAGTGCTCTTGTCTTGGGCGCGTACTTCGCCCGCCGTTTTGCCCCGCGGTCTGGATGGCTCATTGGCCCTGTGGGAACGGCCCTCGCAGCTCAAGCGTCGCGTGCTGATGCTCTTGGACCGCACCTTTCATGTCGAGCTGCGCTGTTCGCGCCGCCGCCGGCTGGCGATCACCGGGCTGACGCTGCTGGTTGCCGGCTTGCTGTCGGTGCCGACATTGCGGCCGGCCATTTCAGCCCCCGATGACCAAGCCGAGCAAAACGCCGAAAAGCCTGATGTCCGCGATCGGAAGGCGCCGCCAAAACCTGCGACCAAGAGCGCCGAGCCTGCATCCGACCGTGGCGACACGAAGCAGCAATCGCCGCCCGGAGACAACATCGCCATCACTCGCGGACGCGTGCTGACGCCTGATGGCAAGCCGCTGGCCGGCGCGAAACTGTATCTGAGCTATCCCAATGTGGCCAATGTGCAAGCGCAGTTGTTGGGCGAAAGCGGCGACGATGGGCGGTTTGAGTTCCATGTCGATAAGTCGCAACTCAATACGTCGTTCACGCCCGATCCCTGGTCAGCCGCCGTCATCACCGCCGTGGCCGAGGGCTTTGGTTTTGAATGGCTAGAAGCAAGCAAGACCGACGCCGATGGCAACCTTTCGATCAAGCTGCTCAAAGACGTGCCGATTCACGGCCGGATTCTCACGCTCGAAGGCCGCCCGGTGGTGGGAGCGCAGGTCAAGCTCAATCTGGTCACCGCGCCGGACGGCGGCCTCGACGACTACATCAAGGAGCTGCGCGGCGGCTTGAGGGGCGACCGCGCCTTGCAATCGAGCCGCTTAGGGCGGTCGAGCTTCCCCGGCATGCGCGACACCGCGGTGACCGACGCCGAGGGGCGTTTCACGCTGTCCGGCATCGGCGCCGAACGCAGCGTGCAAGTGCTGGTAACCGCCGATGAAGTCGAGCACGTCTTTCTTCGCGCGTTGACGCGCGAAATGGATCCGATCGAGCCGCCTCAGCTTGGCGCAGGGCGTTTTCTTCCCGCAAAAATCTATGGTGCGACATTTGAATTTCTGGCCAGACCGTCGCGAAAGATCGTGGGCACGGTCCGCGAGCGAGGCGGCAAACCGTTGCCGGGCATTTCCGTCCGCAGCTTCAGCGGCGCCGGCATCAATGCGATCACCGACAAAGATGGACGCTTCGAGCTGATCGGGCATGCCAAAACGCAGCAATATCAGGTGCGTGTCGTGGCCGAGAACCTGCCGTACTTTGGCGCGGATCTCGTCGTCGCCGATACGCCGGGCCTCGACGCCATCGTGGCCGACATCGAGTTGGCCCGCGGAATTGCGGCCACGGGTCGCGTTACCGCCGGTCCCGATGGACAACCCAACGAGGCGACGGTCGAATACTATCCACTGTTTGGCAACAAGTATGTGGAGCGCGGTCGTCGTGGCAACCAGGCGGCGGCGTCGGCCACGTGCGACGCCGACGGGCGATATACCATTCCGGTGTTGCCGGGGCCGGGCCTGCTGGCATTCAAATTTGGTCCCGCATATCGTTTTGCCGTGGCGCGCGATTACATGCTCGCCTCGCTCGATCAGCAGAAGGTCGACGAGCTCTATCAGTCGCTCGGCATTGAACGGCCCCAGACGAGCGAAGGCGATCGGCTGCGAACCGAGACTGGCACACCCATGCTGTCAGGCGTTAGCGTTGGGATGTACCACCAAGCGCTGATCATCAATCCCACGCAAGACGAGGTTTCAATCGAGCGAGACGTGCGATTCGAGCTAGGCCGCACACTGCACGTAACGGTCGAAACGCCCGATGGCGCCCCGCCCGCCGGCCTTACGGTGCGCGGGCGCACCAACATGCAGTTCGTGCGTGAGAAACTCGATTCGCCGGAGTTTCAAGTGACCGGCCTGCACCCGAAGACCGATCGCGAGCTGACCGTCGAAGCGCCCGAAGAAAAACTTTGCGCGCATCGGCTGATCGCCGCCGGCGAGGCGGGTCCGATTGTGATGCGCCTCGGACCCTATGGCGGGCTGGCCGGGCGGTTGCTCGACGAAGACGGCGAGCCGATGGCCAACACCATCGTTGGCATCGGACGCATGGGGGTTCTGCCGGAAGAGTTCTCGGCGACCACCGACGAGAACGGCAAGTTCCACTGCGACGGTCTCGTGCCAGGCGTGAGCTACGTCGTGGTTTTGCGGCGCCAGGGCCAGATGGGCATGAACCGGCTTGCCACCGAGGTCGTCGTGGCGCCGGGCAAGACGCACGACCTGGGCGACTTGGATCTCAAACCGCGCGCCATGCCGCTGCCCGGCGCGTTTCGCCGGCCGCCGGGGGGAGACAAGCCGGCCAAGCCGGCGGGTAATCCCTCGAACGCGAAAAAAAAGTAGCGGGCGTCGGGCCGCGTCGGGGCGGTATCATGAGGCTAAGGTTGATTGCTGGCCAATGGGAGTTATTGACAATGGAGACAGCAACGATGGGCCGCGTCTTGACGGAGGCGACCTTGGAAAACCTCGAAGACCTGTGGGCCGTCAAGCACGGCCTGCTGACGCCCGAGCAGGTGCGCAGCGTGATCGTCGACGATGCGCTGGTCGATACCGGCGCCACCTTGCTTTCGCTGCCAACTCGACTGATCGGACAACTCGGCCTCAATGTGTCGACCAAGCGCGTAACCAGCAGCATCGGCCCAGGTCAGGCCAATGTGTATGAAGCGGTGCGGCTGACGATTCAAGGACGCACCTGCACGATGGACGTCATGGAAGTGCCCGACGGTGTGCCCGTGCTGATCGGCCAGCTTCCGTTGGAGCACTTGGATTTGGTGCTCGATTTGCGCAGCCGGTCGTTGATCGGCAACCCCGCGCACGGCGGCGAGCACACGTATGAACTGTTTTGAAGCACGTCGTGCTGAAAGCAGACCGCTGTCTCGATGCGCACGGCCGTGCGCATCGTACTGCTTTTTGGGGGGCCGCTAATTGCAGGAGGCCGCTACGCCGTCGTCGGCTTGGCGATGTTCACATAGGTGTGCACGTGCGGCGAGCCGCGGAAGTGCCAGACAAAACCGGGGCCTTCGAGCCGCCAAATGTCCCACTCCTGGTCGTCGCCCAAATTGCCGCTCTGGTAGAACGCGGCGTGCAGCTTTTCCAGGCCGCCTTCGGCCTTCAGAATTGCCAGCGCCTCGTCGACGTCTTCCTGCCGGTAGGGCGCCAGGATGACCTTGATGACCTCTTCCACCAGGCCCTGCTGGTCCTTGGAAAGCTCGCCCACCGCGATGCCCGGAAACGCAGCCTGCGCGCCGCGCACCGGCACATCGTTTTCACGCGGAGCTTTGGGCACCAAGGCTTTCTGACGCTGGGCGCCGTCGAGCGCGGCGAACACCTCGTTGGCCTTCTGGGTCTGATAATAAAACACGTTGCCGGGCAGGCCCTTCTGGCCGTCGCCTTCGCCATGCCCGTAAATGATTGGCCCGCCGAACGCCGCATTCGCCACGCTGTCGCCGTCGGCCCGAATGGTCATGTGGCGGCCGGTCATTTCAAACTCGAACCCGCCGTTGCCGGGCGTGCCGAACAAGGCGACGTGATATTCGCCAAAGCCGCCGGCGTCGTCGTCCATTTGCTTGAGAAACCGCTCGTAGCCGTCGGGGCTGGTGACGCCGCGGAAGATTTCCTCGATCGTGGCTTGCTGGTCTTTGCTGAAAAACTCGCTGATGGTCGGCTTGGTGATGGCCCAGTTGGCGTTGATCTTGGTCCGCAACGGGTCGTCGAAACCGAAGCAAACGGTCTTGCGTTGCTCGTCGGAAAGCGACTCGTAAAGGCGTTTGGCGGCGGTCTCGGCGGGGCTGCCGGCGGTGGGTGCCGACCAGGCGGGTCGAACGTCGCCGAACAGCGGCAAGCCGGCGGCCAATGCCGCCCCGCCCACCGTGCGGACGAAATCTCGCCGCGACAAGCCGTCGTCGCAGTCGGGGCAGGCGATGCGCTGAGCGCGAGAGTCGGTCGCTGGTATCGTTTTTTTCATGGCCTGGGTCTCCTGAGCAGGAACGGTTTCGCCCCGTGGTAGTCTGAGTCGCCCCGTCGTGGTCTGGGTAACTAGTGTAACCGATTCGCCCAGGATTACATCCTTTTGACGCCGACGCCCACCCGTGCCGGTGGATAATCGCGCAGACGCCAGGCGGCTGGTTCCGGCAACAAGGCGAGATCAAAGCGCTCGTCAGCCTCGACGACAAACCGGCTTTCCAGCGGAGCGGCTGCCCAAAGCTGCTCGACGAGCGCTAGCATCGCGTCGCGGCGGCTGACGTACAGGTCGTAGGGCGGCGAACAGAAGACCAGCCACGGGCGTTGGTCGTCGGCGGGCGGCACGCCACGGCGAAGCCAGAGCAGCGTGTCGGCGGCCACCACCTCGCAGGCCGATTCGACATCTAAATCTGCCGCGCTGCGGCGAATGCGATCGGCCGTGGGGAAATGCTGCTCGAGGAACAACGCCCGCGATGCTCCGCGGCTGAGCGCCTCGAAGCCCAGCACCCCGGTGCCGGCAAACAAGTCCAGGGCCCGCATGCCGGCGACGTCGCCCAGCAGATTAAAGACCGCCTCGCGGACGCGGTCTTTCATGGGGCGGGTGCGCTGGTCGCCGCTATAGCCAATTTTGCGGCCCCGCAGCACGCCGCCAATGATCCGCACGCTGCCGGGTCCCGAGGGCGGCTCGGCAGGCGCCTTCGCCGGGCGGCCTCGCGGCGCGCCGGCACGAGGATCGGTTCGAGACTTTGATCGGCGCGTCACAGCGGCCAGCCTACCACGAACGCCGCCCCGCCGGAAGCCGCCAGACGCCGTGGCCGAGAACGGTTTCTGCGAAAAATTTTCGTTGGCGCCGGGAATAAAACCGGCCTGCCAGGCATCTAAGGGGCGTGAAATATCGCTTCGGCACGAGGCGGGACGGACCTGAGCTCGTGCACGGAGCAAAGATCAACCCTACGAAAGGTATTGTGATGAAAAAGCTTGCATTGCTGAGCACCCTCTTGAGCCTGGGCCTGTTTGTAGCGGGCTGCGAGAACAAGCCCGCCGCCAAGCCGGCCGCTGGCCCCGGCATGAGCGGCCCCGCCCCCACCGACACCGACACGCCTGACGCCACCGACGGCGCCACCGATGGCGCTACCGACGGCACCACGGACGATGCTGCGATGCCGGATGACGCCGCTCCGGGCGATGCCGGCGGCGCGGATGCCGATGGCGCCGCCCCCGCCGATGCCGATAACGCCGACGCCCCCGCCGCCGATGGGGACGCCGCTGCTCCGTCTGACAGCGACGAGAAGTAAAGTAAGAAGGGAAGTAACCTGCCGCGGGCAAACGCCCCACGGCGGAGTTGTCGCTCATCTTCCAGAAAGCACGCCCCACGGCGTGCTTTCTTTTTGCGCGGCATCGCTTTCCGCGGAGGCGAAAGCAACGTGCATTGTCGTCTTTCGCTCCGCGAAAGCAACGTCTGTTTCGCTTCGGCCGAAGGCCGCGAGTAGCGCCTGGCAGTGCGTTGGCAGCGTTATTCTTTTCGCCCAATGCCGAACTGATCTCCCGCCGCCACGGGCGAGGCGCCGCGGAAGTCGATCTCGACCATCTTCTCGCTATGCACCGGCCGGCCTTGCTCGTCGGCCAGCGCGGCCACAATTCGCTTGCTCGCCACGTCGATCACTTCGCCCGTCGAGAGATAGGCGTTCGTGCCGTCGAGACCGAACGTCACCCAGCCGGGCTGTTCGCGCAAGACAATGCTCTGGCCCTGCCGCGGCGGATCGACCGTATTGTCGAACACGTGAACGCGGGTGTTGAAGGCATCGACCACCCACACTTCGCGTTCGTCGGGGGTCAGGCCGATGCCGTGGCTGGGGCAGCCATGCCGCTTGACCGGCCCGCGCTCGAAGCCTTGCACCTCGACGCGGTGCAGCTTGCGTCCGCTGGTCAGATCGCCGATTTCAAAACCCAGCAAATCGTTGACACAGACATACGCCCGCGTACCCGCGCCGTTGGTGGTAAACGGCCGCACGGCGCCGGCGAAAGGCCCGACCTGCTGCACGACGTTGTGCGTGCTGGTGTCGGCCACAAACAAAAGGGGCGAACGCAGCCCGCCCAAATACATTCGGCGGCCGTCGCGGCTGACCACCGTATTGTGCGCGCCGCTGCGGGTCTCGATCGACGTAATCAGCTTCCCGTCGGCCGCATCGACCACGTTCCAGGTGTCTTTCTCGAACGAGGGAACATACAGCCATTTGCCGTCGGGCGTGATCGACATCCGATCGGTGCCGCCGGGCAAGGCGGTTTGCCAAAGCGTCTCTTCGCTCAACAGATCGACGCAGTACAGCTTCGAGCGCGTGGTGAAATACAGCTTGCCGCCGGCGGCATGGGCGCAGACGCCTTTAATATTGTCGGGCTTCGATTCTTGGCTGGCGGGCGTGGCGATGCGCTTTACCAAGCGATGACCCTCGTCCATATCGAACACCAGGATTCCGGCGCCGCCAAACTCCAGGTAGTCGCGAATGCCCGGACAAACGACGTACAAATACCGCTGCAGCTTCTCATCCTGCTCGGCGGCCGCGACGTGCCTACCAGCGAGCAACACGGCGAATAACGCAAATAACCGAACAAAGCGAGGCGCAATCATACTCTTGTCTCATGGCTGGTGTTCTCATCTCCCCTGCTCCCCTGCCCCCCTGCTCCGTGTCTCCGCGTCTCCGCGTCTTCCCGTATCACGCCGGGGCATCGCCAAGGCTCTGCCCCAGCCACCAGCCACCAGCGTCGAGCTATTCTTCACTCTCACGCAGCCGCACGCGAACGGGCGTCTCGCGGCCGCCGCGGATCACGGTCACGGTAATCTCGTCGCCGGGCTGCTTGGTTTCGATCTCACTCAAAAACTGGTCGGCGGTGCTGATGCGCGTGCCTTCGACCGCCACAATCGTATCGGCGGCGCTGCGATCGACCGTCTGCCGCTCGAAAATGAAATCGCCCCGCTGCCGCCGCTGCACCACCACCTTCGGCCCGCGCAGGCCCGCCCGCTCGGCCGGGCCGCCGGGCACCAACTCGGCGATCATCAGCCCGCCGTCGGTCTCATACACCTTGGCGATGCCCACCTCGGGCCGCACCACATGTCCCTTTTCGATAAGCTGCGGCACGATGCGGGTGACATTGTTCACCGGAATGGCGAAGCCGATGCCGGTGTTCTGGCCAGTGCGGCTGGCAATGGCGGTGTTGACGCCGATGAGCCGCCCGTGGCTGTCTAAGAGCGGACCGCCCGAGTTGCCGGGGTTGATGGCGGCGTCGGTCTGGATGATCGACTTGAGCGTTCGCCCCCGCCGGCCGGGAATCTGGCGGTTGAGACTGGAGATGATGCCCGTGGTCAGCGTGCGCTCGAGCCCAAAGGGGTTGCCGATGGCAAACACGCGTTGTCCCACCCGCAGCCGCGACGAATCGCCAAAGGTGACCGGCACCAGCAGCTTGGCCGCCGCTTGAATTTGCAATACCGCCAGATCGTTGGTCGGATCTTGACCCACCAGTTTTGCCCGATATGAGCTGCCGTCGAACAGCGTGACCTCGATCTCGTGGGCTTCTTCGATGACGTGGTAATTGGTCAGGATATGCCCCGCCTTGTCGATCACCGAGCCGCTGCCGGCGCCTTCGATAGGCGTATCGAGAAAGAAGAAATCTCCCTCGCGGACGCCCTTGGTGTTGATGTTGACCACCGAGCGGTTGACGTTTTCATAGACGGCAATGTTCACGCGTTCTTCGGGCGTGAATTCGTCCGGCGGGGTCGCTGGCCTCCGCGAGGTGGACGGTTGACCCAGCGGCGCCGGCTCCTGTGCGCTCGCCCGCGGCGGCGGACTCTCGTGCGTGGCCAGCACGCCCAACACGGCCCCCAGCAAAACACAACCAAGGCCGAACCACAATCGCTGCTTCATCATCTGCTCCTGAAATGAGTCGAACGATTGCGCAAATTAAAACATTTCTGCCCGCGATGCGAGGGGTCTGCGAATTTCGACGACGGACGGCGCGGCAGGGCGAACTTCGATTGCCTAATGCCCCCAGCCTGCTTGCTCCGATAAATTTGCCAGTGGCTGGTCCGGCGATCTGGGCCTTTCCCTGTCGCGTGTGGCGTTTTGCGGCCCAGGCCGGCCACAACGACGAAACTCAGGAGCGCGTGTGGCATGAAGCGGTCGCGGCGGGCGTTGTGGATCTTGATGGCGACGTTGGCTGCCGCGCTATTGGCCGTCGATCTCTCGACGCGGCGCGACGATTTGGCCCAGCGTCCCGCTGCCGCGCGATACGCCGATAAACGTTCGGCGGCGCGCCGCCGCGTCGTCACCGGCAGCCTGGCCAGGCTGGCGCGCGATCCCAGCCACAGCACCGGCTTGAAGCTTGCCATGCGGTTGAACGAACCATCGCCGGGCGGTGGTCTGTGGCCGGAAAGCTATGCATCGTTGGCTGGAGACGCGCGGCATAGTACGGGCGCCGAATGGATTGCGCGCATCAACCAGCGGCAGGGCCACCAGCCCGAACCCGTGCATTGGCGGCTGGCCGACGTGAGCCGGCGCCTGGCGGCCCGCGGGCATCTGGGCGCCGCCCGCATGGGCTGGAGCGGCTGTTCCGCCTACGCCAGCGGCTGCGATCACTTAGGCCGCAGGTCTGACGCCGATCAGGCAATGCGACCTTCCAGTCGGTCTCTATAGCGCGAACCGGGCGTCACATCGGTTTTGCACTCTAACCGGTGGCTGGGGCAGAGCCTGGGCTGCGCAAAATGGAGATCCCGTGCGGAACGTCGTGAGTTCTATTTTTGTTCCGCCCCGACTGGGCTTGCCCCAGTCGAGCGCTGACTGACAAGCTAGTTTCGTCCGCCCACCGCGCCCTCCGTTTCCGCGCCGCATCCGCCGCCGGAGGCGGCGGATGCGACGCGGAAACGGAAAAACAAGGGATTGATTTGGCGCTCGTCTAGCTTGTCAGTCAGCGCTCCACCGGGACAAGCCCGGCGGTGGCGGCGCGGAACAAAAGTGACGAAGCCTTCGCTCCGTTTCGGACCGCACAAACGCACATTTTATGCAGCCCAGGCAGAGCCTAAGTGATGCCCCGGCTGGTCTGAGCCGGGGCATCGGCAAGCCTCTGCCCTAGCCACCGACGATAACGTGCTTGCCTGGCCGATAGTCGATTTCGTTCGGGCATCCTAGAATCAGTGCATGCCCGATCGCGAGCCGCGCCCCTACCAGTTCCGGTTGATTACGCTGTTTTTGTTGACGGCGCTGCTGGCGGTGCCGCTGGGGTTGATGTTCGGCGATCCGTCGTTGGTGCTGGTGAGTCTGGTCGAGGGGGTGCTGCTGCTGCTCATCCTGGCCTGGTTCTTGTTCATCTATGGCGAGTTGAACTCCGATGCGCCCTCGCAGAGCCAGGTGGCCATTGCCACAGTGATGATTGTGATCGCGTTGCTCGTGGGCGGCGGATTGTTTTGGAGCACGGTTCGCAAATCACGCCCCGCCGCGCCCGCCTCCCACGACCAGCCCGCCTCCCACGACCAGCCCGCCTCCCACGAACAGCCCGCCTCCCACGAACAGCCCGCCAACCAACTGCGACGCCCGGTCGCGCCCTAACGCGGATTATTCATCAGCCCACAAGTGGGTAAGGGGGAGGTCGTGAGACCTCCCCCTCCCCGTTGTCGCTACGAGGTTGGTTCCTCGCATTTACCGGCGTGCGGATTTCCCGCACCGGGCGGCCCCGTGGAAATCGCT
>JAICLL010000018.1 GCA_025927475.1 Pirellulales bacterium
CCAGGCTACTATGGCTATCATGGCTACGGACTGCCCCTAGGTTCGCTCGGCTACCGCGGCGGATTTTATTGGTAAATCCGTTACCTTTCGCCGCGTCGATGCGCCGATAGTGTTGCTGGAGGTGCGCCATGTCAAAACCATCTCGCTGGCTGCCGGCGGTCGTTCTGGTGATTGTTGCCGCGAGTCTTGCGGCCCCGGCTCAGGCGGGGCTTCCGAATTGGATTCGCCGACGATTGAAGCCGGCGGCGGGGCCGACCAACACCTACCTGCCCGAAACGCGTCATTACAACGTGATCAGTCCCGTGATTGCCGGCCCCGCGCCAAAAACGACTCAGCGCGGGCCACTCACCTATGTGCCGGCGCAAGGGCAAGTGTTGTGGCGGCAGCAGTTGGAAGCGGCCCCGGCGTATCCTTGGGGGTGGTTTGGAGCGCGCCGCCAGGTGCAAAACACCCAGCACACGCGCTTCTACAACGACTCGCGCGATTGGGGCATTCGCCGCGGCGACTAAAAGCGGGCCGCTCGGAAAGGGCACTCGGTGGCCGCGGCAAAAAGCTCAGGCGCAGCTCGATGCGCCGATGGATTCATGAGCGTCGCCCTGTCTTGCCACAAAGCTCATACGAACCGATGATCGGGCCGCGGCGCCAAGCTCCACCATGAACGGCCCGGTATTCTTGCTGCAGGCCGTCGCTGCCGCACCTTGACCGGCGGCAAGGCAGGGGGGACAATGGCAGCTAGTACACCACAGGCGGTGCACGTCCAGAAGGCAAGGAACGCTACGATGGCTGCCGTTTCCGCAATCCAAGCGCTGTTGGTCGAAATCGAAAAGTCGGGCATCAGCCGCAGTCTGACGTTGATCGAGCGGCCGGCCGCCGAAGAGCTGCGCCGCTGGTTGAAAGAGCAGCGTTGCCGGGTGGGGCCTGTCTTCGAGTCGGGCGCCGAGCGCTTCTCGTTTTTCGTCTATTCGCGCCGGCAAGAGATCGGCCAGTTGGTCGCCCAACACGGCAAGTTCAAAGTCTCTGTCTGATTGTCCGGCAGTTGTTTTCTATAGAGTGGTGCTTTCGCAGAGAAGGCGACTTCTTTCAGGAAACTTGCGGGCTTTGGACAACCGGTTGGCGGTCAATTGAGTCAGGCGGAGTTGGGTCGGCCTCCCAACAGACCAGCTCGTGCCGCTGGGACCGCAGGCGGAAAAACCTCGGCGGCGGGCGGAGCCGATACCTCGGCGGCGGGGGGAGGGGGCAACTCTTCGGCTCTGGGCGCGGGTGTCGGCGCAGCCACGGGCGAGGCCGGTTCGCGGGGTCCGAAACGCCAGCCGCCACCGAGGGCCTGATAGGCGTTCACAATGGCAGACAGTTGCTGCTGCTTGGTTTCGATTAAATCTCGCCTCGCCTGCCACAGGTCGCGCTGGGCGAAAAGCACGTCCATGTAATCGACGCGGGCATTCACAAACAGAATGCCGGCTACGTCGACGGAGCGTTCGAGCGCTTGTACCTGCTGTTTTTTGAACGTAATGCTGCCGCTGTAGTTTTGCACCGCATTCACTCGGTTGACAACCTCCGTAAAGGCGTTGAGGATCACGCGCTGATATTCGTAGAGGGCTTGCAATTGCCGGGCGTTTGCGTTGAGGTAGTCGGCCTTGATCGCCAGCCGGTTGACCAGCGGCGCCACCAGACCGCCCGCGACGTTGTAAATCAACGATTCAGGTGTCAGGAACAAATACTTGGTGTTGAATGCCTCATAGCCTACGCCCGAGGTAATGACAAGCTTGGGAAAGAAGTTGGCGCGCGCCACCCTGACATCGAGCCCGGCGGCCGCCAGGTCGCGTTCGGCCTGGCGGATGTCGGGCCGGTTCTGCAGCAACTGCGCGGGCACGCCGATCGTCAGCTTGGGCAACGCCAAGTCGATAAACCGGGAAGCGTTACGCTCGACGCGCTGCGGGTAGCGACCGGCGAGGAAGTTGATACGGTTCTCGACTTCGATAATCTGCTGGATAATGAGCAGCTTATCGCTCTCATTCTTGCGAACCTCGGCCAGGAAACGCTGGACAGGCAACTCGGTGCCCCGCACTCCTTGCTTTTGCAACTTGGCGATCTCGAGGCTGCGCTGCTGAAGGGCGATCACATAATTCAAATTCTCAAGCCGCTGGTCGAGCGACATCAGCATATAGTAATTCTCGGCAATCTGCGCGACCAGACGGGTCACGACGTAGTTCCGACCCTCGGTGGTGCCAAGCAGCCGCAGCGCCGCCGCGTCTCGGGCATTGCGCAACTGACGCCAGATATCGATCTGCCAGGAAACGTCGACGGCCGGGACGAGAAAGTTGCCCAGCGGGTTGGGAAAAGGCACGAAGGGCCGATTTAAAAGAAAGTTTGAATAGGTGTCGCTTCCCTCCAACGTGTAATCGCTTAACTTCCGATACGACGCGCTGCTCCCGAAACTAAGAAAGGGAAGGTACGTGCCTTTTCGCCTGAGAACTTCGTTATTGGCAATCTGGATTTCCTCGGCCAGGATTCTCAGTTGCTGGTTGTTGGCCAGCGCCTGGTCGACTAAGCGCGTGATATGTGGGTCCTTAAAAAACTCTCGCATCTCGAGCTGAGATGAATTCTCCGCGCCGGTCGCTCCCTGAAAGCTTCGCGGCAGGAAGAAATCCTGCGGCGGACCGGGCGCCGGCAATGGCCGATGGAGCGCGGGCAGACACCCCGGCAAGATAAGCAGTATCCCGCAGGCAGTCGCTAGACCGACTGCGTTCTTATCGCGCATCGTCTGCGAGGATTTCACGAAAGACTTCATCCGCGTGCCGTCCGTGATGGTCTCGAACTGTCCGCCGATCTGCCTGTTCGCTTGCGTGCCCGACCAGACGCCGTTGCGCTAAACCAGAGCGATCCCGCCGCAGGAGGCGATTTTTGCCTCAAAGAGCGGTTGGGCCGCGAGCGTCTTGCTCGCCCAACCGCGCGTTACCGAAGAAATTCATCGTCGCTTGGAACACGAAGCCAGCGTTAAAATCCGGAAATTCGTTACGAATTAACGGATGCGCAATTCGGGCAATGCCGTGACTCAGTGAGTCTGCGCAATTCTGGGAAAGTGGGCGAAGGGAGTTGAAGCGAAGCGCGTCTATGTGGCATGCCAACGTAGCACCATCGGCGTCACGTTTACGGGCGGTGTTCGACGCTCTCACTAAGAGGAGCGTCGGTCTCGTCCTGAAGCAGCTTGCGATCGCCGGCCAGCCGGGCGAACAAGTAGTAGAGGCCGGGAATGACCACCACCCCGAGCACGGTGCCCAGCAGCATGCCGCCGACGGCGGCGGTGCCGATGGTGCGGTTTCCGATCGCGCCGGGGCCGCTGGCGCGGAGCAACGGAGTCAGGCCGGCAATGAACGCGAACGAGGTCATCAGAATCGGCCGGAAGCGCAGCTTTCCTCCTTCGATGGCCGCCTCCTTGAGACTCACGCCCTCGCGGCGCCGTTGCACCGCGAACTCGACGATCAGAATCGCGTTCTTGCCCAGCAGGCCGACCAGCATGACCAGACTAATCTGAGCGTAGACGTCGTTGGCCAACCCCATGGCCTGTAGGAACAAGAACGATCCGAAGATTCCCACCGGCAAGGAAGCAATCACCGCCAGCGGCAGGATGAAGCTCTCGTATTGGCCGACCAGCACCAGATAGACGAAGGTGACGACGATCAAGAAAATGTAAATCGCCGTGTTTCCTTTTTTCGCCTCGTCGTAGGAGAGGGCTTCCCAGCCGAGACCGTATCCCTTGGGCAACGTCTCGGCGGCGACCTCTTGGATGGCCTTGATTGCTTCACCGCTGCTGTAGCCGGGCGCCGGGGCGCCTTGAATGGCGGCGGATGGATAGAGGTTGTAGCGGTTGATCTCGTTCAATCCCTGCTTCTTCTCGAGCGTCGTGAACGCCGAGTAAGGCACCATTTCGCCCTTGTCGTTTTTGACGAAGATGTTTTCCAAATCCTCGGGGTACCGCCGAAATTGCGGCTTCGCCTGAACAAAGACCTTGTAGAATTGGCCCCAGCGGACGAAGCCTTGCTGCCAGGTGCTGCCCACAAGTGTCGAGAGGGTATCGAGCGCGTTGAAGATCGTCACGCCCTTCTGCATGGCTACGGGATTGTTGATGACGATTTCATATTGGGGATAATTGCTGGCAAAGAAGGTAAACAGGCCCCTCACCTCCTTGCGCTGCCTCAAGGCGCTCATGAATTTGTCGGTCACTTCTCCCAGCGCCAGGTAGTCCATCGTGTTCGTCTTGTCCAAGACACGCACCGAAAAGCCTCCGGCGGCGCCAAAGCCCGGCACGGCGGGCGGTTCGAAGAACTCCAGCTTCACGTTCGAGATTCTACGGCATTCGTGCTCCAGGATCTGGATGATCTGTTTCGAGGTCAGCTTGCGTTCCGACCAGTTCTTCAAATTGATCAGACAGGTGCCCGCGTTGGAGCCGCGGCCCTCGGTCAGGATCTCATAACCGGCCAGTGACGAGACCGAGTTGACTCCGTCGATCGTTTTGGCGATCGCTTGCAGCTCGTGTGATTTTGAGTTGGTGTATTCGATCGTTGAGCCTGGAGGCGTCTGGAGGATCCCATAGATCATGCCCTGGTCTTCCAGGGGAATAAAGCCGGCCGGCAGGTGGTTGTTCACCGCGTAAATGCCGACGCCAAAGCCCGTGATGATCAGCATGGTGAGCGGCCGCAAGGTGACGATCGGGCGCAACAGCGCGGCATAACCACCGGTGACCTTCACCACTCCACGGTCAAAGAGATGCAGCAGGATGGCCAGCGGTCCACGCTTTTTCTTGCCGGTGTGGGGCTTGAGAATCAGCGCGCAAAGAACCGGCGTGAGTGTCAGGGCCACGACGCCTGAAAGCACGATGGAGGTGGCCATCGTGATGCCGAACTGGCGGTAGAAAGTGCCCACCGGCCCGGTCATGAAGGTCACCGGAACAAAAACCGCCGTCATCACCAGCGTGATGGCGATGATGGCGCCGCTGATTTCGTTAATCACCTCTTTGGTCGCCAAGTACGGCGACAGGTGCTTCTCGTGCATCTTGGCATGCACGGCTTCCACCACCACGATCGCGTCGTCAACCACGACGCCGATGGCCAGCACCAGCGCGAACAGCGTGATCAAGTTGATCGAGATGCCGAGCAACTGCAGGAGAAAGAAGGTGCCGATCAAGGACACCGGAACCGCCAAGGTGGGTATCAGCGTGGAGCGCCAATCGCCCAGGAAGAGGAAAACCACCAGCGAGACCAACACGAAGGCCTCGAACAAGGTGTGGAGCACCTGCTCGATCGAGGCTTCCAGGAAGGTCGAAACGTCGTAGCTGACCTCATACGTCATGCCCGGCGGGAAACGCGTCTGCTTGAGCTCGTCGAGCAACTCTTTGACCTCTTCGATGACAACCGCGGCATTGGTGCCGGGAAGTTGCTTGAGCACGATGGCAGCCGAGGCATGGCCGTCGATGTCGGAGTAAATGTTGTAGTACGAAGCGCTCAAGTCGACCTCGGCCACGTCCTTCAGGCGCAAGACCTCGCCATTCGGGTTCGCCCTCAGAATGATGTCTTCGTACTGCTCCGGCTTATCGTAGCGTCCCACCCAGGTTAGAACGTACTCCACGGCCTGCGAGCGTTTGCCCGTCGCCTGGCCGAAGCGTCCGGGCGAACCGATCAGGCTCTGTTGCCCAAGGGCCTTCATCACGTCGTCGGCCGACAGGTTGTAAGCCCGCATCCGGTCGATATCGAGCCAGACCCGCATGGCGTACTGGCGGCTGCCGAGAATCGTGGCCATGCCGATGCCGTGTACGCGCTTCAACTCGGGCACGATGTCGACAAAGGCGTAGTTGTAGCAGAAATTCTGGTCGTGGGCCGGATCGGTGCTGTAGATGTTCACGTACATCAGCATGCTCGTCATCGACTGCATGACGACGATTCCCTCCAGCTCGACCAGTGGAGGGAGGCGTTGCTTGACGGTTTGGATGCGGTTTTGCACATTCAAGACCGCAACGTTGGGGTCGGTGCCCGGCTCGAAGATAATCATGATCGTGGCCTCGCCGGCACTGGTGGCGGCCGAGACCATGTAGCGCATGTCGGGTACGCCGTTGATGGCCTGCTCCAAAATGACCAGCACCGAGTCGACCAACACATTGGCGCTGGCGCCGGGATAAGCGACCGTGACCATCACTGCCGGCGGCGCCACGTTGGGAAACTGCGAGATGGGCAGGGTTTTGATCGACAGCCCGCCTAGGAACAAAATGATGATCGAAATGACGATCGCCAACGCCGGCCGTTGAAGGAACTTCGAGAACATGCTGCTAAATTCTTCTCACTCTGGGAGAGGTTAGCTGAGGAATGGATTCCTCTCCCTCCGGGAGAGGCGAGCCGAGGGCAAAACCAAGTTATTCCGCGTGGTATTTCAGGTTGGCAGCGACCTCCTCCGGCTTACGTTCCTCGTACTCCACCTTATCGCCCTCGCGGACCTGCCGGATTCCCTCGAGAACGATCTTGTCGTTCACGCCGACGCCGCTTTTGATGACGAAGACGTCCTCCAGTTCGTTGTCGATGGCGATTTCTCGTTGATGCGCCACGTTTTCATCGTCGATGACGTAAACGTACCGCTTGGTCAGGACTTCGAAGGTCGCGCGTTGAGGGATGACGATGGCGTCATTTTCCACTCGGCTGATCAACACGGTGCCTGTCTGACCATTGCGCAGCAGGCGCTGTGGATTTGGAAAATCCGCGCGAAAGCTGATGTTTCCGGTCTCGTTGTTGAAATCGGCCTCGATGGCGCCGGCCTTCCATAAGGCGCCGTCCCACTCCATCTTGCCGAGCTGGTCGAACTTCTTGCCATTGGCCAGCAACAGCTCGATCTTCAGATTGTTTTGCTGTTGCAGGTTGGTCATGTATTCGAGATAGCGCTTTTCGGGGACGTTGAAGTAGCCCCACATCACGCTGTTGTCGGACAAGGTCGTCAAGATTTCCCCGTCTTCGACCAGGCTGCCTTGTTGATGGTGCAGGCGGTCGATGATGCCGTCGAACGGCGCTTTGACGGTGGCAAAGTTCAATTCGGCATTCGCCAAATCCGCGGCAGCCCGGGCTTTTAGCAACTTGGCCTCCAGCAGTAAGACTTCATTCTTAGAGACCACATTTTGCCGGTACATGTTCTTGGCGTAACTGAGCTCCATCTCTTTGACCTTTGCTTCGGCCACCTCGGCGTCGGCCTTTTTCTGGTAAAGAACGGGAATGACCTTGAACAGCGGATCGCCCTCCTTCACCTGCTGACCCTCTCGGACTTTAATCGCCTCGAGATAGCCGCTCTCCAAGGCGCGTACCGGAATATGCCGCTGCGAGTGAATTTGGCAGACGTATTGCTGCGTGAGAGTAACCGTTGTTGCGCGCGGGTTGGTGGCCACGATTTGGTGGGCCTCTTCGTGGTGCTCGTCTCGGTGAAGGTTGCACGCAGGTAAAGAGAGGCAAACGACGGCCAGGAGGATGGCCGAGATCGGTGAGGCGTTCATGGGTTTTTAGTCATTGGTGTCGCCATCCGAGGACGGCTTCAGGGCAAACGCGGTGCCGCAAGGTGCGCCGGCCCTCGGCGCACAAATGGAAGTGCTTGTCCCCGCTTGGCTTAGGGCTTGAACAGAGCGGCCCGCCTCAGCGAACGCGCGGCCTCGTTCAAGGACAAACGCTGTGCTTAAGAGAAAAAATTTGTCCGTTTTAACTTGAATCGCGTCTGCCGTTGCCCAAAACGATGAGCAATCATCGACCGCTTGCGATCGGCGGCCTGAGAAGCAGGCGGCGCCGCCGAGCGCAGCGTTCACGCCGCCGCTCGGCCGTGAGCCATCGTCCGTCGTTGACGCGGCTTTCAGCTTCAGGTTTCAGGAGTAAACGGGCTTGCCCATCGACCGCCCCGGCGTGGTGTGATCCACGCGCACCAGCGGCAACCGCACCGTGAAACGACTACCTTCGCCAACCTCGCTTTCCACGGTGATGGAGCCCGCGAAGACTTCCACGATGTGAGATGCCACGGCCAGGCCCAGTCCACAACCGGGCAGGCCGGCCAATCGCGCGGCGTCGGCGCGAAAAAACGGCTCAAACAACCGCTCCACGTCGGCCGCGGCGATGCCCGGGCCGCGATCTTCCACCGTCACCTGCGCGGTTCCGTCGGAGCACGACAATTCGACGCGGACGGGCGTTCCGCGCTGGCTGTACTTGAGCGCGTTGTCGACGAGATTCTGCAGCGCTTCGGCGAGCAATTCCGGATCGGCGCAGACCCATGCCGACTCGCAACCGAGCGCATCATAGTGCAAATCGGCATGACGCGGATCACCCGACCAACGCGACAGACAGCCGGGCAGCCAGCTTCGTAACTCCAGACACGACTGGTCGATCAGCCTGCCAGGCTCAGTCCGCGCCAACAAGAGCAGGGCATCGACGATCCGCCGCATGCGGCGCGTTTCGTCGCGCGTAGCGGTTAGCGCGCGACGGTAGTCTTCCGCCGATCGCTCGCGCAGCAGCGCCACGTCGAGCTGGCCGAGGATGCCGGCCAGCGGCGTGCGCAGTTGATGCGAGGCATCGCCCGTAAATCGCCGCTGCCGGTCGTACGCGTCGTGCAAGCGCCCCAATAGGTGGTTGAAGGCGTCGGCCATATCGTCCAGTTCGTCGGAGGTACCGGGCTTTGGAACCCGCCAGCCACGGTCGCCGGGGCTTAGGTTTTTGGCCGCCGAAGCGATTTCGCGCACCGGCGACATGGCCCAGAGCGCCCACCGCTTGCCGAACAGGCCGCACAGCAACCATACCACGAGTGCGGTGGCGGCCAGTCTCAGCAGAAGGCGGTGCAAGGTAGCCTGAACGGGGGCGGGCGACAGCCCGGCCACGATGAGCAATTCCTCGTGCTGTACGTCGTCTTCCACCGCATCGGCGGAATCGCGCTCGGATTCGGGGTTGAGCAGCTCCGCGAGCCGCAATGTCCGGCCCGCCAAAAGCCAGTTGTCGACCTCGACAACGGACGTGGCGTCGAGCGGCAGGCGCGGCAACTCGTTGAACGCCTCGGCAGGCGGGAAACCGGCGGTGTCGGCATTCGGCGAACGGCCAACCACCGCTCCGCCGCGATCGTACACCGCCCAGCGCGGCTGATCGCCGTCCATTCCAACGCCGACGTTCAGCCGCCGGTCGGTCGGCTCCCATTCCATGCCCTCCGGCTCGATATCGATCGAGGCCTCGAGCATATCGAGCGTAATCCGTAGCCGCTCGTCCGTGCCGCGCCCCAGATAAAGCCGCGTGGCGCTGTACAGAATGGCCGAGAAGCAAACGAGGATGATCGCCACGGCGATCAGGAAGAAGGCCGACAAGCGCGTGGCAAGTTTTAATCTCATTTCAGTTACTCATTCGGCCGGGGGCGTGCGGCTTAACTCGCCGAGTCGGAGCGAGCTACGAGTTGGTAACCTCGGCCGCGCACGGTCTGTATCAACCGATCGCCGGCCGCTTCCAGCTTGCGGCGCAGCTCCATGATGTGGACTTCAATCGTATTCGACGTCCCGTCGTAATAATCGCCCCAGACCTGCTCATAGAGGAGCGTCCGAGACAAAACCCGTTCGGGGTTCCGCAGCAAATAGAGCAGCAGGCTATATTCTTTGGCGGTCAGTTCGATGGCGCGACCAGCCCGTTTGACGCGTTGAGTGGCCAAGTCCAAAGAGAGATCGGCGTAGTGAAGCGTCGTCCCCTCCATCGGCCCCCTCCGCCGGAGCAACGCTCGCACGCGTGCCAGCAACTCGTCGAAATCAAAAGGCTTGCACAGATAGTCGTCGGCCCCCGCGTCCAACGCGCGTACCCGCTCGGCAACGCCGTCGCGAGCCGTAAGAAACAGCGTCGGCGTCGAGCGGCCCGCCTCGCGAAATTGGCGCAGCACGTCGTAGCCGGTGACCCCCGGCAACCACCAATCCAAGATAACCAGGTCCCATTCGCACCGCAGAAGCTCCCGCTGAGCGGTCGTGCCGTCCGGAGCCAGTTCAACCAGATAGCCTTCCTCGCGCAGCCCGCGCACCAGCGAATCGGCGATCACCGGCTCGTCTTCAGCCACTAGAATCTTATGCACGCCGTGTACCTCGCTTCGGGGCACGGGCCTGCCGACTCGTCGAAACAAAAACAAGCCCAACCGACGTGCCACTCGCAGACGCCCGTGCGCCACTCGCAGATGCCCGTCTCCCATTCTATTCGGAAGCGTTTATATCAGCAAAAGAATGAGGGCCGTCAGAATGGCGGCCAATGAAGTGGCGGCAATCAAATCGCCATAACTGACCCGCTCCATGTTCGCACCGTTCCTTGAGATTTCCGTGTCGCCTCAATTTTACCGATCCGCGGCTAAGTTCCGCATGACGCTCGGATAAGATCCTCCTTATTTTGGCCTACCGCGGAGCGCGCGAACCACGGGGAGGGGCGACAAAAGTTCTGTTTATGAAGATTATTTTATCTGCCTTTCCTGGTTTTTTGAATCCCGCGTGCGACAATTCATACGGGGACCATTCAGGAGACTGCCATGCGTAATTCCTGTTTCTGTTTGCTCGGCGCCATGGGCCTGCTGATGTTGCCGAGAGCTTGTGTGTTGGCCCAGGTGAGCACGAACGAGGGCGGGTACGATGTCGATGAAGAGCTGCGCGATCTGAATGAGCGCATGCAAGCTCTCGAATCGCAGCAAGCGGAACGCGTCGAACGGGAATTGTCGTCTCTGCGTGCGCAACTTCGCGAAGCCCGGCGGCTTGAACAAATTCGCGTGGCACGGCCCCATGCAGTCAAAACAGGCGAGGGTCCGCCGCAAACGACGACCGAACGCATTGCGAGCGATCCAGCGCGGCGCTATCGGTATTACCAAGGCCGGTGGTGGTACTGGCGGCCGTCAAAGGCGTGGGCGGTTTACGACCAAGACCGCTGGATCACCTATCCGGCCCGAACCGCTGGCCGCTAGAATCGCGAATCGGTTTTGACAATCGAGATTGGTCACGGTGTCCGGAAGACCGTTGGTCGGGCCGAGCGCAGCGAGTCCCACCTTCTGACGGTGACTCTGCGCGGCAACGTTGATGCGGCAAATGGTGGGACTCGCTGCGCTCGGCCCACCCTACCACGCGGCAAAACGCCAAGCGAGTGCCGGTTTTGAATGTCCAAATCCGATCAGAGACGGCATTATCCCGCTGTGGGGCCGAAAGCGGCAATGGCGCGACCGGTGTTCGCGCGCGACGATTTAGCCATCAGCGCTGGCCGCTCTCCGCCTGGTTCGGGCAATTCCCGCGAAGCCTCACCGAGCGGCATACCGACGATGAATTCGCTACCCCGTCCGGCGCCGGCGCTATGGGCCGTCACGGTTCCGCCGTGTAACTCGACCAGACTCTTGACCAACGACAGCCCAATGCCGAGGCCCCCTTGCGAACGCTCCAGGGCGGGTGCTGCCTGAGAGAACAACTCGAAGACGTGAGGCAAATGATCGGCGGAAATGCCGATGCCGGTGTCGCGCACCGAAATGCTGACGCGGTCTGGCTGCCGCGCGACGGTCAACCAGATATGGCCGTCTTTCTCGGTGTACTTGGCGGCGTTGGTCAACAGGTTGGCGATCACTTGCGAGAGGCGGATGGAATCGGCCTCGAGCACGATCGGCTCGGGCGGCGCCACGATTGTCAGCTCATGAGCCGATGCCTCGATGAGCGGCCGGGCGAGTTCGACGGCGCTTTGCAGCACCGCCGCGAGATCCAGCCGCTCTTTGCGCAGCAACAGCTTACCGCGCGTGATGCGCGAGACTTCGAGCAAGTCGTCGATGAGCCGCACCATGTGTCGGACTTGCCGCTCCATGAGGCGGCGAGCCTCATCACGCAGCGCGGTATCGCCCTCCGACAGCTTCATCAATTCCAGTGCGTTGCATAGCGGGGCCAGCGGGTTTCGTAACTCGTGGGCCAACGTGGCCAAGAATTCGTCCTTGCGGCGGTCGGCCGCGCGCAGCGCGGCTTCCGATGCGGCGATCACCTGCCGCGCCTGGATGGCGTCTTCCGTCAGGCTGATGGCGGCGCGGCGTTGATCAGCCGCGCCCAACGTCTCGACCGCCTGGTACGCCGCCGAGGCAAAATGGCCCAGGCTTTCCAACAGGCGCAGATCTTCGGCGTCGAAGCGGCGGTGGCCGTCGTGAACAATGGCCCAAATCGTACCTACCGGTTTGCCGTCGACGTAAAAAGGAACCAGCAGCCCTTCGTCGGCCAACGGCGTGGCTTCCGACAAATAGGGATAACGCCGTTCCCAGTGCGTGAATAACATCGGCGTGCAGCGGTTGAGCACGTCGCCGCAGGGCCCGAAATCGCGGGGCGTGCCCCCGCCTTGGTGCGGCGCCCAGGCGCCGGCGATGGCTGCCCAATAAAACCGTGTGCCGTCGCGCGTCAGCAGGCTTAAGCCGGCGGAACCGGATTGCAGCACCTCCACCATGGTGTCGGCCAGAGTTTGTAGAATCGTGCGCGGCGAATCGGCCAACGCCTGCACCAGGGCCTGCAGCGCCTGCGTCTCGCTCTCGAAATCGGGCGGACGCGTGGGACGCCGCTTCAATTCTTCCATGCACAGCACCGACTCCAGCGGCGCGTCGCCGTCGCCCTCTTCACCAGGCAGGCGAGAGCTGGCGGCCGGCTCGGTCGCATCCGGCTCTTCGGCATCGGCCTCGCCGTCCAGCGCGTGCCGCGGGCCTTCGCCCAGCCGCTCGTGAAGCGCGCTGACCTCTTGCTTCAACTCGATAACGCGCAGTTCGCGGTTCACCGCCAGGCGATTGAAATGGGCCAGCTCTGCGACGCGGGCTTGCAGTTCGGCGTGCGCGTGCCGCAGCGCCTCTTCGCCCCGGCGACGGTCGGTAAGATCGCGGGTGATTTTGGCAAAGCCCGACACTTCGCCCTCGGCATTGTGCAGCGCGGTGATCACCACGCTGGCCCAAAATCGAGATCCGTCCTTGCGTAACCGCCAGTCCTCATCTTCCCACTGGCCGTTGGCGGCGGCGGCTCTTAATGCCCGCACCGGCAAGCCTTCGCGAACGGCGTCTTCGGTGTAAAAACACGAAAAGTGCTGGCCGATGATTTCTTCCGCCTGGTAGCCTTTGATCCGTTGGGCGCTCGGGTTCCAACTGACGATGCGGCCTTGCCGGTCGAGCATGAAGATGGCGTAATCGCGGACTTCTTCCGTCAACCGGCGAAGTCCTTCTTCCGCCTCTCGGCGTGCCGCCATTTCGCGCTCGAGTTGCGTCTGCTTCTTGAGGGCGTGCGACCGGCTGTCGGCGGACCGGCGTTGCGAGCGCCGCATCGCCTCGCCAAAGCCGACAATAATGAGGCAGGCCAAGAGATAAAGCAGCAACACGACGATGTCGCGTACATCGGCAAAGCCCAGCGAGCCGCGCGGTTGAATAAACAAGTAGCGGCCGACGAAATAGCCCAGCGCCACGGCGACCAGCGCGGGGCGAGCTCCGCCCCACCCTGCGGCCAGCGCCACCGCCGCGTAGAGCGTTGCCAGGGGCAGGAGATCACCCAGCAGTGGATCGAGCAGCCAGCGCATGAACACCGCCGCCGCCGTCGCCACGACGGCAACGAGGTACGCCATGGCCCAGGACCGAGCGCTCTTGCGCACGCAAAGCTCCTTCCACCGGCGGCTCCGCCTTCTGCGGGCCGCCAAACCTCACGGGATATTCTAACGCGGGCGCTGGCCGATAGAAAGAAGCAGGGTTGTGCGGATTGCAAGAGACTCTTGGCGAGCACCTTGCCAACTTTCAGGGCGATCCGTGGGCAGGTCCGGCGGAGGCGCCGCTTTCGCAGAGCGAAAAGCCACTATGAGGACCTCGCCGCCCAATGAAACGTGATCGGCGTTTCGATCTCGGGGTGGAGGCTTTTATGCACCGGGCAGGTGTGCGCGGCGTTTTCCAAGAGCGAACGCTGCTCGGCGGTGACCGTCTGCGGAACGCGAATTTCGACCGTCAGGCGACCGATGCGGCGGGCCGGAGAAGTCACCATTTCTTTGCCGACGGTGACGGTCGTGCCTTCCAGGTCGATGCCGTGGCGCTGGGCGACAATGCCCATGATCGTGAGCATGCACGAGCCCAAGGCGGTGGCCACCAGGTCGGTGGGCGAGAACGATTCGCCCTGGCCCATGTTGTCTTTGGGGGCGTCGGTCGAGAGCATCGTGCCCGACGGTCTGTGGACGGCCCGGCATCTCAGCCGGCCCTCGTAAGCGATCTCAATTTGAACCATCACTTGATTTTGACCGTCTCGCGCCGGCAAAACAAGCCCGCACGGCCGCCGGTGGTGGCCCCGTTTGATGGTGTAATCGGCACGAATCAACTGGGGCATCGCTTAGACGCTGCCCCAGCCACCGGAGCATGTGCCGAACTTATCGGTCAAAACCGATCAGAGGCCAGCCGTTGCGGGTTTCCGGAGACAACTTGCTCATCGCTCGGGGCGCCAACCGCCTTTTCCTAGCTTACCCGCCGGGCTACCATAGGGGGTCTTTGCGGATCTTTCGGTTCGTTGGTGGCGAGCATGGTTGGCAGCGCAGGCCCGCGCAAGGGCGGAAAAAAATCGGCTTCCCAAACGCGCGAGTGGGCGCCGCGCTTTTGGACCGGCATGGACTTTTTCGCCTGGTGGCGGCTACTGTGGCGCAATGGCTTCCGCGTGCACTGGCGGCTGTGGCATCACGCCCTCTTCATTACGCTCATCAGTATCTTTCACACGGTCTATCGCTGGTGGCAATGGCCGTGGGTCGGCTGGCGCGCCAACCGCACGCAGATCGAGCACGACCCGATCTTTGTGATCGGGCATTGGCGGGCCGGCACCACCTTGTTGCACGAGTTGATGGTGCTCGACGAGCGGCATACCTCGCCCACGACCTACGAATGCCTGGTGCCCAATCACTTTCTGTTCAGCGAAGATTTCAGCCGGCGTTGGCTCAACTTTCTGCTGCCCGCTCACCGCCCGATGGACAACATGCCGGCCGGCTGGGATCGCCCGCAAGAAGAAGAGTTTGCGCTGGCCAATCTTGGCCTGCCGTCGCCCTATTTGACGATCGCCTTTCCCAACAACGGCCCGAAAGACGAGGCGTATCTGACGCTGGAAGGGCTGAGCACGCAAGAGGTCGAACGTTGGAAACGGGGCCTGATGCAGTTCTTGCGGCAGATCACCTATCGGCGTCCCAAGCGGATTGTGCTGAAAAGTCCTCCGCACACCTGCCGCATCAAGACGCTGCTGGAGATGTTTCCCGGCGCACGGTTTGTTCATATCGTGCGCGATCCGTATGTGCTCTTCGCCTCGACGGCGAACCTGTGGAAGACGCTCTATCGCAAACACGGCATGCAGCAGCCGACGTACGAAGGGGTCGAGGAATATGTCTTCCGCACCTTCGAGCGGATGTACGAGCGGTTTGAGGCCGATCGCGAGTTGATTGCCCCGGACCGCTTTTGCGAGGTGCACTACGAAGAGTTGGTGCGCGATCCGGCCGGTGCCTTGCGCACGATCTACGAAAAGCTGGGGCTGGACGAATTCGACAAGGTGCTGCCCGCCGTCGAGAAATACATCGCAGCCGCCGAAGGTTACCGGACGAACCGGTACGAGCTTTCGCCGGAGCTGCGCGACGAGGTGACCCGACGCTGGGCGGGTTTTATCCGGCAATACGGCTATTCGACCGAGGACGCACGGGTGTGAGCCAGCCAAACGCGGTAGATCTCGCATTCAACGTCTGATCGGTTTTGACAGACAAGTTCGGCAAGTGCCCCGGTGGCTGGGGCAGAGCCTAAGCGATGCCCCGGCTGGTCCGATTTCCGGGGCATCGGTAAGCCTCTGCCCCAGCCACCAGCCAGGGGCGGCGCGACGTCGAATCGCAGATCGCGGAACGGCACGGAGTCCGTTCCCTACAGACGTCGAACGCATGATCTGCCGATTTCGAATGCCAACACCGATCAGGTATCGACGACGGGAGCCGCTCTAGGAGCGAATGGGGCCGATCGGTAGAATCGCCCGCCGTTGCGGTTCATCGTTTCCTACCGTCGGGCCTGCTGCCGTGCGTCGAGTTCATCTACATCAATCGGTCCGCCGCCGGCTTTGCCGGGCGATTTTCTGCATTGCTTGTTTGCTGCCGACGACTTCGCTGCTGGCCTGGACCATCTCGCACAAGCTGCCCAGCCACGTCGCGCGGTGCGAGGCGCGTGCCCGCGAGCTGCTGGGCTTGGAGACTCGCATTGGGCGCGTGCGATATCCGCAGCCGGGCGTCTGTCTCTGCGAAAACATCGAATTGACCGACCCGGAAACGCGCCAGCGCGTCCTGCAATGCCGCTGGCTGGAGCTAGGCCGATCGGGACCGGTGTTGGTGCTGCGTCCGGCGACCGTCGAGATTGATGCGTCGCAGGCCGGCAGGTTGGTGCGGCTGCTGATGCGCCGCTTGCAACGCGAGCTACCCGTGGCCCCGGCCACGGTGCGCGTCTTGCCGAGCAGCGTGACGTTGCGCGGGGCGCACGACGAGCAGACCTACGACGACGTCGAATGCCTGATCGAATCGACCGAGACGGGCGACACGGCGACCATGCGGTTTCGTTTGGCGGGCGGCGAAAAGAACGAATCGGCCAGCGTGGCCATTCGCCGGCGGCACGCCCGGCAAGCCGGCACCCGGGTGTCGCTCGATACGGCGGGGGCTGCGCTGCCGGTTTCGATGTTTGCCCCCTGGGTCGATTGCCCCAGTCTGCTGGGGCGCGAGGCGCGGTTCCGCGGCTCGCTGTGGATTGATGCCGACGAGCGAGGCTGGCGCGGCGACCTCACTGGCGTGCTTACCGAGGTCGATCTCGAATCGCTGGTCGCCGCGCGTTTTCCGCACGTGCTGACCGGCCGCGCGACGCTTGAAATCGATCGCGCCCGCATCGAGCAGGGGCGGCTGGTCGAAGCCGCCGGATTGTTGCGAGCCGAACGCGGGGTGATCGGCCGCTCGCTCTTGCTCTCGGTGAGCGAAGCGCTCCATTGCCGCCTGGCACGTGAATCGATCGAAGCGGCGCGAACCGGCAATCTCAACTATGAGCAACTCTTCGTGCGGTTTGTGCTGGATGCGCAGGGGCTGCGGTTGACGGGTTCATCCGCGGAATCTCGTCGTGGATTGCTGTTGATCGACGAGCGTCAAAAGCCGCTGCTCGCAGAACCTCTTGAGCAACCGGCGCCCTTGGTGGCTTTGGTTCGCGCGTTAGTGCCGCCGAGTCGAACTCACGTGCCGGCCACCAAGGAAACGGCGGCGTTGGTGCCCTGGCTGCCTTTACCGCCGGTGGTTCCGCCCCCGGCGGCCGACGGTTCGCCACCCCGTCCCGCGGCGCGCGTCCGGCTGGGAAAATAGCAAGTGATGCCGCTTTCCGCCGATCCGTGGACTTAGGAGCGCACCGAGTCGCTGTCTGGAAACGCGAGTACCGCATTGGTCGAGGTTCTCGCCCAGCGCATGCAGCTATCTACCTGAAATGGCCCGCCGATCAAGGTCTTCGAGTATAATGCCAGGAGAATCTGGCGATTCGCACAGGAATCGCTGGGCTTGCGCGAACTCGATTTGGCCCATGTTGAAGCCGGGTTAACCGAGCTTAACTTAAGCGGCATCGTTCTCGCTCCCGGCTGGAATCCATCGCCGCACCTGTATTATTTGCCTGAAACGGTTCACGATGGGAACGGTTCCCAACAGACATCACGAAAGGATCTGGCACTCGGTGGTTAACTTATTGCTTCGCATCGCCGTTGTAGTTTGGATTTTCATCGTTTGCTCATGCCCGGCAGGCGCCGCCGAACGGCCGCCAAATATCGTGCTGATCTATGCCGATGACGTGGGTTATGGCGACCTGAGCTGCTACGGCGCCACCAAGATCCAAACGCCCCATCTCGACCGGCTGGCGGCGGCCGGGCTGCGCTTCACCGACGGCCATTCGGCGGCCGCCACCTGCACGCCCTCGCGCTACGCCTTGCTCACCGGGCAATATGCCTGGCGCAAGAAAGGCACCGGAGTCCTGCCGGGCGACGCCAATTTGATTATCGAACCCAGCCGCATGACGCTGCCGCGGATGCTCAAGCAGGCCGGTTATGCCACCGGCGTGGTCGGCAAATGGCATTTGGGATTGGGTAGCGGGCCGATCGATTGGAACGCCGAAATCCGGCCCGGTCCGCTCGAGCTCGGCTTTGATTCGTCGTTCATCATTCCCGCCACCGGCGACCGCGTGCCCTGTGTCTACGTGAAAGACCATCGCGTCGATGGCCTGAAAGCCGACGACCCGATCGAGGTCAACTATCAGGCCCGCATCGGCGACGAGCCGACCGGTCGAGACCAGCCCGAGCTGCTCAAGATGAAGCTGAGTCACGGCCACGACAACACAATTGTCAACGGCATCAGCCGCATCGGTTGGATGCGCGGCGGTCGGGCGGCACGATGGATTGACGAAGACATGGCCGACGTGATCACACGTCAGGCGACGCAGTTTATCGATGAGCATCGCGCCGGGCCATTCTTTCTTTACTTTGCCACGCACGACGCGCACGTGCCGCGCGCGCCGCACGCGCGCTTCCGCGGCGCCAGCGGATGCGGTGTGCGGGGTGATGTGATTCAAGAACTCGACTGGTGCGTCGGGCAATTGCTGGCCAAGCTCGATGACCTTGATCTGGCCGGCAACACGCTGGTGATCTTCACCAGCGACAACGGACCGGTGGTCGACGATGGCTATGCCGATGGCGCGGTCGAAGACCTGGCGGGTCATCAGCCGGCGGGGCCCTTGCGCGGGACCAAGTACAGCCCGTATGAAGGAGGCACGCGCGTGCCCTGGCTGGCGCGCTGGCCGGGAAGAATCGAGCGGGGCACTTCCGAAGCGCTCGTCTGCCAGGTCGACTTTTTGGCGTCGCTGGCGGCCATGTGTGGCCAAAAGCTGCCCGACGATGCCGGCCCCGACAGCGAGAATGTGTTGCCCGCGCTGTTGGGCGATTCGCGACAAGGGCGCGAGGTGTTGATCGAACAGGCCGGTGGCCGGCTGGCGATTCGCCAGGGGCCTTGGAAATACATACCACCTGGCGGCGCCAAAGCGGCGCAGCAAGCCAGGCCCTCGGCGAAGGCCGGAGAGCTTTACAACCTGGCGGACGACCTGGGCGAGACTCGCAATTTGGCCGCGCAGCAGCCCCAGCGAGTGTCGGAGCTGCGCGAAGCATTGGCAAAAATTCGAGCCGAGCGGTAGCGCTGGCCGCGTCCGCGGGACGGACTAGATCTAGCAATTGCGGCCTACGATGATTTCGCCACCCAGCCACCAACCGCGTCCGTAGAACGACGCGACTCGGTTCGCCCGGCGCATTAGCGAGGGACGACCTGGCGCCGTCCCTCGCTTACTTCCAGGAGATAATCCGGCGCTACCGTGGCCGCGGAGCGTGCCATTCAAGCTGCGCTTGTGGCCCGGCCTCCGCGGCTTCGTCAGGCATGGCGTCACTTGCTGGATCGCCCTCGCCCTCGGCATCGGCAGGGGGCAGCGCATCGGGCATGGTTTCCTCGTCATCACGCGGATTGTCCAGGTCAAGTTCGTCCAGGCCGGGCGTCGGCCCGGGATCGGCCGTCGCTTCTTCTCCCAGGTCTTCGCCGACCAGCCCCGGTGGCACGTCTTCTTCCGGCGCCGGTTCAATCGGCCCGGTCGTCAAGGGTGGCTTGCTGGGATCGCCGCCCAGAATCGAGTTGCGGCGATAGAGAAAATCGCTTGGTTCGGCGGGCGTGGGGCCGGTGTAGTCCAAATGGCTTTGGCAGGTGTTTCGGCAGCCTAGCGCGAATGCCAAGATGCCCAATCCCAGCAGCAACCGTTGGCCATGCATCGGCGAGTTCCTCATTCTCTCTGGGTGGAAACAGACCGCAGCGATATATTCGTCCGAACAAGTTGCACAACCGCTATCTTTTTCCACGATTTGTCCAGGCGTTCCGCCGCATGTCGCAAGCAACCGCCGCCAGCCTTGGGCGTTATCCCGCGCAGATTTCCCAGCCTGCCGCAACGGCAACGCGGTGGCGGGTTTGGACGGGCATCCTGAGCGTGGTACTGCTGAGCGTGGTTTTGCGCCTGCCCGGCATTGCTCGCCCGTTGGTTGGCAACTTTGCCACCAAAAGCGCGACCTACGCCATGATTGCCCGCAACTGGGCCTTGGGCCGTGCGCCCCTCTGGCGGCCGACCACCGATTGCATGGCGGGCGGAGACCGCGGCTGGCATTTGCTGGAGGTGCCGGTGGCCGCCTACATGGCCGGGGCCGGCTGGGCAATTGGCGGCGGCTCGCTCGACGTGTGGGGGCGGGCGATGTCGACTGCCTTTTCCGCGGCCAGCGTCGTGCTCATCTTCCTATTGGTTCGCCGCTGGCACGGCCAAGCGGCGGCCTCCGCGGCGGCGCTGACGCTGGCGTTGTCGCCCGTCTCGATCATTTTCGGACAGAGCTTCATGCTCGAAGCGTCGGTCGTGTGCCTGACGTTGTTGACACTGCTGTCGTTCGAGTTGGCAGTGGAAACCAACCGCATGATGTGGCTGCTCGTGGCGGTGGCGAGCTTTGGCCTGCTAGCCCTGACCAAGATTTACATGCTGGTGCTTTTGTTGCCATTGGCGGCCATCGCGTGGCGACGGCGGTCGAACGGCGAAAATGACTCGCGCGGGAGCCGCAACGTTTCTGCACTGCCCCGAAGCGCGAGTCTTGATCTTTCGAATTCGGACCCCATCCGCCTTGTGCGGATCGGTGAACGAGATGGTGAGCTAGAAGTTGCCGGCCAAACCGACAGAAGACCCCATCCAGCTTGCCTGGATGGTGAATCAGACTCCGGTTGGTTGGTGTCGCCGATCCAATCTTCTTCACCATCCAGGCAAGCTGGATGGGGTCGGGGAAATCGCTCTCTCTTAAGGCTAGCAGACCATCTGCTTCACCATCGAGGCAAGCTCGATGGGGTCGAAAGCGTATGCGCAAAAATCGCAAGCGAGGGGCATTCGTTGTCTCTCCTCGCTGACGCTTCGGGTTGGTGTCGGCTGACGAATCATCCGCGATGGTCCGGCATGGTGTTGCGCGTGGGCGTGATGGTGTTGGCGTCGCTGCCGGCGGTGGCCTGGTGCTTGGCTGCCATGCACGCGGCCCGTCCAGATCTTCCGCAATCGGTCCGCGTGTTCGATTCGCTTTACCGCAGCACCACCGTGCATGCCTGGCCACATCCGCTGTTGACCAGTGGTGGGTTTTACGCGCGGCTGCTCTACAACGTGGCCATGTTCGGGGTGGGGCCGCTGGCGATGCCGCTCGCCGCGGTCGGGCTGATGAGCCGCGAGGGGCACCGCCACCGAGCGTGGCTGGCGGCGATGTTGCTGCTGATCGCGGCGTTGCCGGCGAAGTTCTATGAACTGCAATACTATCTGCTGATTGTCGTGCCGCCGCTGGCGGTGTTGACGGGCGTCGGTTGGGAATGCCTCAGGCGGCGTCTGCAGCCGTCGCAAGTCGCGGTGGCCTGCTGTATGCTGGCCTGGGCGTGTCTATCGATGCGGCTGGCGCTTCGCCCCGCCTTCATCACGCCGGAGGAAGACCGGGCCGTAACGGCCGCGGGCGCCGCCCTCCGCGACCTGGCGGCGGCAGGCGAACCCGTGGCGACGATGCACGGCGCCTCGTCTGATTTGCTGTATTATTGCGATCGCCCCGGCTGGGCCTTGTCGAGCAACGACCGGCATGTGCTCAAGAAGCTCGAACAATGCCGCCGCCAAGGCGCCCGCTGGTTGGTGGTCGCCGATTTACAATCATTTCGTGGCAGCCCCTGCGCCCGCGAGCTGGCTGCTCTGCCAATCGTGCGGAAAGGCGACGATTATCGCGTGTTTTGCTTGTCAAAGCGCCGGCCAAGCGAGGTGGCCGCCGCCAACGGCAGACGATAAACTGAAGAAAAACGACCGTCTACGATCGAGGTGACCACCTAAGATGCGAATTGGTCTGACATTCAACCTGAAAACCAGCGGGGCAAAAACGGGCCACGAGGCCCTGCTGGCCGATGACCTCGAAGAAGAATTCGACTCGCCCGAAACCGTCGCGGCGCTGGCCGACGCAGTGCGCTCGCTCGGGCACGAGGTCGAGCTGCTGGGCGACGGCGAGCCGTTGCTGCGCCGGTTGCTCGATGGACCGCGGCCCGATTTGGTGCTGAACATCGCCGAGGGCACAGGGGCCAGCCGCACGCGCGAGGCCCGCGTGCCCGCCGTACTCGAAATGCTAGGCATTCCCTACACCGGCTCCGATCCGCTGACGCTCTCGGTGACGCTCGATAAGGAATGCGCCAAGCGGCTGGTGCATCAGGCCGGCGTGCCGACTCCCGGTTGGGCGTTGGTCGAACAGGGCGACCTGGCAGAGGTAAACGGTCGGCTCAATGAGCTGACCTGGCCGCTGTTTGTAAAGCCGGCCTACGAAGGATCGAGTAAAGGCGTCTTGCGCAGCGGCCTGGCGCACGACCGCCCGCAGCTTGCCGACATCGTCGGTAAGCTCTGGGCGCTCTACCACCAGCCGCTGTTGGTCGAAGAGTTCATCGACGGCGAAGAACTGACGGTCGGTCTGGTGGGCAATCCGCCGCAGATCTTGGGCGTGATGCGCATTCTGCCCAAAAAGCCCGGCGGCCCGTTCATCTATGGCATCGAGGTGAAGCGAGATTGGGAACAATCGTTGGTCTACGAAAGCCCGGCCAAGATTTCGGCAGCCGATGAAGCGGCCGTGCATCAGGCGGCTTTGGCGGCCTGGCGGGCGCTCGGTTGCCGCGACGTGGCGCGGTTCGATTTTCGTCTGCGCGGTGGCGTGCCGTATTTCCTGGAGGTCAATCCGCTGCCCGGCTTATCGCCGCAATCGGGCGATTTGGTGTTCCTGGCCCGCGGCGTGGGCATTGAACATCGAGAACTGCTGTCGCGCATCCTCGCCGCGGCGGCCGGCCGGTTGGAGGGATAATCCGTCGTGTCGGGTAGCACTTTGCGGCGGGCTTTTCTACAATCAGACAACCGAACGGGTTTGATTCAGCCACCAGGAGTGCTTTGCGATGATTACGGTCGGAATGGATTATCACGTGCTGCCGGGCAAGCAGCGCGATTTCGAAGAGAAGTTTAATGCCGTGCTAACGGCGCTGCGGGGGGCGCCGGGCCACAACGATTCGAAGTTGTTTCGAGATGTCGGCGATGACTGCTCGTATTTGATCATCAGCGACTGGTCGGACGAGAACGCTTTTGGCGAGTTTGTGCGCAGCCAGGCGTTTCGCGACGTAACCAACTGGGGCAAAGAGCAGATTCTTTCCGATCGGCCGCGGCACAAGGTCTATAAGCATTGAATCCTGAGCGACCGCAAGGGTCCGCCCCAACGGACGGCGAGTCGCCGATGAACCAGCCTTCGCCAGCCGCTCCGCGAGGCGATCGTGAACTCACGACCTGGGCCGTCATCTTTGTTGTCCTAGGCTCGCTGTGCGTGGTGGGGGCGGTGCTGGGCGGCGCCGGCGAAGCCAGCTACTACAGCGCCGCGGGAACGGTGTTGACGCCACTCGGCGTCGGCTTGCTGTTTCGTTGGCATTGGGCGCGCTGGCTGGGATTGGGCGTATTCACCATGGTGGCGCTTTGGAGCATCTGGCGGCTGATCCACGGCCAGGTGTTGCTGTTGGCCATATCGCTGTTGCTTGTCAGCGGAGAAAACCTATGGTGCCTCTGGCGATGGGGCCGGCGATGAATCGGCTGTCCGCGGAATCGCATCCGACGGTGAACGTGGCATCGCGGCTGGCGGCGTTTGCCCAACAGTTGCCCGACCGGCCGGCCGTCATCGTGCCGGCCGATTGCGACGCGGCAGGCCGCCGCCGCTATCACTCGATCTCATTCGCCGAACTGGACCGTGACAGCGATCGGCTGGCGCGAGGCTTGCGACAGATGGGAGTACGGCCAGGAACGCGACTGGCATTGCTCGTCAAGCCGGGCATCGACTTCATTTCGCTGGTGTTTGCGCTGTTGAAAGCCGGAGCAGTGATTGTGCTGATCGATCCGGGCATGGGCCGCAAGAACCTGCTTCGCTGCTTGCACGAGGCGCGGCCCGCGGGGTTTATCGCTATTTCGCCGGTACAGGCGGTGCGGTGCTTGCTGCGGCGGTTCAGCAAGGCGCGGCTGAATGTCACGGTGGGGCGCCGCTGGTTCTGGGGAGGCAAAACGATCGAGCAGTTGCGCGGAGGGCCTTGGAGCGCGCCCGAACTGGCCAGCACGGCGGCCGACGATCCAGCGGCTATCATCTTCACCACCGGGAGTACCGGCCCGCCCAAAGGCGTGCTCTACTGCCACGGAAACTTCGACCGGCAGGTGACCGAAATCCGCGATTTCTACGGCATCGAGCCGGGCGGCACCGATCTGGCCGGCTTTCCTCTGTTCGGTTTGTTCAACTGCGCGATGGGCATGACCACCGTGGTGCCCGACATGGATGCCTCGCGTCCGGCCACCGTCGACCCGGCCAAGATTGTCGAGGCGGTGCGCGACTGCGGCGTCACTCAGGCGTTTGCCTCGCCGGCCGTGTGGAACCGGGTGGGGCCGTATTGCGCCATTCACGACATCCGCTTGCCCACGCTGCGCCGCGTGATGTCGGCGGGCGCCGCGGTGCCGGCGTATGTGCTGGAGCGAATGCAGCAGTGCATCGCCGACGATGGCCAGGTACACACGCCCTATGGGGCTACCGAGGCTCTGCCAGTCGCCTCGATCTCCGCCGACGAGGTTCTCAGCGAAACCGCCGAGCGCACGCGGCAAGGCGCAGGCACCTGTGTGGGGCGCTGCTTTCCTGGAATTGAGTGTCGCGTCATCGCCGCCGTCGATGGGCCGCTGGCGCAAATCACTGATGCCCAATCGCTTCCGCCAGGGGAAATCGGCGAGCTGATTGTTCGCGGGCCGGTGGTCACCCGCCAATATGTGACGCGCACCGAGTCGAACGCGCTGGCGAAAATCACCGATGGCGAGGGTTTTTGGCATCGTATGGGCGACGTCGGGTATTTGGATGATCGGCAGCGATTCTGGTATTGCGGGCGGCTTTCGCAGCGGGTGTTCACTGCGCAGGGCGCCATGTATACGGAATGCTGCGAGGCGATTTTCAATCAGCACCCAGCCGTCTATCGTTCGGCGCTGGTGGGCGTTGGCAGGCCCGGCCGACAGCGGCCGGTGATTGTGGTCGAGCCGTTGGCGGAGCAAATGCCGCTGACCGCGGCCGATCGTGCCACGCTGATCGGCGAGTTGCGGGTGCTCGCGGGCAGCCATCGTCTTACCGAGTCGATCGACGACTTCCTCGTCTATTCGCCCTTTCCGGTCGACATCCGGCACAACGCCAAAATTTTTCGCGAACAACTCGCCGCCTGGGCGGCGGCGGAACTCGAGATCAAGCATTGAAGCCACCGAGACGACTCGGCAAATTCCGCGGAATCCCAGGTGGCGCATTCCGCACAACCGGACGGCGCCGTGCCGCTCTCGGCTGCCGCCTGAACCAGCAGCGCCCGCCGGTCGAACCAAGTAAAACAGTCTGGGCTAAAGTTGTAGGGGGCATGCCGTCGTTTCTCGAAAATCATCATGGAAGTCGCCAACCAGACTCTTGCCAAGCTTCTCGATCATTCGAAGCAGCTTTATACGTTGCCGGGCGTGGCCTTGCGCGTGCTGGAACTGACCAACAATCCGCAGGTCGACGCCGCCGAGCTAAAAGCCTGCATCGAACGCGACCCCGCCTTGACCATCAAAGTGCTGCGGGTGGTCAACAGCTCGCTGTTTGGCATGAGCCGGCGCGTATCCGATCTGAACCAGGCCCTCACGCTGTTGGGCACCAAGCCGCTGAAGCTGTTGGTGCTGGGCTTCAGCCTGCCCGACCAGCTCTTTGCCGATCTGGCCGGCGACGTGCTCACGCGCTATTGGCGGCATACGCTCACCCGGGCGGTGGCCGCGCGCGAGCTGAGCGAGCGGCTGTGGAAGGTGCCGGGCGATGAGGTCTTTGTAGCCGGCTTGCTCAAAGATTTGGGCCGGCTGGTGCTCATTCAGGGGTTGGGGCAACCCTATGTCGACTTTCTGCGGCGGGCCGATTTTTCGCGCGGGCAAATCCGCACGCTCGAACGTCACGTGCTTGGTTTCGACCATACTCAGCTTACCGCCGGCCTGCTCGAACAATGGGGGCTGCCGCCGTCGCTCGTCGAGGCGGTCCGTGCCCCGGACACGCGCGAGGAGCTGGATGCTCTCCCGCGATCGTCGCGCGCCATGGCGCAGATTCTTTATGTGGCCGGCCGGTTGGCCGAACTGCTCGCCGATCAGCGCACCGACGCGCTAAGCGACATCTTGCAGGCGGTCCGTCAAGACCATCACCTTTCCGATCGGCACCTCGCTGGGTTGGCCGCCGGTCTCGACGAAACCGTCACACAGTTGGCCGACGTGCTTTCGCTGGAACTGCCCGGTGGGCTGGGGTACTCCGAAGTGCTGGCCCGCGCCTATGTTCAACTGTCGGAAGCGGCGGCGGAAGCAGCAAGCGAGCTCTCGAAACAGGCCATCGAGACGCCGGCGGCCGCCGAAAAGCTGCTGCCGCCCGAAGTGACGCACGAGTTAACGCAAGCGGCAGTCAGTTTCAGCCCTCCGCCGACGGAGCTGCGTAAACGCACGCCGTCCGCCCCCCCTCGCCCGCGCGAAGGAGGTCCGGCGAGACGCGCGTGCGCGACGGCCGACTCAGACGGTATTCACACGGCAGGCAGGCCGGTCGGCGGCGGCCGGCAAGCGGCGACTGCTCGCGATGTAGACATCGAACCCGGGCTGGCCGGCCAGTTGGCCGTCGCGGCGACCGCCTGCCGCCAAGCCCGCAGAGAACTCAGTCTGTTGCTACTGGAACTGGATGACCATGACGATTTGCTTTTGACCCGCGGCATGGCTGGGCTAGGCGAGCTCTCCGAGCAGCTTGAGGAGGCGTGTCGGCAATCCGATCCTTCCGGGCTCGAGCCGCAACAACTCACCGATTTTCGCTGGGCACTGGTTTTGCCGGGCAGCGACCGCACTGAGGCGCTCGATACGGCGCACGCCTTGTTGCGCCGGGTGCGCGAGCTGACCGGCGGCGGGCCGCCCGTCTCGGTGAGTGTCGGTTTGGCCACGGCCGCGGCGCCCGCCAAAAATTTCAGCTCGGCTGATTTGATCCGCAGCGCCGAGCGCTGCTTGAGCACCGCGCAGTTCTCGGGCGGAAACTGCGTGAAAACGATCGAGATCTATTAAGCTCGACGTCTGATCGGTTTTGACCAGCAACCGCCATGGAAAACGGCACAGCCCGACTCGCCTCCATCGTCCGTGCCGCCGCTTGACTCATGGCGATCAGAGGCCATCATCTTCACTTAACCGCTTGCTGCGATCCGCCCATACATCTCAGGCCGGCGGTCGGCGAAGCGGTCGATCTCGTGTTTGCCGGGCACGCGAATCACCCGCTTACGCCGGGCAAGCTCCAGGTCGATCTCGGCGTACAGAATGGCTTCGTCTTGGTGCGGCGCCTCGGCCAACACACAGCCGCTGGGCCCGCAGATTTTGCTCTTGCCGATAAAGCGAAAGCCGCGCTCCGTGCCGACGCGGTTGACGGCCGCGTAGTACACATGGTTCTCCATGGCGCGGGTGTTGATCACAAAGTCGGCGGTACACTCGGCGCCCGGCGGCCAATTGGTGGGCAGCGCGATCAAATCGGCGCCGTCGAGGGCCATCACCCGCGCCGCTTCAGGAAACGCGCCGTCGTAACAGATGTTCATGCCTAGCCGCAGTTCCCCCGCCCGGCTCACCGCAAACGGGCGATCGCCCGGCGTCGTGAACATGTCGATGCCCAAGTACGGCAAATGGACTTTGCGATAACTGGCCACCACGCCCGAGGGGCCGATCAGCACGGCCGCGTTGAACAGCCGTTCGCCGTCGGCTTCGAGCAGTCCGTATACAGCAAAGACATCTAACTCACGGCAAACCTGGCTGAGCCGCTGGGCGCTGGGGCCGGGAATCGGTTCGGCAAAGGGTCGCGCCTCGGCGAGGCTTTCAAAGCAGTAGCCCGTCAGCGCGCACTCGGGAAACACCGTGAGCCGCGCGCCGTGCTTTGCCGTTTCGCGCAGCGCCGATTCGATGCGAGCCAGATTGCGCTGAACTTCACCGATGGCGATGTCGAGCTGCACCCCGGCGATTTGGAAAGAAGATGCCATGCGGTTCAATCGCGATCTCTGAAACAACGGAAGATGCGGTCGCTCATTCATCATAACGGCGTTTCCGAGTTCCGCAAAACATTCTCCCTTCGATTGCTGTTCTGCGCCGACCATGCGATAATCGGTCGCGGTGGAAAAGATCGACGCCTTGGATTTCTGAACAACGCACTCGCAACGGAACGAAAGGCCAGAGCGATGACCTCGACGAACGCCTCGGTGCAAACGACGCTGCGCATTCCCGGCGCCTGGTCGCATCCGCGCGAGCTGCTGGAGCGCATGCCGGACGAAGTGCGGCTCTTGCCCGACCGCCTGGTGCTGCCCGACGGAACCGAAGTCGAGCTGACAGCGCTGCCGCCGGACGAGCAGTTTTCGGGCATCTTCCGGTCAGCCTGCCGGCGGCCGGCGACGGTCGAGGAGCTTCAGATCGTGGGCCACTATACGGCCAACATCGCCCTGACTGGCCCCGGCGGCTCGTTGGACGCGGCGCGGGCGATGATGCAGGCCGGCGCCGCCATCGTGCGCGCGGGCGGGGTCGGAGTGTTTATCGACAACAGCGGCCTGGCTCATGGCGGCGGTGCTTGGCTCGAAATGGCCGACGACGGCGGCCCCGATGCCCTGAGCTTCGCCTTCGTTTCGCTGATCGGCGGGCAGCGCGAGCTGGCGACGATGGGCATGCACGTGCTGGGGTTCCCCGATCTTGTCATGAATCGCGCCGATGGAGACGCCGACACGCTGGTCGAAGTCATCCGCTATGTCGCCGCCGGCGATAAGCCGATTGGCGACGGACACATTCTGGCCGATGACCGCGGCGCCCCGCGGTTTCACGTCGCTCGAACCTCCGGCGACGAGCGTACCACCGCCAGCCCGATGGATAACCCCTTCGGCCGTCTGCGGCTTACCAGCGTGAAGGAGATTGCCGAAAGCAACTGAAACATTCTGGGCCGCTGTCATCGCGTGCGGCGGGGGCGAAGGATGGCGGCGATCGCGGTAATCACCAGCAGCAACGGCAAAAGCTTGGGCCGCACAACAGCGACCACCAGGCCGATGGCCAACAGTCCGAACAGCCATTTGTTGCGAACCCGGTTCAGCTCCGGCAGCGCCAGCCAGAGCATGGCCGTGACCATCCCCACGCGCCAACAGGCGCTGGAAATTCCCTGGCTGCCAACATCGAAAAGATATCCCAACGCAGCGCCGGCGAGCAGAGCAATCGTGACTACCGCGACCGTGGGACGATGCACCGAAGAGGGATCAGGGTTCAGGGTTCAGAATTCAGCTTTTTCCGGCTACTAGATCTTATCCAACGAGTCGATCCACCGCAGCAATTCGGCCGCTTCGTCGTCGGTCAGTTCCGCCGCGGCGTCGGCCTGCTCGTGGACCGTCACGGCGTACTTCATCTCGCGAAGCCGCTTGATGGCTGCCGCAACCTGGTTGGCAAACTTCGCCTTGGGCGACGAAGTGAGATAGAAGTCGAGCCGATAAACCGGATCGTTGTCGGGCGGCGAACTGATCAAAGGCGATTGCAAGGCGGCCACCCCACGGATGGTTTCGCGCAGTTCAAACGCCACGGTATAGGCTACCGCCCCGCCCAGCTCGCTGCCCGCCGCTACGATGCGCAACGGATCAATCTGGTAAGTCGAGCGAAGCTGGTCGAGCGATTTGCGAACGAACTCGATATCGTCTTTTTGCCAGCGGGCCGCATCGGCCGGCTTGGGCGCGAGCAAAATCAAGCCCGAACTGTCGCAACGGGGCTTCCAGCGCGCCAGCAATTCGTCTTCTTTCACTGCTTCGCCCGGCGCGGGCAACCAGATCACGAGCGAATAGTCGCCACGCGGATCGTAATCGGCGGGCACATAGGCCATCGCCTCGTTTTTCAGTTCTGCCACCTTCACCGTGAACTTGCCCGTGGTCGGACGTTTGCCGGCAAAGGGTTCCCGATCGCTGGACGCCGCGGGCAATTCACCGGGCACGCCTTCCGGCTCGGCTTGTAAGACGACATCGTGCCGCAGGGTTTCGCCGCCGCGGCGAATTTCGACCGTAGTGGCTTGGCCGGCTTCAAGCCCTGCCATCAGCTCGGTCAAATCCTCGCGCTTTGCCACGGGCTTGCCAGCCAGGCTGGTGATTTTGTCGCCGGGCTGCAGCGAAAGCTTGCCCGCCGGGCTCTCGTCAAACACATATCGGATGGGCAGTCCATCGGCTGGCGGCTCGGCGGAGCGCTGCGGCAAGATGCCGAAGAATGCCCGCTGATACGGATCGAGATGATCGACCAGCTCCAGTTCGCTCACCACGTCTTCTTCGCCGCGGCGGATGGTCAGCTTGACACGGTCGCCGGCGTAATGGCTGGCAAGCCGATCGAGCAGTTGCGATTGCCGCGCGATCGGACGACCGTCGAGCGAGATAATTTTATCTTGAGGCTTGAGACCGGCCTTGTACGCAGGCGACTTAGGCCGGCAGGCGGCAATCACCGCGGGGCTGGCGTAGATATCGCCGCTTTGCAGGCTGACGCCCATCAGACCCGACTTCAGATCGTGCCCCTCTTTCAGCCGCGGCAAAAAACGGTTGATGTGCGCCAGGGGCACAGCGAAGCCAATGCCCGAATCGTACCACTCGACGCCGGTCAGCTCGCCGCCCTTGCTGGGCGAAAGCGGTGATAAGACCCCCAGCACCCGCCCGCGCAGATCCACCAACGGCCCGCCGTAGTTGGCGGGCGAAACCTTGGCGTCGGTCTGAATGGCTTTACCACCGACTCGCTCCAAGGCGCTCACAATGCCGACTGAAATGTTCGGCTGCTCGATATCGAACGACCGACCCATTGCGATCGCCCACCAGCCGACGCGGATTTCCGACTCTTCGACCGCCTCGGGCGCCGGCAGCGCGCGGCCGGCGTCGATCTTTAAGAGCACCAGCAGGCGGCTGTGGTCGGTGGCCACTTGCTCGGCCGGCAGGCGCGTGCCATCGGCCAACGTTACCAGAATCGAAGTGGGTTTTTGGGCAAAGCTGAACGAGCTGGTGATAATATATCCGTCGGACGAAACAATCAGGCCCGTCGTGGGTCCCGTGCCCAGCAGCACCTGATCGACACGCTCAAGCCCACCAACCGTTTCGATACTGACGATCGACGGCGCAACATGAGCGGCGGCCGCCTGGATGGCCTGCTCTTCGCGCAGCAGCAGCGCGTCGTCGGCCGCCGCTGCGACGAGCGGCAAGCCGAAGAGGCATGCGACGGTTAGAATGCGTGCAAGTAGTAAGTGCATCAATGACTCATTTCCTCGTCTGCCGCCAGCTCGACTTCGATCAGCCGCTGGCCGCGCATGACGGTTAGACGCACGCGGTCAGCCCGGTCGATGCGTTCGATTTCGGCGGTCACCGCGCTGCACGAAGGCGCCAGCGCTTGGTTGACAAACACCACCAGGTCGTCCGGCTGCAAGCCTGCCAATGCCGCGGGCGAACCGGGCTCAATGCGGTCAATAAAGGGTGGGGTGCGGTCGAGCACGTCGGGCACCAGCACCAGGCCGAGCAACTCGGCGCTCAACGCATGTTGCGGCCGGGCGTCGGCGTCGCTGGCCGAACTGGCCACAAACTTGCCCGAGCGAATGGCGTCGATCGTCGGCGCCAATTCGTCCAGGGGAATCGCATAGTTGAGCCAGGTGTTGTTCTGCGTACCACGCAGTTCTTTGCCGAGCATGGCCAGCAGCCGGCCCTGGCGGTCGGTCAAGGCGCCGCCCTGGGCGCCGGGGTTGTTGGTCATGGCGTCGAGAATATAGGCCACGCCGTGATAGGGCGTTTCAAACGTGCCGCGGCGGGCAGCCAGCGGCGCCTTGACCGCCACCACACCGTGCTGCACGCTGGCCGGTTCGTTGCCGGTGGCCACGCCAAACAGGTTGCTGAAGGCGAGCACGCGCGTCCCGGCGCGGGCCTCGCTGTGCTCGGTCAAATCAAAATGCGGCAAGTCGCCGGCTTCGATCTTCAAGACGGCCACTTCCAAGCGAGGGTCGGCGCCCAGTAATTTGGCGTCGAACTTCCGCCCGTCGTCGAGCGAGACGCTGATGTATTCGGTGTCGAGCACGTAGCTCCAAGCCGTGACGATGTGCCCCTCGGCCGAGATCAAAAAACCGCTCTGATAGGCCTCGAGTCCGCGGAATCCGCCCGCGCCATAGATCTTGACGATCTTGGGTTGAGTTTGTTGGATGACGGTGGAAAAAGACGAAGTAGCTAGAGCGGGCGGCGAGATCAGCAGTGCAATTAACAACGCAATCCCTATGTGGCTACGACAGTCTGCGCGGCGGGCTAAGCATTGCGTACTACGCATGGAACGTTCCGCATGCGCAGACCGGAGCATCGCCAAGGCTCTGCCCCGGCCACCGCTGATCGCCGCATCGCCGCACAGGCGCCTCGTCATTCCGCCCCCTCCCACTTGATTTCATCGAGCAGGAACATGCCGTACAAGTTGTCGCCATAGCGCACCAGCATGCGGCTGGGCACATCGCGGCCGTCAAACGCGCGATCGTCGGAAAAATGCAGTTCGCAGGGATCGTCGTCGTCGCGGATCGCCAACTCGACCAGCGGCAGATGCCCCGACGTGGGATCGACGAAATAGCGACACTCGACGCCGCCAAACGTGCCCACCAGCAGATCGACCGGTCCCGCGTGGCCAGCCAGCTCGAGCGTGCCGTAATACTCCATGCCGCCGAAGTGCTCGGGGCCTTTGACCAGGAATCGCCGCCATAGATAAAGCGCCGCCAGCAGCCCGCCGCTGCCCGGCGGATCGATGGCGCTGGAAAGGCTGTCGTCAATCGGCAGGTTCAACTGGCCGCCGGGCAAGGTGCAACCGACTGCCACGTCGCTGATGCGGAATTCGGCCTCTCCGCCGGCAAGTTGCCCGCGAATGATCCACGGCCCGACGAGCGAAGTGAAATCTCCGCGGCCCGACAGCACCTGCCAGACGCGGTCGCGGTTCAAACGGTTGTAGTAGTAATTGGCGAAGCCGCGGCGGGCTTCATAATGCTGCTTGATGATCTCGGGCGGCGGCTCGCGATGCGCATGGGCGCCGGCCGGCGGCATCGGTTGCGGCGGGCCATCGCCAGGTTTCTCCGAAGGCTTTGGTCCTTCCGGCTTGCGGCTGGGCTTGGGCGAAGGAGGCTCGATGCGCGGCCCGCCCGTGATCTTGTCGACCAGCTCCTGCGCGCCGTGCACTCCGCTCAACCGCACCTCGACCCGTTGCCGCTGGCCTTTGCGTTGAAACGTGAGCGGCGCGCGCCAGCCTTTGGGAAAGGTGCCCAGAATGTTCTTGAAGGCGTTGACCGTGCCGATTTGCCGCCCGCCAAACTCGACCACCTCGTCGCCATAGCGCAGGCCGCGGCGATAAGCGTCGGAAGTCTCGAGGATGTCGGTCACGACAACCCGCCCGTCTTCCTGGCTGCCCAGGCGCGCGCCGAGCGTGGCATGATCGACAATTCGCCCGCCTCGCAGGCAACCCATGAACTTTTTGATCTGGTTGATCGAGATGGCGTAGCCGACGCCCACATTGACGCGGCCCCGTTTTTCGAAGCTACCGCGGCCATTGATGCCGATCAGCCGGCCCGCGCTGTCGAACAGCGGCCCGCCCGAATTGCCTGGGTTGATCGAGGCGTCGGTCTGAATGCAGTCGGCGTATTCCAGCAGCGTGCCCGCGGGATACTGATAGCGATGCACGCCGGAGACGATGCCGTAGGTAACGGTCGGACGGAAGTCGGTGGCGAGCAAGAAAGGATTGCCGATCACATACACCCAGTCGCCGGCGCGCACCTCGTCGCTGTCGCCCAGAGTGGCGCAGGGAAAGTCGTCGCGGCCGAAAAGCTGAATGAGCGCCACATCGCCCACCGGATCGATGCCCACGACCACGGCGTCATACAGTTCGCCGTGAGCCATGCCGCATTTGACGGCTTCGCCGGCGCCGGCCACGACGTGAAAATTGGTGAGGGCATAGCCGTCGGGCGAGATCACCACGCCCGACCCGCCCCCTTGCCCGCCGCCGGTGAAGATGGCCAACGTCGCTTCTTGGGCCTTGGCGATGACCGCCACGCGTTCCGCCTCGGCGGAGAGCACGGCTTCGTCGACGTCGGCATGCGCGCGGCCACCGACGACTCCCAGCACCAACAGACCCAGTAGAAATCTCATTGCAAGATCCTTGCCTCACACAGGTCGAACAAGTCCATCGCTTCGGCCCGCGGGCCGAAATCGACCAAAATTCGCAACCGCCGCACGCCGGTCAGATCGAGATCGACCGGCAGCGGCTCTTGATCGGCGGCGACCTCGGCTTCCAGCAGCTTGCGATCGTCGCCGAGAATCACCAATCGCACCGCGCCGGCGGGCTGTGCCCGGTCGTCGATGCCCGCCAAAGCCTTCAGCCGCTTGAATTGGCCGGGCGGCAATCGGTAAACCACCTCGCTGCGGCTGTACATGGCAAGTCCCTTGGCGTAACTGATGCCGTCGAGTTTGAGTTCTCCGCCGTCGACGGCTTCGTTGCGTCGCGGGCGAAAGAGCCGGGCCAGCGAATCGGGCTGTCCCGCCGCCGAGGCATAGGGGGTCCACAGGGCAGACTCGGGCTCGAGATCGCTAAGATATTGTACCCTGCCAGTCACGGCCGCGATCTGATCGAGCGGCATTGTACGCTCGAAACCGGCTGGAGTTTTTATCGTCAGTCGGTCGGCGGCCAGCCGGGCCTCGGCGATTTCGAGCCGCGAGCCGCCGGCATCGACCAGTTGGGCGAAACCGCGCGGCAGCTTTTTGCCGGCCGGATGGTAATACAGCAATCCCGCCACCTTGGTGCGTTTGACCGAGAGTGCTTCGTCGTCGAGCTTGAAACCGACCGTCTCGGCGGTGATGTCGCCCAGCACCCCCGCCTGGTAGTCCAGGGCGGTTTTGCCGCGGATGACGATTAAATCGCCTGTCCGTTCTGCTTCGGCGATCGTCGCCCACTGAGCGGCCAGCGCACCCGAAGTGTCGATCAAGCGCACCCCGGCCACCGCGCGTGTGGATAACTCGACGACTTGCTGGTCGAGCAACTTGATCTTTGCCCGGCCCGCGCTGGCTTCGTAACTGGCGCCGAGCAGCCGCGATCCGTCGACCAGGTCGATCCACACGCTGGGCGTCTCGGCCGGAGCGGCCGGCTTTTCCAGCGGCGTGATATCGGCAACATCGTCAAACGACAACGTGACCGGCCCTGGCTGCGTTTCGAGCGCGACCTGTTTGGCGCTGATGGCGGTCAGCCGGCCATAGAACTGCTCGCCATCGCTGGTCTGCACTTGAAACTCGGGGGCCGACAGGGCCGCACAGCAAACGAGCAACGACGCAACGGAAAAGCACATATTTTTGGCGGATGGAACGAAGTTATACGGGCCGAGGCCATTCTAGCAATTTGCGAGCCAGAGATGCGTTACTCCTCGCGTTCGGCGGCAAGCTTGCGGAAATATTGCTCGACCGCATCGCGATAATGCGAGGGAAACTCTTTGCCAATTTGCTGCAGGGCCTCTTCGCGTTGCTTGGGCGGCAGATCGCCCCAGCCCGAAGTATTGCCAAGGCGGCGACGATCGACTTCGCCCTTGCCCTTCATCTGGGCGATTCGGCTGTCAGGCATGGCCTGGCTGGGCGCGGCTCCGCCGGCCGGGGCGTTTTGGCTCTGTTGCTGTTGCTGGCGTTTTTCCGCGTCTTCAATCATCTTATCCAGCGCGGCAATGACGTCGTCTTCGACCTGCCGGACCTTCGTGCCCGCCCGCCCCAGGCCCAGCCGCCGACGGATGTCTTGCATTTGCCGCGAGATGTGGTCGAGCGATTCGTCTTTTAAGGCCGTGAGATCGCTTTTCATGAGTTCGGCCACCGAGCGATAGCGCCGCGGAACATCGGCCACATTGCCCAGGAGTTCCTCGATGGCCTTCAGCCCGTGCTCTTTGTCGAGCAAGCGATGATAAACCACTGCCTGATAGAACAACAGCGAGGCGGGATCGACCACCTTCGCTGCCTCCAAGCCGGCAAGCTGGGCCAGCGCCTCGTCGTAATACCGCTGCTGGGTGAGCCACTGCCCATAAAATAGCCGCAGGTTGTCCCGTTGGAAGGCGGGCAGATCATCGGCCTTGAGCCACTCTTGCGGGGCAAGCGGGCCCGGGGTGCGCGGCTTCGAGCAAAGAGCCACGAGCGCGCTGGCCCGTTCGTCGACCAGCGCGAAGCTTTGCGCAAGGCGATCCAATACGCTGGAACTTCCGCCGTCTGCTTGCCAGATCTTTTCGGCGGCCTGGCGAGCGGTCTCGTCGGCGTTGCGCTCGGCGAGCCAGGCCAGGGCTTGTTCGCGGACCTGCTCAGGCGTGGGAGACGCGATGGCCGGCTGCCTGGCAAGGTTCAGGTTGCCCAGGTCGGCGCCGTGGACAAAACCGCCCGCGACGAACATCAGCGAAACAAGCCCGCTCACCCATGCGCTGGCCGTTCCAAGCTTCGCGCTGCTCACCGCAAAACCGGGGCATCGCCAAGGCTCTGCCCCGGCCACCGGTAGGTTTCGCATCTCGCACTTGCTCGGCATTCTCATTGGTTTTTCCCCAAAACAATGTCGCGGGTGGCACGGTGAATGCGCGCTTCGCGCTGGCTGAGCTTTTCCAACGCTTCGAGCAATTCGGGCTGATCGGCCTGCCCCTCGTCGCCCGAAACTAACTTGGCATATTCTTGCGTCCGCTTATTGACCCGCATTTGCAACGCCCGAATCATTCGCAACTCGGCCAGTTGGTCGACCAGCGGCGGCTCTTGTTGCTCGCCTGCTTGCTGTTGCCCCTGCCGCTGCTGCTGCTCTTGCTGGTCTTTCTGCGCCTTTTGGAAGGCGGCGATCATCTCTTCCAGCGCCGCGACGATGTCTTTCTCGGTAGCCTGGGTCAACGCATCGACTTTCGCCTGGGCCAGCCGCTCGGCCACGGTCTCCATGTCTTCTCGCAACTGCGCGACGGCTTCAGGAAAGGCCACGGACGAGCCGTCTTCGTGCAGCAGCGTCTCGGCGCCGCGCAGCTCATCGAGCACCGAACGTTGCTTGCGGCCTAGCCGGCCCGCCTCAATTTCCTCGTTCCGGCCACGATCGTCGGCCGGCACTCGATCGAGCCGCATGGTGCCCTCGTACACTTCGTTTTCCATTTGCAACATTTTGCGGAAGCGAGCTTCGAGCAATGCCAGCGTCCGCTCGACCTCTTCTTCGCGCAACTGGCGCAAGATTTCTTCCAGCCGCGCCTTGGCTTGCTCCAGCTTGCTGCGAGCCTCGTCCTGGTCGGCCAGGGCGCCCTCACGTTCGGCCTTCTCGAGCTTTTGGCGCGCTTGGTCCATGGCCTCACGTGCTTCACGCACCCGTTGCCGGGCAACTTCGTTGTCTGAGGGAGGCGATGCGTCGTCCGACGATTCCGACGGCTGGGGCGAGTCGCCCGACGGCGAAGGCGATGGTTTTGGCTCGCCCTTCGACGGCCTTGCTTCCTTGGGTTTTTGCGGGTCGGAACCCTCGCCCTGCGATGGATTCGAGTCGCCCGGTTTGGTTGGCCGCTCGGTCTCCGCCGACTTTTCATCCGGCGATTTCTCGGTATCCGGCGGGTCGTCCGCTTCCTTTGGCCGGCCGTCTTTTTCCTTGGATTCGCCGTCTTGATCGTCCGAATGGCCGTTCTTCGCGGGTGTCTGTTTTCCTGCCGGTGGCGACTCGTTGGGGTCCTTCATTTCCTCCGCCAACTTGCCGGTCTGGTCGGCCAACTTGGCTTCGCGCTCCGACAGTTTTTTGGGATCACCGCCGCTTTCGGTTTGGCCCTGAAGCTGTTGCTGTTTTTTGATCAGTTCGTTGACGCGCTGAATCTGCTGTTTGATCCGCTCGCGCTCGCTCTTCAATCGGTCGCTCCGCTGCTCGCTCAGCAGTAACTCCAGCAACTGAGCCAGGTCTTGCTCGACGGCTTGCTGCTTGCCCGCCGCGCCGGCCAACTGGTCGCGCTTCAGCAGGTCGACCAATTGGGCGATTTGCGTTCCGACTTGCTGATCTTTGCTGCGGGCGACGGCTTTGCGCAACAGCGCCGCGCGCTTGGGATCGGTCGCGGAAGTCAGCTCCGACATTCGCAGCAGCACCTGTTCGAACCGCAGATACTTGCGTTCGACTTGTTCTTGCGACTGAGCCAGCCCGCCCGCGGCTGCGTCGGCCCCTTCCGGGGGCGCCAGGGCATCCCGCGAGGCGGGCGCGGCTTGCTCCTGGGCTTCCGCCGCGTGCGCCGCGGCCGATGCCGCGCAGAACCACGCCTGGGGCAGACCCCGCAAACAAGCCAGCAGGCACCATCCAAACAGCCATTCGATTCGTCGCCTTCCGTTCATGCCGCTACTCCTCGTCCTCATCTTCGAGCAGTTTCCGCACTTTGTTACGCCGCTCTTGCTTGGTGCGTTCGGTCACCTGCTGCTGCGCGGCGATAATTTCACGCAGCAAATCGACTGCCTCGTTGAAACTTTCCAGTTCGAGCATCTGATCACGCACCTTCTGCATTTCGACCAAAATGGCGTCGGCCTGTTCCACGGCGGCCTGCGCCGAAGCCTTCCCGGCGTCCGCCGCCACCTCTTTTTGCAACACCTCCAGCCGCCGGTCGAACTCGGGGAACATGCTCTCGACGATTCTCCGCAGTGGGTCGGCGATGCGGTCTTTCAGCCGGATGCGCAGCTCCTCGGTGTCCACACGGTTGTTGATCAACTCGGCGCGGATGCCCTCGAACGCGTTGGCCACGCCGCGGGTCTCTTCGGCATTCTTCTGCCCATTCTGGCGCGCCCGCTCGACGTGAAGCAAGTTGGTCTGCTGGGCTGCTTTGTCGCTGCCCTCCGGCGTTTCGGCAGCCGACAATGTGTCGCGCGTCTCGGTCACCTCTTGGATGATGGTCTCAAACCGCTGACGCAGGTTCAATTCACGCGTTTCCAAGAGCGTCAACAGATGGTCGGGCGTAACCACCTCGAGCAAAAACCGTTCGCCTTGGCCGATATTCGGGCCGGCGCTATCGGGCAGGTCGCAATTGTCGGCGGCCTTGGCGCCCAGCGACAGCTTCGCGCCGGGCTGCAGCGCCAGTTCAGCCACCTCGATGGCGGCATCGATCGCAATCTCGGGCGGACCCGCCGCCGTGGCCAGCTCATGCGGTTTCGGCTCGGCTTCGTCGATCGAATACTCAGCCCAGACACGCGCCACGCCGTAATCGTCGGCGACCTTGCCCACCAGCGGCAACCGTGCCCGCGGCGTGATCGCCGAACCGATCCCCTCAAGCTGAACCTCGACTTGTGGCGGAGCATCAGGCACCGCCGACAGTGCCAATTGCACCGGCGCACGATTCCGGACTCCATCGGTATCGAGCAACTGAAACGAAAGCGTCGTATCGGCCGCGAGCTGTTCGAGCGTGAAATCGAACTCACGGTCTCCGCCCAATTCGATGGTCTGGCTGACGCGGCCTTCGTCGCCGCCGGGAAACTCGTCGCCGCCAGGAAGCTCGACACGAGCCTCGCGCAAATCCTTCGTGGCCAGCGCCTGGATGGTCACCCGCGTGCCAACGGGCAACGGCACCACGCCGGTAGCGGGCACTTCGGCGGGCAGCCGTCCCGTGTACGCCGGGTATTCGCACTGCAAGCGCATGCTCAGGCTGGGACTTTCGACCACCCGAAGGCGCAAATCGCGCAGCCTCGCGTCGCCCCCTACCACGTCAAACGATAAGCTCGATGGAACGCTGCTGAACGTAAACCGGTAGTCCTGGTATTCGTCTTCGCCGGGCACGGCAATCCCTTCACGAATCATTGTGGCGCGCTCGCGGCGCCCGTCGTCGGCGCGATAGCGCACCTCGACCACTTGCGGCACCACGTGGGGCGGTGTGGCCTCGGCCTGCACATGAATTTCAAAATCGGCGCCGCGAGCCACCACCGCTTCGCGTCGCTCGTTGTCGAACCCGTCGATGCGCAAGTGCGTCTGCCGCGGCCAAGGCTGGTCGGTCGTGGCCGTAAGCCGCTCCAACCCAAAGCGCAGCACGTCGGGCGAGGCGACCGCCAGCGTGACAATCGACAGCACCATCACGGCAGCGGCGATTGACGAACGGACGAGCGGCGCGCGATTGAACACCCGCCGCAGATCGACTTGCCGCGAGCGCTGCGAGGCCTCGTCGCAGGTGTGGGCCAGCATGTCTCGGCTGAAATCGCGCAAATCCTCACGCCCGGTCAACTCGACCGCCGTAAGCAAGCTGTCTTCGAAGGCGCCGAAGCGCCGCTCCAACAGCACCGCCATGCTGTGGTCGGAAAGCGGCGCCCATGCCCGACGCAGAGCAACCCAGGCCAGGCAGACGACCCCGATGCTGGCGGCGCCCGCCAGCAACCCTTGTCGAACGGTGGCCGAGGGTTCAAAGAACCAGTCGGCGCCCAAGGCCAACCAAAAACCGACGCCCAGCCCGGCCACCGTGGCCGCCAGACCATGCAGCCAGATATAGCGCCTGATGCGCCGACGAAGCGCGCCAAGCAACTGCCGTACGCCGGGAGCAAGTTGAGGTGACTGCCGCATCGATGCCAACATCGGGTTCCTGTGGGCCTCCGTTAAGCATAGCCTGATTTCGTCATCTTTACCAAGCTTCGGAGGCTCTTGCCGCCAAGATACGGGCTGCTTTAATCCGCGCGGAACGCCCGCAACAGCCTTCGGCCCTTGAAAATGCAGTAGATCTCTGTCTCGCTGGGAGATCGCGGCGTGCTGGCGTGCGCATGCCATTCAACCTGGTCGCCCCAGGCGATTGCCGTTCCGGCGCGTCCATGCCGCTCGGCGGCGGCGACAAAATGCTCCTCACCAAGGAACAGACCTAACTTAATGAGCCGCGGCGACTGATAGCCACGCTCGATGAGCCGTTGCGATGCCGACTCCCACGCCAATTGTTGTCGCGGCGAGAGCTGGTCGGCATCGATTTCCGAGATCTGCGCGTGCTCGGTTCCCCAGCCGGCATAGGCGGCGTAGATGTCGTCGATTGGCAAATCGGCCAGATCGACCTGAAAGGCATGAACCAGTGGCCCGGCCATGCCGATGCCCGAAAGCGATCGTTCGCCGCTGCGGTACTCATACCGGAACAAATAGCAGTCGGCCGGTTCGCGACAACCCGGCCAGGGTCGCCGCGTGGCGTCGATGAGCTCCAGCGACTGCGGTGGCGCGCCAAAATAGGTAGGCAACGCGAGCCGCGCGGCCAGATCGCCTTCGGCCCGGGCGGTGGGCGAGCGATAAGGCTCCGGCGCGCGGTCGAGCCTGCCCAACTGGCTCAGATAGGCCAGCGCGCCGCTGCGAACCACCGGCTCGGCGGCCATCTCGGCGAGCACCTCGATGCCCATTTCGTCGCCCAAACTGGCCAGCGCATAGGCGGCCTCGGTGCGCACACGACGATGCCCCAAGGCGAGGGCCTGGTGGAGCTTGCCGGTGGCGCTGGCATCGCCGATCAGCCTCAACGCATGAACGATGGCCACAATCAGGCCGATGCTCTCGCTGACCATCGCATTCAGATCAGCCGGCGACGCGGCGAATTCGGCCGGGCGTTCTTCGAGCCGCGCCAGCCGCCCGACCAGCCCGCCCAGCAGCTCCGCCAGCCGCGCCACGCGGTCGGCGGCGGGATGCCGCGCGGCTCGGCCCGAGCTGGTTAAATAGTTTGCCAGGTCAAGAGCCGCCGTGGCGATGGCCGCGTCGTGCCGCGCGTCGAGCAAGCGGGGAAAGACCGCGTCGGGCGGATAGTCGGGCCGTTGGAACAGCGGGACGAACGCCAGCAGCGCGTCGTCCGACTTACGGGGCGGGTCGCTGGCGAGCAGTTCGGCAAAAGCAGCCAGCGCTGGTCTGGTTCCCGCAGCGGCCAACAGCCGCAGCAAGTGATGCCGCGAGCGGCTGGCCGCGCCCAAAGCGTGGTAAAGCTGCGCGGCGCGATCGACCAGCGACGCATCGACAACCTGCCGCAGCGGCAGGTTGGGCGTTGCCCTCCACAGCTTCTCCAGCACCAGCGACCAAAGCCGATCGGACCGAAGTCGCTCGTTCGCGTGCGGCGAACCATGCGGCATCGCCAGCGCGGACAATGATTGCATGATCGACGGCAACTCGTCGGCATTGAGCGCCGCGTCGACGATCTGCCGGCAAGCAACCGACCATTCGGCTTCGCTCGCGTCGGCTGAATCGGCGAGATTTTCGATGACTTTTTTCAGTGCGGCGGCCATTGTGTCGATAACGTCGGTTATAACGAAGCGGGCAATCAACCAACCAGTAGGAGCCAGATCTGTGGCCACGACGATCAAAAAAAAGACCGCCAAGCGTTCCACCAAGAAAGCCGCTGGCAAGAAATCGGTCAAGCGCTCGACCAAGAAACGGGCAGGCGCCTCGCAGGCGAAACGCACCGCTCATTAAGCGGAAGGACGGCAAGCTCCGCCGCTCCGCGGCGCAATGCTCGAATGCACACGGGCCGGCCGGACGTCGCAGCGACGTTCGGCCGGCCCGTTGCTTGCGCCGGCAATTCGACTTGATTGCGCGATCGTTCTTCGATATACCCACCCGCCGGTGCGTCGGTTCCGCTCACCCCTCGCCTCAGGACGGTTGCCATGAAACGGTTCGCGTTTGCGTTCGCGCTGGTCTAGTCTTACCAAGTGGTTCGGGCCGACGAAGCGCCGCCGGCCGCCGAAAGCCAGGCAGGCGTTCAGGTTCCTTCCAGTTTTTCGTTCTGCGCCAGCAAGATGCGCTCGGCGCGGAACACCACTTCCAGGTCTTTGTTGGCGGGCTTGGCGGCCTCTTTCAGCGCCGGCATAGCCAGCCGGCCCAGCTCGAGCAGCCGCTTCTCGGCCGCTTCACGCACCGAATACTTTTCGGCGCCTAACTCGGCGATCAGCTTTTGCACTTCGCCCTTGATCTTCGGGTCGAGATTACGCACCAGCACCAGCGCCGAGCGGATGGTTTTGCGCGGGGCGGGATAGGCCACCAGCGGCAGACGCTCTTCGATGGCGTCGGGCGGTAAACGGAAGAGCACCAGCATTTCTTTGGTTTCAACGAGGTGGTTCAGGCCTCGGCCTAACAGCAACTCCGCCTCTTGACCGGTCAGCCCCACGTGCTTCAGACCGGCTGTCAGCGATTCGTTGACCGCCTTGAGCTCGTCGGAATCTTTTGCCAAGGGCTGAGACATTTCGATATCGACTCCCGGAAGCGGCGCGGTGGCTGTGGGAGCGGGCTGCGCGGCAGCGCCAGGTGTGGAGGCCGCTTCCGGCGTCGAGGCCGGTTGCTTCGCCTCGACCTTCTCAGCCTGCGCGGCGTCGGGTTTAGCGTCTGCGGGCTTCCCTTCGCCGGCTTCCTTGTCGGGCGCGGCGGCCGCGGGCTTTTCCGCGGAGGGGACGGCAGCGGGCTGTACTGACTTGGGCGCTTCTGTGGCGGAGCTTTCGACTTTTTTCTCAGCCGCGGCCGGCGCGTCGGCCGGTTTACTCTCGGCTGGTTTGATCTCCGCGGGTTTGATCTCCGCGGGTTTGATCTCCGCGGGTTTACTGTCGTCGGCGGGCTTACTGTCGGCGGGCTTCGCGTCCGCCTTTGCCGCGGCAGGTTTCGCGGGGTCGAGCTTTTCGATTCGGCCGATGCGCAATCCGTTTTCAGCCGGGGCAAGTATCAACACGTCGAGCAGCGGCGTCTTGCCGCGATTGGCAAGTTGATATCGGTCAGGCCCGCCGGTGAGCTGCAGCGGCACTTCGTATTTCAGTTCGCAGTCGTAGGCTAAGAACCGCTCGGTGCGGCTCTTGCCCTGGGCAAACAGGCCGTCGAGCTGCCTGCCCGCAATAAACCAGTGCTTGTCGTCGACCGCCGCCATGAAGGCGTCCTTGGCGGCTTCGGGCACGGTGGCCAGGTCGAGCCAGCGCAGCCGGCCGCTCTTCGACTCGGCCGGCGGCCAATGTCCCAAAAACCGCCCCGACTGCACTCGCAAGTCGATCTCCAAATCCTTGATCGGCTCGCCGTGAAACGTGATCAGCCCCAGCGGCGTGAGCTTCTGTTGCTCGTTGACGCGGCTCCGCTCGGTCTCGACCACACCGGGCAGCGCGCTGGGGTAGTGCTGCAACTGATTGACTTGCTCCAAAGTCGGATCGAGCCCCCAGAGCGAGAATTCGTGGATCTCGTAATTGGCGATTTCGTCGTCCGCCCGCATCGTGGCGGCGAGCAGAAGCAGGCACAAAAACGGTGGGCAAAAAGATCGGAGTAGAGAAAGTGCTTTCATTTTTGTGCCCTTCATTTTTTGCCTTCGGTGGCTGGGGCAGAGCTTTGGCGATGCCCCGGCATCAATCGAGACCCGGTGAGGGATGAGCCAAATGGCGGGACTCGCTGCGCTCGGCCCACCCTACATCGCGGCGTTATTCCTTTCCGCCTGCCCGGAAGATGCGAGCGTCGGCCCAAAGCACCCGGTCGCCCGTGTCTTCGGCCTCGCCAAAATCAATCTCCAACGCCAATTGCTTGACGCCGGCCAGCGGCACGTCGATCTCGACCGGCTCACCGTTGGCCCGCAGGTCGGGCTGGATGAACAGCTCGCGCCCGTCGCCCAACACGCGGCAAATCACGCGGCCGCGCCCCCGCCCGGTTTCATCAAAGCCGACCATGGCCTTGAACGACTCGTACTGTCCATCGACCGCGTAGGTGAGCATGCTGCGCGAATGCGCTGCCAACCCCTTGGCATAATTCTTTCCTTTGAGCTTCAGCGGCCCGCCGTCGAACCCCTGGTCGCGGCGATAGCCGATCCGATGTCCAAAGTAGGGCACCTCTTCGACCGTCAGCGGATCGAGGTCGGAGACGTAGGTTACCTTGCCGTTGCGAAAGGCGACTCTGGCAACCGTCGATCGCGGAATGGTCAGCCGCCCGCCCCAGGCGGTTTCGACACCCAGTTCTTTCTCGTCGACGCTCGACCAGACCCCGGCCACCACGTCGCCCGAAAGAAGCTGAACGAGTTGATACGGACTGGCATTCGGTTGGCGGCGGGGGTTCTTGGCATACACGACGCCCGCCAGCCGCCCAACGCCGATCGAGCGGTCTTCGCCCTCGAAGGTAAACTTCAGCTTGCCGTCGACCACGGCGCGAGCGTTGCCGGTCACTTGCTGCACCGCCTGATCGCGGCCGACGGCCACGGCGGCGTCTTCGGCCGCGGGATCAGCCAGCCGGGCCTCGAACTGCCGGCGAGCATCGGCCGCCGTCACCGCGGTGAAGGCGACGCCCCGCACTTCGGTCAGGGCCAGTTTCACTTCGGGCTGCCAACTGGTCTTGAGCGAAACCGTTTCCTCGCCCAGCTCGAGCAATTCTCCCCGCAACACGGTTTTGTCGCGGCCATACACCACCACCGCGGGCGGCCCCGTGAGGGCGGGCTGCGTTGTGCCCGAGTCGGCGCCTAGTTTCAATTGATGATCGGTGTGGGTCGCGCCTTTGAGCGACGTCTTCGAGGTGCTGCCGTCCTCATACGTAACGGTGATTTCAAAGTCGCGCTCAAAGCAGTCGTGGTTGATCGGCTCCAGGTAAAGCTCGGCGGTGGGCGATCCCGCGGCGCGCTCGACTGCCAGCTTCCAGTTGGGCGTTCTGGCAGTATCGAGCCGCCACACGCCGCGTCCCTTGCCGCCGCGGGTGAGCACCACGATTTGCTTTGCTTTCTTCGCTCCGACCAGACCGCCGAGGTGCAGATGTATGTCTTGGATGCCGTTGGCGCCCACGGCGCCGCCAATTTGCACCAGGTCGTGATTATCCTGGCCGATCCACTGCGCTTCGAGCAACGGCGCATTGCCCAACTCGACCACGGAGATTTCGTCCATCGCAATCTGGCGTTCGGGATCGACGGCCACGATCAACTTGCCCTCGGCGATGGTTTTGACGTCGGCGGCGATGCGCTCGTCATAGATCGTGGTGATGGCGGGGCCGGATGGAGGTGCTGTCGGCGAGCTAGCGGCGGGCTTAACCGGCTGGGTTGCGGCCGGCGGGGCGTTGGCTGGCTGCGGCGTCGCTGGCACTGCCGCGGCTGGCACTACTGTGTTCTCTTTCTCCGCGGGAACGTCGTCAGCCAGCGCGCAGGATACGATCGCGGTGAAGAGCCAAAGGAGGGTGGGCCGAGCGAAGCGAGCCCCACCTTTTCGGGTAGCGCAACGGGTCAAGGAAGAACAACACGAACGGTGGGACTCGCTTCGCTCGGCCCACCCTACGCGCCGCTCGTGGCCCTCGCGAACCTGCCGGTCAAAACTGCTCTCGCGACACATCGTCATGACGCTGTTTTGCCTCCTTTGCCTGGCGTACGCATAGTGCGCTTTTCGCCTGAAGGTTTCGGGGCCGGTTCCGCAGCCGGCTTTGCTTTGGACTTTGCCTCGCTCGATTGCTCGTTGCCATCCGACGAGCGGTCGTCCGCTGCCGGGGCCTCGCCTTCGGCATTGGCCGGTTTCTCTTCGGCCAGACGTTTGTAATAGCGCTCCAGGATCTTCTGGTAATGGGCCGGAAAGCCTTCGGTCATCGACTGCACGATGCGGTCGCGTTCGTGCGGCGGCAACTCGGCCCATTGTTTTCCGTTCCGCCGGGCGGCGTGAAGATCGCCGATGCCGCCGGGACCGCCCTTAATGACCGAATCGGCCGCCGGGCGGCTGGGGTTTGGCCCGCTCGCGCCGCCGCGCATCGACTGGCTTTGCTGCTCCAGTTCTTCAATCAGCTTGTCGAGCTTGCCGACAATCTTTTTCTGCGACTGTTGTGTGGGTTCGCCGGTCGACATGCCCGACAGGTCGATCACCACTTCTTCCATATCCAGGGCGATACTGCCGATGGGGTCATCGCCGGCGTCCTGGGCAACCGCCTGCGAGGCCGCCAAAAGCGCGGTGACATATAACCCAAAAGAGAATGCAGACGTTTTCATTAGTTTCCTCCTTGCAGCTCGTCGCCGCGTTCTTCGGCGAGCCGCTCGGTAGCGGCCCGCACATAATCTTGTTGATCGGCCACACGCTCGATTGCTTCGCGTAGCGCGGCCGACATGTCGTCGCCAGATCGCGATTGGTCGACATCGGCGGTCTGCCGGTTGGTGCGAAGTTGCAGCAGGCGAATCATTTTCAACTCGGCGATCAGCCGGTTCAGCTCGCGGCGGCGGTCGGCCTGGCCGCGTTGGGCCTTGCCGGGCGATGCCGACGACGGCAACTGTTTCATCGCATCCAGCAAATCGCGCAGATCGGCCTCGATTTGCCGCTGGTCGTTAACCACCTGCTCTGAGCCGTCGCCCTCGGCCAGCGCCGCCTGCACGTCGGCCATTTCGTCGCGGACCATAATCAAGGCCGCCGGCAGCGCGATGCCAAACTCGGTCTCTTCCACCAGGGTAATCAGCTCGTTGGCAATCTCCATGATGCGGCCTTCCGACTTGGCCAGCCCGACCACGGCGTTGATGGCCTGCCGCGAGCCTTTGGCCGCCTTGGGGCCGACCGTCTCGGTGGCCTCGCGGACGGCGGTCTGCTTTTCGAGCATCAGTGTCAGTCCTTCCATCACGCGCCGCTTGACCTCGGCCCGAAGCTGATTGAGCAGCTTTTCGGCCTCGGCCTCAAGCTGCTCTTTGGCGTATTTGAGCGAGTCGAGCGCTTGCTGCTGGTCTTCGCTGGCGGGCTCGGCCTGCTGGTTGCCCAAACGGCCTTCGGCGCTCGACATGCTGCCATCGGCCCGCAGCAATTCGCCCAGCGCGCCGGCGCCCGCTTCGCCCAGATCGCGCACCAATTGGGTGATGCCTTCGTTGAGCTGGCGGTTTTGCGATTGATCGCGTTTCATGGCGGCGAAGTTGGCCTCGGCCAGCTCGGCCTCGGCGCGGCGAATGGCTTCGGCCGTTTCGTCGCGCTCTTTTTCCAAAGCGGAGAGCGCCTCTTTCTGATGCGGCACGGCGGGAGTCGGTTCATGCTTTGATAGCGACTGCCCGGCCTCGCCCATCTGCGCCTCAGCAGTTTGCAGGTTGGCAGACTGCTTGCCGGCTTGCGCCGCCGCCTCGGCGAGCGATTTGGCGCCGTCGCGCGTTTTGGCTTGCTCTTTGGCCAGCTCGTCGAGCGATTTTTGCGAATCGTCGCCCGGCTCGGCGCCGTCTTTCACGGCGTCGGCCAGCTTGGCGCCTTGAGCGACGTGCTCGGTCTGCCGTTTGATCAGCTCTTCGAGCGTCGCTTGTTTTTTGCGCAGGCCGTCCAGTTCTTTTTGCTTCTCCGCGGTGCCCGCCGAAGCTTGCCGCTCGCGGTCTTCTTCCTTGATGGCCTTGTCGAGCCGCCGCAGGGCCTCGCGCAACTGCCGCAACCGCTCTAACTGCATCTGGAAATCCAGATCGGTGGCCAACAGCAAATCGTGCAGCCGCTGCAACTTCGCAAGAAGCTGCTTTTCTTCCGTCGCCGCCTCAGCCAGCGTCAGACGGTCGAGCAGCTTCTGCGTCTCTTTCATCTGGTGCAGAATCAGCTCTTCTCGGGCAAACTTCAGCCCGAGCATCAGCCGCGAAGAGTTTTCCGGTTCCAAAGCCTTCAGCGCCTCGGACAGCCGGTACATGCGCTCTTCGAGTTCGGTCATTTCGGCGGCGACCTTGGCCTGGCGGAAGCTGAGCACTTCGCCGGGCGTGACCGGATCGGGCTTTTGGTCGTCGGCGGTTTTTTCTTTTTTGCCGCCCGGTTGACTGTCGGCGCCTGCTGGAGACGAACTCTCTCCGCCAGCGGGCGCCGCGGAATAGCCTTGAGCCCGTGTGCCGCCGGGCGCCAGCCCCAGCAGGGTAAAAGAACCGATCGGGATTGCCACCCAGAGAATGGCCGCCGAGCTACCTTGGACCGAGACGCAACGCGAACGTTTCATGACATCCTCTCCCGGCCCGCAGGCCAGATGGAAACCAGCGCCCTCAGTGTCCCTGGTATCATACCGGGCGGCCGGGCGAATTACGAGCGCCAGGCAAGGCCGAGCCGATGATTTGGCGAACGGCCCCCCGGCGCGTTACGCTGCTGGCGTGGACGAACCGAACCCCTACCAGTCGCCCGTTTCGCTCGACGAGCCACCGCAGTCGGATGTTTTTTACACGCAGAGGCTGGCAGCCTTGCGGTATGTGGAGCTTTGGCGGACCTGCTCGAATTGGCGCAGCTTTCTCGGTGGATCGCTTTCCAAGGCGCTTCGGTTGCCCGGAACCATCCATACTGCTTTTAGGCCATTCGCGCCGCTCAGGGTGCTTGACGAACGCGAGCTAACCGCGAGCGGGCGCGAGAAAGTAGTGCCCTTGCTGGAGTCTTGCCGCCAACTGGGCCTGCAACTCGCGTTTTATTGCGCAGGCGAACGACGCGACTCGTTTGAAAGCTTTGCGTCCCAGTGTTTGAACCAATCGGGTACGATCGCAGCCGCACTGCTTTGGGCGCGGGTTTGCGCGCGACGTACGGTGATTGAACGCCTGCATTGCGTTTTGCAATCTTGGCTCAACGACGACGTTGTCCTGTCAACCAGTAACCAGCGGCAAATGCTCGACGCGCCAGCGGTTTTTCAACGGATGCATTTGCCGGGAGCAAGTATTGCTGATCTCCTGCGGATTCACTCCGAGCGTCTGCAAAACGTTCCGCTCGGCCATGTGCGCGTGCTTGATCGCGATCGGCTGTTGGAGCGGATGAACGCCGACAAGCGACTCATTGCCGAGTTCCACGTTCGCCGTGGCTTTTGGGTGCCCGCGCGGGCGCCGGTGGTATAATCCGGGTGGGCTGCGAACCGATGTCGCGCAGCGCAGCTTCAGTCCTGGTTGGCGGCGGAGCTGTCTTGATCGGGAGCCGGAGGTTTGCCGCGACCCTGCGGCGCCGCCGCGTCGCGCGCGCCGTCGGTTGATAGTTTCGCCGTCGTTTTCCAATGCCGTGGCATCGCGGGCGTTCGCACGACAAATTCGATCGTCCGTTGCGGGGCACCCTCAGGCACTTTGGCCTCAACCTCAACCTCCTCGCCCAACGCCACCGACTCGATGACCCGCACCGTTCGGCTTTCGGTGCGGGGGCACAGGCAGTGGTCGCCCCGGCCGATCGCTTTCATCTCGGCGCCCGTGATCTGGGCGGTTTTGATCGTGGCATCGACGGTTACGCGGTCATTGCCCTCGCCAAGCACCGTCAACTCGATCGTCGTTCCCTCTTCCAGCACGGTGATCCGCGCTTCGTCGCGGCCGCCGCGCGAGACGACGCCGGTGACAAAGGGCGTTTGCGTTACGTCTTTGACGTTCGCCGGCACTCCTTCGCTCACGCTAATCGTCGGGGCCATCAGCACCGTGCGCTTACCGTCGTCAGCCGCCGAAACCAGGCGGCATTCAATGACGTAACGGTTTTCCGTCTGCGGCCGACCGCTCTGACGATCGCTCTTGAGTTCCGCGGCGCCGGTCACCGCACAGCAGGACAAAATCACCGGTAGGGAAGATGAATTCCGCGTTATGAGAAAACGGAATAAATTTCGTGCCACAGGGCGTTGACAGCAAAAGGCCGAAGGTTTACGATCATCGGTTCGCCCCTAAATCGGGCGAGAGACCAAGCGGCAACATCGACGTGATTTTGCCTCCGGTGTTTGCAATTAAGAAGCGGTCTGAGAGGGTACGAGCGCGTGGCTGGTCCAGCTAGTGAGGTGATCCGAATCCGCATGGAGGCCTACGACCACTCCGTGCTCGATCAGAGCGCCGCCGAAATCGTCGATACCGCCAAGCGGACCGGTTCGGAAGTGCACGGGCCGATTCCGCTGCCTACCCGGATTGAGCGCTACACCGTGCTTTCCGGTCCGCACGTGGACAAGAAAGCCCGGCAGCAGTTTGAGATTCGCACGCATAAGCGGTTGATTGACATCGTCCAGTCGACCGCCAAAACGATCGAAGCCTTGAACAAGCTGAGCCTGCCGGCGGGCGTGGACATCAAGATCAAGGCCTCGAGTCGGCATTAACGGGGCTGGTATTAACGGGGCTGGTATTAAACTGAGCCGGTACTAACCGTCAGGCTGAAAAGCCTGGCCTATTACCTATGAAATGGACGTCGTGCGGGTAATTTGCGGTTAACCACACTGCATCTCCCGCCGGCAGGCATTTTCGACAAGGCCCATAAGACAACTGGGCCAACAAGGCACACGAACGATGGCAATTGGATTACTCGGCCGCAAGGTCGGGATGACACAGATATTTGATGAAACCGGCACGGTGATCCCCGTCACCGTTCTGCAGGCCGGTCCCTGCCACGTATTGCAGCTTCGCACCGTCGAGCGTGACGGGTATGAGGCCGTGCAGTTGGGCTTTGCCGATATGCCGCGGCGCTTGGCCAGCCGCAGTCAGCGCGGCCATGTTGCCAAACTCGACAGCAAGCGTGCCCGGCGGCGCGGCGCGGGCGGCGTCGAGTTGCCCGATCGGGCGGGCTGCGAACCGCAGCGATTCATCCGCGAACTGCGGGGGGCGGTGGGCGAACACGCCATCGGCCAGCAGCTTTCGGTCGCGGTCTTCGAGAGCGTCCTGTCGGTCGATGTCACCGGCACTTCCAAAGGGCGCGGCACGGCGGGGGTGATCAAGCGGCACAAGTTCCGCGGCCAGCGCGCCAGTCACGGCGTGAAAAAGGTCCACCGGCATGCGGGCTCGACCGGCTGCAATTCATTTCCGCACCGCGTCTTCAAGGGCCGCCGCATGGCGGGCCGCTACGGCGACGAGCGAAGCACGATGCGCAATCTGAAGGTGGTGCGCGTCGATGCCGAAAACCACCTGATTCTGGTGCGGGGCGCCGTGCCCGGTCCCAACGGCAGCTATGTGGTCATCCGGCAAACCAACAAGCTTTGAGATCGGCCAACCAACTTTGAGATCGGCCAACCAACTTTAAGACCGGCCAACCAACTTTAAGACCGGCCAACCAACTTTAAGACCGGCCAACCAACTTTAGGATCAGTTTGAGCAGGCACATGGCCACGTTGCCCATTTACAACCGAAGCGGCGAGCAGGTCGGCAGCTACGAGATCGACCCCAGCCAACTTGCGCCGCGCATCAATAAGCAGTTGCTGCACGACGTGGTGGTGATGTATCAGTCGAATCTGCGGCTGGGCACGGCCAGATCGAAGAGCCGCGGCGAAGTGGCCGGCACTACCAAGAAGATGTACCGTCAGAAGGGCACGGGCAACGCCCGGGCCGGCTCGCGGCGGAGCGGCATTCGCCGGGGCGGCGGGCATATCTTCGCCAAGCGGCCCCGCGATTGGAGCTATCGCATGCCGCGCAAGGCCCTGCAATTGGCCACGCGGATGGCAGTCGCCTCAAAAATTCGCGATGAGCAGGTGGTGTTGATCGACGAGTTGAGCATGGCGGCCCCCAAAACCCGTGAGATGGCCACCGTGCTCAAGGCGCTGGGGTGTCACCAGACGAGTTTGTTGGTGGCCACCGCCGGGCATGACGTGAACGTATATAAGAGCGCCCGCAACCTTGCCGGCGTGACGGTTTCGCCCGTCGGCGATCTCAATGCCTACGCGGTACTCGGCCCGCAGAAGCTGCTGTTGACTCGCGCCGCTCTCGATGCCCTGCGCGACCGCGCGGCTGCGAAACAGAAAACCGCGAACGCCGAGTCCTGAACCCCGAACCCCGAACGCTGAACCCTTACATGGACGCAGGCCCTCCCGCAGCCACCCCTGAAAGCACCGCGGCGCTCGTGCTCGAGCCGCACCAGGTGATTTTGCGCCCGCTCGTGACCGAAAAGGGCATGCACCGCTCGACGCGCTACAACGCCTACGCCTTTGAAGTACACCGGCAAGCCACCAAGCTCGATGTGCGCCGCGCCGTCGAGTCGTTGTTTGATGTGAAGGTGATTCATGTGCGCACACTCACCCGCAAGGGTAAGCCGCGCCGCAACCGCTTCCGTAGCGGACAGACCAAAGACTGGAAGAAGGCCATCGTCAAGCTGAGCGAAGAGCACCGCATCGACTTCTTCTAGAAAGCCGAATCGACAATATCATGGGAATTCGCCGATACAAACCGACCACCGCCGGCCGCCGCGGCGCCAGCGTGAGCGACTTTGCCGAGCTCACGCCCGGTGCTAAGCCCGAGCGCACGTTGCTCCAGCCCAAGCACGGCACGGGCGGTCGCAACAACCAGGGCCGCATCACCGCGCGGCATCGCGGGGGCGGCCATAAGCGGCAGCTTCGGCTGATCGACTTCCGCCGCAACAAGGACGGCGTGCCAGCACGGGTCCATTCGATCGAATACGATCCCAATCGCAGCGGACGCATCGCTCTGCTGCATTATGTCGATGGCGAAAAGCGATACATCCTCGCCCCCCACGGCTTGGAAAAAGGGACCGATCTGATGAGCGGCCCCGACGCGCCTCCGGCCGTTGGCAACTGCCTGCCATTGCGGAACATTCCGCTCGGCATGGCGATTCACAACATTGAGCTGCAGCCTGGCCGCGGCGGTGTGTTGTGCCGCTCTGCCGGCACCAGCGCCGTGCTCGCCGCCCGCGACGCCAACTGGGCCCAGATCACGCTGCCCAGCGGCGAAATCCGCCGTGTGCCCGCCGCCTGCCGGGCGACCATCGGCGCAATGAGCAATCCCGACCATATGAACATTGTGCTGGGCAAGGCGGGCCGCAAGCGTTGGATGGGTTGGCGGCCTCACGTGCGCGGCACGGCCATGAACCCCATCGACCATCCGCATGGCGGCGGCGAAGGCCGCACCAAGGGCGGGCGGCATCCGGTCAGCCCTAGCGGCAAGTTGGCCAAGGGCGGCCGCACCCGCAAACGGCGCAAGCCATCGAACTCGGCCATTGTGCGCCGGCGTCGATCGGTGCGATATGGACAAATCAAGCTGTAGGATGTTGAAGAGAACATTATATGGGACGATCGCTCAAAAAAGGCCCTTTCATCAACCCCAAGTTGTATATGAAGGTCGAGCGGCTCAATCAGCAGGGCGCCAAAACGCCTATCAAGACCTGGGCGCGGGCCTGTACCATCGTGCCCGAATTTGTCGGACACACTTTCATGGTTCACAACGGCAAGCTGCACATGAAGGTCTTCGTGACTGAGGACATGGTCGGGCACAAGCTGGGCGAATTCGCCCCCACCCGAACGTTCCGCGGCCACGGCGGCAAGGGCGGCAAGAAATAGTGGTGAGTGATGAGAGGTGAGTGAAATTAGTGTTCGGCTTGCTAATCCCCGATCCCCAATCCCCAACCACCAACATGGCTTACGAAGCTGTTCACCGATTCGCCCGAATCAGCGCCCGCAAGGTGCGCCCGATCGCCGATTTGATTCGCGGCAAGTACGCCGATGAGGCGCTGGAAATTCTGCGCTATCAGCCGCAGCGCGGCGCGCGGTTGCTGGAAAAAGTTTTGAAAAGCGCGTTGGGAAATGCCGACGATCGGCGGGCGCCGAATCTGCAAAACCTGGTGGTCGTCGATGTGCGCATCGACGGCGGCCCGATGTTCAAGCGCATTCGCCCGCGGGCCCGCGGCATGGCCTTCATGATCAAGAAACGCATGAGCCACATCCGCGTGGCCGTCGACAACTTAGACTAGGTACCGAACGATGGGTCAAAAAGTACATCCCACCGGCTTTCGCACCGGCATCATGACCGGCTGGAAAAGCCGCTGGTACGCCTCGAAGCAGGAGTTCAGCGAGTTGCTGCTGGAAGACTGCAAGCTGCGCAAATTCATCAAAGAGAAATACCGCTTCGCCGGCATTCCCCGCATCGAGATCGAGCGCACGCGCGACGAAGTGAAAGTGGTGCTGCACACGGCGCGGCCGGGCATCATCATTGGCCGCAAAGGGCAAGAGGTCGAGCGGCTGCAAGCCGAAATGCAAAACCTGGTCGGGCGGCGGATCAACATCAAGATCGAGGAAATCAACCGCCCGGAAATTCAGGCCCAACTGGTGGCCGAAGACATCGCCGAACAATTGGCCAAGCGGGCCAGCTTTCGCCGCACCATGAAGCGCGCGATCGAGCAGACGATGGAGGCCGGCGCCAAGGGCATCAAAGTGCAGTTGGCCGGCCGTCTCGGCGGCTCGGAAATGGCCCGCCGCGAAAAGCAGATTTCCGGCGCCATGCCGCTCTCGACGTTGCGGGCAAAAATCGACTACGGGTTTACCGAAGCCATGACCGCGCAGGGGCACATCGGCGTGCAGGTCTGGATCAACCAAGGCATGTATCAAGAGGACGAAATCCATGGCGCTGATGCCCAAGAGGGTCAAGCACCGAAAAAGCCAAAGAGGACGTATAAGAGGTGACGCCACGCGCGGCAACCGCGTTGTGTTTGGCGATTTTGGCTTGCAATCGATGCAGGCCGGCTGGATCAGCGCCAACACGATCGAGGCGGGCCGCATCAGCGCGCAGCAATACCTGCGCACCGAGGGCCGCCTCTATATCCGCGTCTTCCCGCACAAGCCCATCACCTCGATTCCCCTGGAAACGCGGATGGGCAAAGGCAAGGGCGAACCGGAATTTTGGGCCGCGGTGGTGAAGCCGGGAACCGTGCTCTACGAGATCTCCGGGGTCTCGGAAGAAGCCGCGCGGATTTGCTTCCGCCGACTCGCCCACAAAATGCCGGTGAAAGTGCGGTTCGTGCGCCGCCGCAGCATTTAAGGGACAAACCATGAACAAAGCCGCTGAACTTCGCGAAATGAGCGACGAGCAATTGCAACTGACGTTGAACGAAACGGCTGAGACGCTGTTTCGGCTGCGCATCAAAGCGCAGACCGAGCGGCTCGACGCCCCCAGCGAATTGCGCAAGCACCGCCGCTTGATCGCGCGCATCAAGACCGTGCAAAGCCAGCGTTCCAACGGGGGAGCACGCTAATGCCCAAACGCGTCGAAACAGGAATCGTCACCGGCGACAAGACAGCCAAAAGCCGCCGTGTCGAAATTCCGCGGCTGGTCAAACACCCCAAGTATGGCAAATACCTGCGTCGCCGCACCGTTTGCCACGTCCACGACGAACACGAAGAATCGCACATGGGCGACACGGTTGAGATCGTCGAGTGCGCCCCCAAGTCAAAGCTGAAACGCTGGCAGTTGGTGCGGGTGGTCAGCAAGAGCCAGGCGGTCGATCTGGCCGCATTGCGGGCGGCCTCGCGCCGCCGCGGCGGCGACGTCTTGCAGCAAGAGTTGGAGGCGCCGAAGTCATGATTCAAATGCAAACACGGCTGACGGTGGCCGACAACACCGGCGCTAAAGAGGTCATGTGCATCAAGGTGCTCGGCGGCAGCCATCGCCGCACGGCCAGCTTGGGCGACGTGATCATTTGCAGCGTCAAGAGCGTCATTCCCGGCAGCGAAATCAAAAAGAAGGCCATCGTCCGCGGCGTCATTGTCCGTTGCAAGCAGCCCACGCGCCGCACCGACGGCAGCTACGTGCGGTTTGACCAGAACGCGTTGGTCATCGTCGACAACGACGGCAACCCGCGCGGCACGCGCATCTTCGGCGCGGTCGCCCGAGAACTGCGCGAAAAGAATTTCATGAAAATTGTCAGCCTGGCGGCCGAGGTGGTGTGATGCATATCAAAATTGGAGACACCGTCGAAGTTATCACGGGCGACGATCGCGGCCAACGCGGCAGAGTGCTTTCGATCGACCGCGGCGAGGGCAAGATCATCGTCGAGGCGGTCAACCGTGTCTACAAGCACGTGCGCCGCAGCCAGCGCAATCCGCAGGGCGGACGGCTGTCGAAGGAGATGCCGATTCAGATTTCCAACGTGCTTTTGGTCTGCCCTTCGTGCAATGCCCGCACGCGCACCCACTCGCAGTTGACCGCCGACGGCGGCAAAGAGCGCGTTTGCAAGAAGTGCGGGCGCGGCATCGGTTCGCTCGGTCCGCCGAGACGGAAAATGAAACCCGCGAAAACATAAGCCCTGTAGGGAACGCCCTCCCACTTAAGATCAGTCAACCATGCCCCCGCGACTTCTCGAACGTTACGAACAACAAGTGCTGCCGAGCCTCAAGGAAAAGCTCGGCCGCGACAATCGCCACGCGCTGCCGCGGCTGCAAAAGATCATCATCAACATGGGTGTCGGCACGGCCATCTCGGAAAAGAAGCACCTGGAAGAAGCGGTGAACGCGCTCACGCAGATTTCCGGGCAGCGGCCGGCGGTCACCAAGAGTCGCAAATCGGTCGCCAACTTCAAGCTCCGCGAGGGCATGGAAATCGGCTGCAAAGTCACGCTGCGGGGCACGCGGATGTATGAATTTCTCGACCGGCTGATTTCGATCGCCCTGCCGCGGGTGCGCGACTTCCGCGGCTTGAACCCCAAGGCGTTCGACGGCCACGGCAACTATAGTTTGGGACTCTCGGAGCAATTGGTGTTTCCCGAGTTGAATCCCGACAAGTTCACGCGCCCCCAGGGAATGAACATTACGCTGGTGATGTCCAGCGAGAAGAACGAAGAGTCGCTGGAGTTGCTGCGTGGCTTAGGAATGCCCTTCAAGGCGGAAGAAACGGCGGGCAAAGGAAAAGGGGCCGGACAGGCTTAGATTCGCGTTTAACCTCAAAACATGCATGGCCAGTAAATCAAAAATCGCCAAAGCTCGGCGGACGCCGAAATTCACGACGCGGCGCGAGTCGCGCTGCCAGTTGTGCGGCCGGCCGCGGGCCGTTTACCGCAAATTCCGCATCTGCCGAATCTGCTTGCGCAAGCTGGCAGACAATGGTTTGATCCCCGGGCTCAAAAAGGCGAGTTGGTAAAGGGACCTAAACGACGATGATGACAGACCCGATCGCCGACATGTTAACCCGTATCCGCAACGCGGTGCGGGTCGAGCGGACCATCGTGGAGATGCCGCTTTCGAAGGTGAAGCGCGGCATGGCCGACGTGCTGAAGCGCGAAGGTTATATCTGGAACTGGGAAGAGGTGGATGCCCGGCCCAGTCCGCAGCTTCGCATTCACCTGAAGTATGGTCCCAACGGCGAGCGGATCATCCGTCACATTAAACGAGTGAGTAAGCCGGGCCGGCGAATTTATCGCGGGGCCGACACCTTGCGGCCCGTGCTCAACGGTTTGGGCATTTGCATCATCAGCACCAGCCGCGGCGTGATCAGCGACCGGGAGGCCCGGCAGCGGCACCTGGGCGGCGAAGTCTTGTGTGAACTTTGGTAGAGGCCAGTTTAGTAGAGCCCGTTTGGTAGAGGCCAGTTATGTCTCGGGTAGGAAAAAAACCAATCACCATTCCCACCGGCGCGAAGGTGGCGGTGCGCGACGGCATGATCGCGGTCGAAGGTCCGCTGGGCAAGCTCGAATGGGCGTTTCGCCGCGAGGTGGGCATTGCGGTCGACGAAGCGGCCAAGATGGTTTCGGTGACGCGCGACGGCGAATCGCGCACCGCCCGAGCTCTGCAAGGGCTCAGCCGCGCGCTGATCCAGAACATGCTTAAGGGCGTCACCGAAGGCTACGAAAAGCGGCTGGAAATCGTGGGCGTCGGCTACCTGGCGGCGGTGCAAGGCAACATCTTGCAGCTTCGTGTGGGCTTTGCCAACGAAGTTCACAAAAAGATTCCCGCCGGCTTGAAGGTAACTTGCCCCGACCAGACACATGTGGTCATCAAGGGATCGGACAAACAGCAAGTGGGCCAGTTTGCCGCCGAGGTGAGAGCGGTGCGCAAGCCCGAACCGTACAAAGGCAAAGGCATCCGCTACGACGGCGAGCAAGTGCGCCGCAAGGCGGGCAAGGCCATGACCAAGTAAAGAAACCGCGCTACCTAAAGTCGTCTTTCGCTCCGCGAAAGAATCGTTTCTTTCGCGGAGCGAAAGACG
>JAICLL010000108.1 GCA_025927475.1 Pirellulales bacterium
ACAACCGCCAGCGGCGTCGGCGATTACCCGATCATCGCCGCGCAGGGCACTCTCAGCGCCGTGAACTACACCTTCGCATTTGCCGATGGCACGCTGTCGGTCACGCCCGCCACGCTTACCGTCACCGCCGACAATAAGACCAAAGTCTATGGCCAGGTTAATCCACCACTGAGCGACACGATCACCGGTTTTGTGAACGGCGATACGGACAGCGTTGTCACCGGCGTTGCCGATCTGGACACCCCTGCTACAGCCGCGAGCGGCGTCGGCAATTACACCATCACCGCCGGCCCGGGCACGCTCAGTGCCGTCAATTACACGTTCGCCTTTGTCGATGGCACGCTTTCGGTCACGCCCGCCGCGCTCACTGTCACCGCTGACGATAAGACGAAGGTTTACGGCCAGGGCAATCCAGCGCTTACCGACACGATCACCGGCTTCGTGAACGGCGACACCGCGAGTGCGGTCAGCGGCGCCGCCGACCTGAGCACGACGGCCACCAGGTTCAGTGGAGTTGGCAATTACCTCATCGCCGCCGGGCCGGGCAGCTTGAGCGCCGCCAACTACACGTTTGCGTTCGCCGGCGGGACGCTTACGATCAATCCAGACACGACCACGACCGCTCTGGATGCCGCGGTGTTTGGTCTGAGCGCCACGTTCACGGCGACCGTCACCGCCAATGCCCCAGGCAGCGGCACTCCTACGGGAAGCGTCGATTTCTTCGATACGACGACCAACAACGATCTGGGCTCGGTGGTGTTGTCGGGCGGAACCGCTTCGCTCACCGCCACGCTGCCAGACTCCGCGCAGAATGTCATGGTCCGTTATCTGGGCGACGCCAATGATCTGGCCAGCAGCGCGGCAACCTCCGTCAGCCCGTTGGCGTCGGTTTACGTGCTCAATCCGTCGGCCAGCGGCGCGCTGTCGGCCTCGGGCAATGCGGGGCTGCACGTGGCCGGCGTGGTGGTGGATGACTCCAGCTCGCGCACCGCCGTCACGGCCAACGGCAACGTGCGGATCGCCGCCCGCGAGATCGACGTGGTCGGCGGCGTGCGGATCGCGGGCAATGTCAGCTTCAGCCCGAAGCCGCTCACGGGTCACGCCGTGATGCCCGACCCGTATGCTGGTCTGCCCGCTCCCAGCGGCGGCACATCGCTCGGTAGCATCTCGCTCTCGGGCAATTCGTCGCGCACCATCCAACCGGGCGTGTATACGCGGATCACCCTTTCCGGCAACGCCAGGTTGACGATGGCGCCGGGCCTGTATGTCATCGCCGGCGGCGGATTCAGCGTGACGGGTAATGCCGGCGTCATGGCTCGGAGGTGGTGATCTACAACGCGGGAGGCAACTATTTGGGCGGTAGCGGTTTCGGCGCGATCAATCTCAGCGGCAACGGGCAAATCGCACTGACCGCCCCGACGAAAGGCAGCTACGCCGGCGTGCTGCTCTTCCAATCGCGCGACAATGCTCAGCCACTCTCGCTTGCCGGCAATGCCATGAATGGACTTTCGGGCGCCCTTTACGCGGCCAACGCGCCGGCCACGCTGACCGGAAACGCATCGTCGGACGTTCCGCTGGTGGTCAACACGCTCACGCTAAAGGGAAACGCCTCGCTTGGCGCCTCACTGAGCGCCGCGGCGGACGATCCACCGAACGACCCAGCCGGGCTCGCGGGCGTCGGGCTGCCGATCGGCGGCTTCGAGCTCTCGCCGCTGGCGAGCGTGCCTCTCGCCACGATCACTTCGACCGACAGCAGCGAATCGGCCAGCGATTTTACCGCGGACATTGATTGGGGCGATGGAGCAAGCTCGCCCGGCACGGTCACGCTATCGGGCAATCAGTTTACGGTGAGCGGCTCGCACACGTACGGCGACGAAGGAAGCTATTCCATCATCGTCAACGTGTCCGACGCGCAGGCCGCGACCACCGTCGCCACCACGGCGAAGATCGACGAAGAACTGTTGGCCGAAGGAACGCCTGGCAATGCCGATCAGCGGTTCATCAGCGAGATTTATCGCGACGTGCTGGGGCGCCAGGCCGAGCCACAAGGGCGCGACTATTGGGTCAGCCATCTGGAGCGCGGCGATAGCCGGGCGAAGGTGGTGCAAGACATCCTGGCGGCGATGACCGAAGAATATCACGTTGATCTGATCAACGCCGAGTTCAGCCGCTACCTGCAGCGATCGCCCGACCCGGCGGCCATGCAGTATTTCACGCGGCTGCTGGACGCGGGCGGCGACGCCAGCCTGCTGGACGCCATTCTGGTCTCGTCGCCGGAGTATTTTCAGCTTCACGGTGGCACGCTGGACGACTTCGCCGATGCCCTGTTCCGCGACGCTCTGGATCGGCCGGTCGATCCCGCCGCCCTTGCCGCCATTGAGAGCCGCGCGGCTCAAGGCGCCACTCGCGCGCAGATTGCCGATCTGGTATTCACGAGCGAGGAATACCGGCGCGACCTGGTGACCGGGTGGTATCAGCACGATCTCGATCGCACTCCCGACGCCGCGGGCCTGGCGCTCTACACCGCCCAGCTCGATGCCGGCTTGCCCGACGAGCACGTGGTTGCCGCGATGCTCAGCTCCGATGAGTTCGTCGGCAAGACGAGTTAACCTGGCAGCCACGCGCCGTGCGCCATTCGCTTTCTACGCTTATTTGCCTGATGCCATGCCGGGAGCTGAACGTGTATTGCCCGCCGCGGCGGCGCGCAGTTGCATGGAAAGCTTGCTGACGCAAAGCTGATTGAGTGAGACCCCTTCAGCCTCCGCCTCGGCGAGCAGGGCGGCGTGCAGGCTTTTGGGCATCCGCACAATGGTCTGTCCGCTGGCCGTCGCATGCTGCGTGGCGCTTTCATCGATGCCATGGTCGCGCTCTTGATCGAGTAACCGGCACAGTTCCTTGTACGCCGCGGTCCCGGCAAGGGCGGCGCGCTCGGCAATGTTTGGAAACAACTGGGTCAGCTTGCCGCCGGGGCCGAAGAGCGCATTATTGATAGTAATCCAATCGACTTTTTTTGAGGCCAACGACTTGGCGAAGTCCAAAGCAAACCGGCCGCGTTCTTCGATAGAACCAGCCAGTCCGGAACTTCCTTTGGAACGCCTCGCCTTGCTCCGCGCGGGATGGTCAATGCCGGCCCTACCGGATGCGCGCGACTTAGTCGAAGAACGCTTGCCATTCTTCGCGCTTGCCGTCCCGAACGTTTTTTCTCCCGCCATGGAATCTTACCCGTAGTCGCTACTCGTCGGTTCGCAGGAATTGAACGCCGTCGAAATACTGGACTTCCATGTACATCGCCTTCTGATCAAGCTGCCGACCGATCGCCTTAATCGCCGCGGTGATTTCCGACAGCCGTTCCCGATCCGTGTCGATCACAATCTATTCGCAGGTGTCGCGATAATGCCGACCAACTTTGGGATCGATCCAGTCACCACGAGTCTTTCCTTCGCGCGTGACCCCGTGAAACGTCATCCATAGGCCGCGGATGATCTCATTGACCTCCGAAGGCGCCACCTTACTGCCGTCGTTTCGGCGGAGAGGAATCAGCGTGGTGACTTTCAACCTCAACTTCTCGCATGGAAGCCGCCCCCCGCGCCTGATATCGTATATGTTATCACAAGCAAACCGGGATGCAACCCCCATTTTCTTGGTTGGCGGCACGTGCTACATCGCTCAGCTCAAGGCCAGCTTACGCCGCCAGGCTGATGAGCGCCCGCGAGAGACGGCCCCGCTCCATGTCGTCCAGGGCCGTGTTGATCTCGTCGAGGCGATACTCGCGCGTGATCAATTCGGCCAAGGGCAGGCGGCCTTCCAGGTACCACTGGGCATAGCGAGGAAGGTCGTCGTCCGGGCGGGTCTCGCCGCCCCAGGTGCCGACAATCCGCTTGCCGCGAATCAGGTCGACCGGATTGATGGAAATCTGTTCGCCGTGCGGCAGGTTGCCGGCCAAGATGCACAGGCCGCCTTGATCGCGGACGCAGCGAAATGCCGCTTCCATCGTCTCGCGGCGACCGGCTGCCTCGATGGCGTAATCGACGCCGCGGCCCTCGGTCAGTTCCAAAATCGCCGCGACGGCGTCGCGCTCGCGGGCGTTGACGGCGTGCGTCGCGCCCAGCCGCCGCGCCTCGGCAAGTTTCTGCTCGACCACGTCGACCGCAATCAACAGCCGTGCTTCGCGCAAGCGAGCGGCGAGCAAGGCGCTCAGGCCAATGCCGCCCACGCCAAAAATTGCCAGCGATGCGCCGCCGGGCACGGCCGCGGTGTTGAGCACCACGCCCGCCCCGGTGGGCAGCGCGCAACCCAGGAGCGCCGCCTCGCGCAGCGGCATCTCTGGCGGCAGCGGCACGATACGATTCTCGCAGGTGATGGTGTGGCGCATGAATGTGCTCAGCGCGCCCGAGTTGATGGCCGCCGTGCCTTCATGGTACGTGGTCGAGGGCACGTCGGCCCCGTGGCCTTTGATCCAGGTGAGCACCACGCGGTCGCCGGGCCGCACCTTGGACACCTGCGGCCCAAGGGCTCGTACCACGCCCGAACCCTCGTGGCCAAGCGTGTGCGGCAGAAAACGATCGGGGCCGCGCCGCCCGCGAACCTCGTGCAACTGCGTGTGGCAGACACCGCTGTATGCCATTTCGACCAGCACCTGGCCGGGCTTCAGCTCGGGCAGATCGAGCGCCACCTGCCGCAGCGGCGTGTTCAGCTCAAATAAAACAGCGGCTTCCGTCTGCACCGCTCACTCCGGAATGAACCAATAATAGTCGCCGCGATAGCCCACCTCGGCAAACAGCCGCTTCCAATCGTCGACGTGCATGTAGGTGAGCGCCGTCAAGATCCACTTCATCAGCCGCTCGCGCTGGGCTTCGTTGCGCCAGGCATCGACGGTGATGAATGCCCGGCCGCGGCTCACGCGCTCGATTTCACGCAGGGCTTCTTTACACTGCTCAAGCGGCAGGTTGTGAATGGTGTTGATCGAAATCACCAGGTCGAACGAGCGGTCGGCAAAGGGCAGCCGGGTGGCGCAGCCAACCTGCAGGTGCGGCTTGACGCTTTCCAGGGCATGGTCGTAGGCATACTGCGAGATGTCGATGCCCGCCAGCGTGGCACGGGGCATCAGCTCGCGAAAATCGTGCAGCATAAAGCCCTTGCCGCTGCCCACGTCGAGAATCGCGGCGTCATCGGCAAGTTGATAATGATCGCGAAAGCGGCGGACGGTCTCTTGCCAGAACCGCGGATGATAGTGGTAGCCGCCATAGCCAAACAGCCGCTCGCCGTCGAAAAATTCCTGGCCGAATTGCCGGGCAATGCGGCGGTGCTCATCAGTCACCAGCGCCGCCCGTTGGTCGATCGGCCGCTTCGAGCGCGGATAGCGGTCCATCAGGTCGATCTCGCGGCCCAGTGTCGCTTGTGCGGGGCCGGAGCGTTCGGCGACGGTCATGACTTGGCTCGCAGCGGGGTATTGACGGGCGGCTTCACAAAGTGCGGCGCGGGAACCGCCGGAGCGGCCGATGATTCCAGCGGCTTGATGAGCATGTTTCCCAGAAACTCGCGCCTCGGCAGCAGCGGCTCGGCGTCTTCGTTCGGCCGGCCAAACTTCACTTGCGGCGTCACGCGATGCTCGGGGCGAACCTCGACCTGGCAGAACACCGGCCCTTGGGTCTGCATGGCCTGCTGAACCACCGCGGCCAGGTCGGCATTGCGATCGACGCTCATCGTCGGCAGGCCATAGGCTCGCGCGATGGCCAGATAATCGGGATCGGCCAAGCCGCCCGCCCCGCTCGAAGCATGATAGCGCGCGCCCAACCACTGGTCCTGGGTTTGCTGGATCATGCTGTAGCCGTGATTGTTGAGCAGAAAGATTCTGATCGGCAACTTGTGGCGGACCACCGTGGCCAGTTCTTGAATATTCATCTGCAAGCTGCCGTCGCCGGTCAGGCAGACGACAGGCCGCCCGTCGAGTGCCAAACTGGCTCCGATGCTGGCTGGCAATGCCCAGCCCATGGCCGTGTTGTTCCAGTCGTGGTAGACGCGTTGGCCGCGCTTGAAGTCGAAGGCTTGCATGGTCCAAGCCAGCGTGCAGCCGGTGTCCAGCACGATCGTTTCACCCTCGCGGCACGCCTGCGAGAGCGTTTTGACGAATACATAGGGATTCACGTCTTCGTCGCGGTGATATTCCGGCGGGCAGATGGGATAGCGCCGCCGCCAATGGTCGATCTGCCGCAGCCAGGCATCGATGCGCAATGGCGAACCGGCTTGCGCTTCGAGCGCCTGCAAAAACTCGCGCGCATCGGCGGCGATCGGCAGGTCGATGTGCAGCCCATATCGTTCAAACTTGTTGAGTTCGTTTGCATCGACATCGACCACAATTTTACGAGCTTCACGGGCAAAGGTGCTGGGCGGACTGCCGGTGGCCTTGGTATCGAGCCGTGAGCCGATCGAAAGAATCAGGTCGGCGTTTTGCACGGCGAAGTTGGCGTGCCGCGTGCCGTGCGTGCCAAAGGTTCCGATCCGCAACGGATGATCCGACTCAAACAAATCTGCCAAGGCCCAGGTGGGCGCCACCGGCACGCCGAGCCGTTCAATCGCCTGCCGAGCTAGCTCGCCCGCGCCGGCCAACCGCACGCCCCAACCCAGCACCACCACCGGCCGGCTCGCCTCGCTGATCCATTGCACGCATTGCGCGGCCAGACCATTCAGTGCTTCTCTGGGCGAGTTGGCGGCGGGTGCGATGTAACCATCGAGGCAGTCGGGGTCGATGTTGGTCCGCTGCACGTCGTCGGGAATGTCGATCAGTACCGGGCCGGGCCGGCCCTCACGCGCCAGATGACAAGCCTTCTCCAGCTCGTAGCGGATGCGTTCGGGTCGGTCGACGCGGCAGGCGTACTTGGTGACGGGACGAAATATTTCAACCGTGTCGGTTTCTTGAAAACCGATCTGCCGAACGCCCGTGTCGCCTTTAGCCCGAAAGGTCGAGACTTGCCCGGTAATGAACAGCACGGGCACCGAATCGTAATAAGCACAGCAGACGCCCGTCAGCAAGTTGGTGGCGCCGGGACCGCTGGTGGCGATGGCCGCGCCGAGATTTCCAGTGACGCGCGCGTAGGCGTCGGCGGCCATGGCGCCGGCCTGTTCGTGCATCGGGCAAACGAAGCTCACGCCCGGCGTATCGGCCAGCGAGTGAATCAGATGCAACGACGCCCCGCCCGAGACAGCGAACACATGCCGCACGCCTTGCCGTGCCACAAACGCCGCCACATAGTCGGAGAGTTTCATGCCTGTCTTACGCCGCGTGGCGATACTCCAAGGGCTGGGTGCAGATGTCCTTCCATTGCCGTTCGACCCAATCGACAACTTCGCGCAAGCCCCGATCGAGCTCGATCTCGGGCCGCCAGCCCAGCTCTTGCCGGGCGCGGGATGAGTCGATCACGTAGGCCGCGTCCTGCCCAAGTCGTTCGCCCACCGCGGCAGTCGAACGCTCGAGGTCGCGGCCCATCAGTTCGCAAATATGCCGCACCACGTCGCGCACCGCGTATCCCAGGTCGGGCGAGAAGTGATACATCCGCCCTGAACGGCCTTGCTCCATGGCCAGCAATTCGCCCCGCGAAACATCGCGAATGTGGATATACGACTTCACGGCCACACCGCCGCCGTGCAGCGAAATCTTCTGGTTGGTCAACAAGTAAATCACCGATCGCGGAATAATTTTCCAAAGCTGCTGGTGGGCGCCATACACATTGGTCGCCCGGATCGTCACCAACGGAAAGTCGAAGTTCTTGACCAGCGTCGACAAAAAGAAATCGGCGGCGGCCTTCGAGGCCGCGTAGGGCGTGCTGGGGTTCATCGGCGTCGCTTCAGTGACCTGGCCGACGCAGGTGCCGTACACTTCGGGCGAAGAAATATGAACATACCGCTTCAGATACCGGCGCTCTTTCAGCGGATTGAGCAACCGGGCCAATGCCACCACATTGGTTTGAAACCAATGCTCCGGATGTTGCCAACTGGGCGCCACCTCGCTCTGAGCGGCGAAGTTGACAATCGCCTCCGGTTCAAAACGGTCGAGCGCGGCCAGGATTTCGTCGGTATGATGATTGAGATCGAACTGATGGAAGGCGAAACGGCCGTCATTCCACCGCAGATAGGGCAGATAGACGGGGCCTTTCTCCGGCGATCGGCTGATGCCGATCACGCGCCGGTCGGGGTCGGCCAGCAGCAAGTCGATGAAATCGCTGCCCGAAAACGAGTTGCTGCCGATGACGGCCACGCGGTGAAATTTTGGCATTGCGGAGTTGGTTTTTTGGCTGATGGTCGTCAAAATGGCCCTGTAAAAGCGGCATCGGGCACATCGCCGAAATGCCCCGCCGCGATCGCCGCCGGCCGCCACGCGCGCCGCTGCACCATCTCACAGGCCGCGGAAACGATGTCCGACGAGGTTGGATAAAAGTGCGCGGCCAACGCGGGACTCGTTGGCGTGGGGCATTCGGGCAAGGCAATTCGCCGCGGCGGGCACTTCAGCGCACCGCCCGCTTCTTCGGCCACACGCGCCACCACCTCGGCCGCAAACCCCGCGTGGCGCCAGCTTGTGTCGGCCACAATCAGCCGGCCTGTTCGCCGCACCGATTCGATGATGGTTTCCTCGTCGAAGGGGCGCAGCGTGCGCGGATCGATCACCTCGGCGTCGATGCCTTCGCCCGCCAGGATTTCGGCGGCGCGGTGGGCTTCGAGCGCCATGTGCGAGATGGCCACGATCGTCACATCGCTGCCCGACCGCAGCACCCGCGCCTGCCCCAGCGGCACACGAAACAGGCCCTCGGGCACCGGGCCGCCAATGTTGTACAGCCAGCGATGCTCGATAAAAATCACCGGGTTGTCGTCTTCAACCGACGCGATGAGCAATCCTTTGGCGTCTTGCGGCGTGCTGGGCATCACGACGCGCAAGCCCGGTACATGCGCGAACCACGCGTGCAGGCTCTGCGAATGCTGTGGACCCTGGCCCCAGCCGCGGCCAACCAGTAAGCGAATGACCAAGGGCGCCGCGGTTCGCCCGCCAAACATGTAATGCCACTTGGCCGCCTGGTTGACGATTTGCTCCATCGCCAGCAGGGCGAAGTCGATTCGCTGGTGGACCATGATTGGCCGCATGCCGGCCAAGGCCGAACCGAGCACCACGCCCGCCATGCCGTTTTCGGCGCACGGCATATCCATCACTCGCCGACTGCCATATTTTCGCTCCAGGCCCGACGTGGTGCCGAACACGCCCTTGGGGTCCGTCGCGCCCAGGCCGATGACATAGACCGACTCATCGGCGGCCATGCACAGGTCGATGGCTTCGTGAATGGCCTGGTGGTATTTCAGGTCGCGAGGCATGGTGAGTGGCGGGTGGCGAGTGATGAGTTAGGCGGCCCGACAGCCCCAGAGGGCCTGGTGAGGTCGCTCGGCGTAGACGCTTTGGAGCATCGAGTCGGGCTGAGGATAGGGGCTTTGTTTTGCGAACTGCACCGCCGCGGCAAACTCGGTGCGAATTTCGTCGCGCCAGGCGTCGAGTTCGGCCTGGATAAATGAGCCGTCGTCGAGACCGCGCCGGCCCAGCCTGGCCAATGGGCACAAGGCCTGCCAACGTAAGAATTCGTCTTCCGTGCGATAGCCCAGGTGGTTGTCGTAGTTGGGCCCGCAGTGCTCGCGCCAGCGGTAAGTCTTGAACTCGAGCAGGGCCGGACCGCGTCCCGCGCGAACGTGCCGCAAGGCATCGTAGGCGAGCGAATGCACCTGCAAGGCGTCGTTGCCGTCGCCTTGCCGGCTGACAATGCCGTGCCCCTCGGCCAGCCGATAGACTTCTCGTCCGGCCGGTTGGCGGACCGACAGCGGTGAGTAGACCGAGTACAAATTGTTTTCGCAGACAAACAACACCGGCAATTGCTTCAAAACCGCGAAATTGAGCGCCTCGTGAAAGGCGCCTTCTTCCGTCGCGCCTTCGCCGAAAAACGCGACCACCACGCGATGCTGCTTCGAGAAACCATGGGGCGTCACGGCATCCGCCGCGGCGCCTACGGCGTCAACTTCTGAAACCGCTCGCTCGCCACGGCGGACGCCATGCACAGGATCGGACGGCGTGCGGTCCACGGCGCCACGCATCGCCCTACCAAACGCCACCCCCACCGCGATTGGAATGGTGCTGCCGACGATCGGCGCCGAGCCTAAAAATCCGGCGGCCAGGTCGATCAGGTGCATCGACCCGCCCATGCCGCTGGCGCAGCCGGTGGCTTTGCCGTGCATCTCGGCCAGCATAGCCCGCAGATCGCCTCCCTTGGCCAGATAGTGGCCGTGCGCCCGGTGTGTGCTCAACACCAGGTCGTCGTTGCCGAGCAACTGGCATACGCCGGCCGCAATCGCTTCCTGGCCAATGCACAGGTGTACCGGGCAGCGCATCTGCTGCTCCGCATAGATGGCGGCGATGCCCTCTTCGACCAGCCGAATGCGAAGCATCGCCCGGTAAAGCTGCCGCGTCAGGTCTCTCTGCACTTGGGATCCATCCCTTCCAATTAGACGCCTTCCGTGGCGTCGGGCTACCAAACCTCGCCGCCCCGAACACGGTACAGCCAGTGGGTTAGGCGGCGCGGACTTTACCCCGCTCGGCGCGGACGTGTCAATTGCAGTGCCCTTGGCCGGTTTGTCTTCAAGGATTCTGCCGGAACTGCCGATAACGACGGCGACGCTATCTACGGCAGCGGGGGCTGACCGCTTGGCATGTGCTCATTGGATGTTTCGGCTTATCGCGGTGTGGGCCTGTTTGACGCTTGGTACGGGCTGTAGCTCGTTCCTGCCCGAAATCTCGCGCCAGCCGACCTTCCATAACCCCTTTCCTCAATTGCAGAAGGTGGCTGTTGCCCCCTTTTTCAATCTGAGCACCGAGCCCACCGTCGATGGCCGGCACGCGGCGCTGGCGTATTTCAGTGAGTTGCAGGTGATTCCGGGCTTTGAAGTGATTCCCATCGGCGTGGTCGAAAAAGCCCTTGAAGCCCACCAGATGACGCTCAACGGTCCGGCCGAGGCTCGCAAACTTGCCCAGATTCTCGATGTCGATGCGGTGGTGGTGGGCGCGGTCACCGATTATTCGGCGTATTACCCGCCGCGCATGGCGTTGCAGGTCGAGTGGTATGCGGCCAACCCTGGCTTCCACCCAATCCCGCCGGGCTATGGCCTGCCCTGGGGAACGCCCGCCGAAGACGAGATTCCCGGCACGCTGATCTTCGAGGCCGAAATGGCGCTGGCTCGAGCGCAGATGAAAACGCAAACACCCCAATATACCAAGCCGGTGCATTTGGCCCCGCCGATGCCGATGGAGCAAGACGAACTGGAGGGCCTGCCCGACGACCCGATGCAGCCAACGGGCGACGGCGGCGAATTGGTGTGGCACCAGGAGCCGCTTCCGCCCGGCATGCCGATGGGGCCGGGGGCGACGACCTCGGTGGTTGGCGCGGTTTCGCCAGGCGTTGCGGCCCCCGCGGGCTTGCCGCCCGACTGGCCCGACGCGCGCGGCTTTCATCCACAGCCGCCTTCGCCCATGCCGGCGCCGTTGCGTGAATCGACCGAACCGGTTTTGCGGCATACGCGGACCTATAACGGCAACGACCCCGACCTGACGACCGCCCTGGCCAGCTATTTTTACTTCCGCGACGACGCGCGGTATGGCGGCTGGCAGTCGTATTTGCAGCGGAGCGATGATTTCATTCGTTTCTGCTGCCACATGCACATCACCGAGATGCTGACCGCCCGCGGTGGGGCCGGCAAAACGCGAGTAGTGTGGCGCTGGCCGATTCGCCGATAAGACGTTTGAGCGCCGTGGCAACCCCAGATCGTTCGTCGCAAGGAGGACGCGAGCCGTGTCATCGCAGGACATCAACGTATTAGCCCTGGTGAAGGGCGCGGAACGCTACGTCTTTCTGTACGACGACGCCAGCCGGGCGGAAACGCTCCGCGTGCTGGGCCGCTATGCGTCGAACCCCGAGTTGAGCTTCACCTGGTACGACGCCGCGGTGCTCAGCCAGAAGATTCGCCAAGAGGCGCCCAAACAGCCGGCGGCTGCCGGCGCGCGAAGGTTCAACGTACCGCTGCCGACCGACTCGGACGAAATCCTTTAACGGTTTTCGACCGACGAAGTAATTGCTTTCTGACGTCTGTAGGGAACGCCCTCCGTGGCGTTCCGCGAAGGGCGGCGCGAGGCCGGATCGCAGTTCCCGGAACGCGACGCAGGGCGTTCCCTACAGAGCCGGTCGCGGAATGTGAACCAATAGGCCCCATCAGCCTCACCCATGCAGACCGCCGTTACTCGGTTCTTGCAGTACCTGCGCGTCGAACGGAACGCCTCGCCGCTGACCATCAAAAGCTACCGCGAAGACCTCGAGGCGCTGTCGGGCTTTTTGCAAGAACGCCATGGCGCGGCGGTTTCGCCCGGCGAGATCACCACGCTCGATCTGCGCGGCTATGTCTCTTCGATCACCGAGCAGAACTACGCCAAGACCACCGTCGCCCGGCGTTTGGCGTCGATGCGCAGCTTTTTCCGCTTCGGCCAGCGCGAGGGCTGGACCACGGCCAACCCGGCCAAGCCGCTGCGCAACCCGCGCAAGAGCCGCGCGCTGCCGCACTTTTTGTCGTCGGCTGATCTGGACCGGCTGCTCTCGACGCCGCCCGCCGACCAACCGATGGGCCTGCGCGACCGCGCCATTCTGGAGGTGCTTTATTCTGCCGGACTCCGCGTGAGCGAGCTGGTGGGGCTCAACGATGGCGACGTCGATTTCAAGGCCGGCGTGGTTCGCGTGCGCGGCAAGGGCAAGAAGGAACGGCTGGCGCCGATCGGCTCATACGCCATCAAGGCGTTGCGCCTTTGGCTGGGCGTGCGACGGCTTAGCGGCAAGGAACCCAGCGGGCCGTTGGTGCCGGTGTTTGTCAACAAATCGGGCCGGCGGCTCACCACACGCAGCGTCGGCCGTATGTTGGAAAAGCACCTGGCGGCGGCCGGTCTCGACCGCCGCACCACGCCGCATACTCTGCGGCACAGCTTTGCCACGCACCTGCTCGACAGCGGCGCCGACATCCGCAGCGTGCAAGAACTGCTCGGCCACAAAAGTCTGGTGACCACGCAAATCTACACACACCTCAGCACCGCCAATCTGCGGGCGGTGTACGAAAAAGCGCATCCCAGGGCGAAGTGAACGCGGTGCGGCGCCGAGCTAATGGATCCGGCCGAGCAACGATACGGTCGGATCGCGCCATACGTTTTCAGGCGTCGTAAAACCGCCCGCGCCGGGTTGAACGACAATGCCCCCGGCCTTCAGGCAGGCTTCGACAAGTTCGGAGCAGATATATCCGCTGGTGGCCGTCTTTCTGCCCATGCCCAGGGCGATCCGCGCGACGAGTTCGCCGATCTCTTCATTGCCATACGGCCGCGTAAGTTGATCGACGCCAAACTGAGCGATGGCCGTGAGGTTGGCGTCGGTGACCTGGCTGCATCGCGCCAACACCAGCGGGCCGTCGTAGGGCTTGCCATCTTGGTAGTTCTTGAGGTACTTCGATAGCGGCGCCATCCGGACGCCAAAATCCTCGACGCTTTCCAACAGCAGCAAGCGATTGAGCTTCTCAGCGCGGAGCACCAGCGCCACGTGGCTCCACGGCGACTGGGTGGCCTCTTCGATCAACCGCGAGACGGCGTAAGTTCCCGAGCAAAACAGCAGATCGCCCGATTTGAGCGTCGGGCGCAGGGCCGCATAGCTTTGCACGGGCAACGCCGTTACCTCGATGACCGATAGAGGCTTGCTCATGTTAGCGCACCGTGGCCTCGCGGCCCATTGCCGCCGAGGGACGCTTGCCGGCAGACCGGCCTTGGTTCATCCAGATCAACACAGGGGTGGCAATGTAGACCGTGCTGTATGTGCCGGAAATCGTTCCCACGACCAGCGTGAAGGCAAACCCGTGTACTCCCTGGCCCCCGAAGATGTAGAGAATGAGCACCACAATGAACACCGTCAACGAGGTGAGCAACGTGCGGCTCAAGGTCTGGTTGATGCACAGGTTGACCAGTTCGGGCGGCATGTCGGGGCTCTTGCCGCGCACCTCGCGAATGCGGTCGAAGATCACGATCGTGTCGTTGATCGAATAACCGATGATCGTCAAGAACGCCGCGATGATCGGCAGATTGATCTTGAACGGCTCGATCAGCAACATTTCCATGAAGGGAATGCGGGCCAGCCAGTAGCTCAGCGCCAAGGCCCCCAGCGCCACGAGCACGTCGTGTACCAGGGCCAGCACGGCGGCAAATCCAAAGCTCACCTGCTGAAAGCGGATCCAGACATAGACCACAATCAACACCAGACTGGCCAGCAGGGCGTTGGTGGCCTGCAATTGCGTATTGCCCGCCACGCTGGCGCCCACTTTGTTCGACGAGGGAAAAAACGGCTCGTCGGCGAACGCCGTTTGCAGGTGTTCCAGCAGCGTCGTCGCCTGCTGCGCGGGCAGTGCCACCCGGAGCGTCCATTCTTCGAAGCCGCGGCGGCTGTTGGCTTCATATTCGGGGTTGCTGATTTCAAACAGCACGTCGTCGTCGGTGGTGAGCGACGCCGCAGCCCGTTTGATCTGATCGCTTAGGGTCGTGTAGTCGACGGCTTGGGTGAACCGGAGCGTGGCCGTCGTTCCGCCGATGTAGGGATCGCCGCCGGTGGCGACGGGCGGCTTTTGGTCCGACTCGTCTTTCTCTGCCGCGGCGGGCTCATCGCTTGAGGTCGCTTCGTCGGCTTCGGGCTTGGCGCCTGCGGACGATGTGGCTTCATCCTTGTCGTCTTGATCGCCGGCGCCTTGATCGTTCGCCGCTGGGCTGCCCGTCTCTGGGCCTTTGGTTGCCGGGCCTTTGGTTGCCGGGCCTTTGGTTGCTGGGCCTTTTGCCTCTGGACCGGGGGACGCGTCGTCGGCCAGGGCCAGCAACGTTTGCCCCCCGAAGTCATGCCGCGATTGCTGCGTATCGTCTGCCTTTGCTTTTTTCGAATCATCGGGCTTGGCCTCTTCCGAAGGCGGCGACTGCACGCCGGCGCCGGCAGTGGTGATCGGCTTGACGTTTTCCCATTTCATTTGGTTCGATGCCAGCCGGTGCCCGGAATCGCTGAACATGCGCTTGAGGTCTTTTTTCACTTCGTCGCTATCCGGCTTTGAAGTGATGATCAGAAAGCGTTGGCCTGCCGGCTCGCCCGTGATGTGAACGTCCTGCACGGTGACGTCGGGCAGATTTTGCACCAACTCGCGGATTTCGCCGATGTCCTGGCCGGGCTGCTCAAACACGGCCTCGACCGAAGTGCCACCGGTAAAGTCGATGTCGAGCAAGCCTTTGCCGCGGGCGAACACACCCACCAGCCCGGCGCCGATCAAAAGGGCCGACAACGCGACCGCGGCGAACCGCTTGCCGATAAAATCGAAATTCGGGTTCGCCATGACTTGTAACATTTTCAGTTGCGTAATCCAGCGCTGCTTCTCCGCCACGTCGAACAGCAGCCGCGTGAACGTAATGGCCGTGAACAGGTTCATCACAATGCCCAGGATCAGCGTGACGGCAAACCCTTTTACCTGATCGGTGCCGATCCAGTAGAGCACAATGGCCGAAATCAGCGTCGTGACGTTGGCATCGACAATGGTGGTGGTCGCGCGGTCAAAACCGTTGCGAATGGCCATCCGCAACGTCGATCCGCGGCTCAATTCTTCGCGCATCCGCTCATAGATCAGCACGTTGGCGTCGACCGCCATGCCGACCGTCAGCGCCAGCCCCGCCAGGCCCGACAGCGTGAAGGCGGCGTTGAACAAGATCATGAAGGCCACAATCAACAGCACGTTGAGCAGCAAGGCCAGATTGGCCACGATGCCGGCGAAACGATAATACACGATCATGAACACCACCACGGCCACTGTGGAAACCAGCATCGACATGATGCCTTTTTCCCTAGTATCTTGGCCGAGCGTCGGCCCGGCACGCAGGCTGGTGGTTGGCTCGCTGCGCAAGGTGGTGGGCAGGCTGCCCGCGGTGAGCACGGCGGCCAGGTCTTCGACTTCCTTTTCGGTGAAATTGCCCTCGATCTCGCCGCGTTCGCGGATCTGGCTTTTGATCGACGGGGCCGAATTCAATTCGCCGTCGAGAATGATCGCCAGCAGACGCCGCAAGTCGGGATGCGCGGGGTCTGGCAGGTTGTTGCCGGTTAATTCGCCGAACTTATTTGAGCCGCGGGTGTTAAAGCTGAAGTTGACGCTCGGGCGGCCCACTTGGTCGCGCCCCGCGGTGGCGTTGGTCAGGTAATCGCCGGTCACGTTGATCGGATCGATCAGCACCAGGATTTCCGTGCGACCCCGCCGCGTTTCGCGCATCAGGGTGTGGCCCGAGCGCAGTTGGTTCACTTCATCAGGCTTGACGGGCACCCATTTGGCGGCCGCAATGCGCTCGGACTCCGCCCCGCTCTCGTCGGCGTCGAGATAGATGACCCGCTTGTCTTTGTTTTCCGGGGCATTGGCCACTTCCATGACCGACGAGTCGAAACGGTCGTCGGCCACAATGCGGAACTCCAGCCGCCCTTGCCGGCGGATGATTTCTTTCATCCGCTCTTCTTCGGCCTGATCGGCTTCGGGCACGATGATTTCGATCTCGCGCTCGCCGTAGGGACGGACGGTCACCTCTTTGATGCCGCCTGGATTGACGCGCTTGTTGACCGCGGCCACCAGCTTGTCCATCTCTTTGAAATCGGTCTGCTCGACTTCATAGATCAAAATGACGCCGCCCTTGAGATCGATTCCATACTTCGGCGGCCAGTCGAAATAGCACGCCGCCGAACCGGCAATGATCGCAAACGCCACCACCGTCATCCGCGTGGCCTGCTCGGGCATCCGCAGCCATCGGCTCAGATAGTGGCCGATGGCCAACGACGCCCCGAACACCAAGGCCACAATACCCAGGTTGCGAAAGATGACCAGATCGGCGTTGGGCGCGCCTGCCGCGGGCGCGATGGTTCGCCCGGCGGCGATGTTCGGATCGAACGGGCTGCCGTCGTCGTCCGAGCCGGGCAGAGGCGGGGCTTCGGCCGGTTGCGCCCAGGCCGTCGCAGGCAACACGACCGTGGCCGCGGGCAGTAGCGCCGCCAGTGTCAGGCACACCGCGACCCAGCGAAATGCCCGGGCCAGTTGCCGCCAACGATCCTTCTGTTTCGCTTCCATCATTCGTCTCGCTTTCCGCCGCTGGGATGCTTGCCGCTCAGGGCGATGCTTGCTACTTCGAGTCTTTGCTGTCTTTGCCGCCGGGGGCATCATCTCCGACGACCCGTTGAATGGCGCTAGGGAGCACCTTGATTTTGGCGCTGGTCGCCTCGTCGACCCGCAACGTGATCTCGTCCGAGTCGAGTTGCACATTGGTGACGACGCCGTAGATGCCGCCCGTGGTCAACACGCGGTCGTTCTTTTTCAGGCTTCGAAGCATCGTTTGCCGGTTGTCCTGTTCTTTTTTCAACGCCGGTCGCTGCACGATCCACATATAGAGGAAGAAGATCATCAGCACCGAGATCATCAGCATCGACGGCGCCATGCTGGGCTGGGCCGCGGCGTCGTCGGCGAACAAGAGCCAGATTGCATTCACGCTTGGTGTCCAAGAGAGTGCCCGCAGTGTAGCCCGGTATCTTAAACCCATGCGCCACAACGAGCAAGGGGAAGCGAGCCGCTAGCCGCCATACCCGCTGTAGCGATGAAACCCGCGGCGGAGGGCCAGGCGGCAGGCCGCGGCGAAGAACAGCACCCAGCCCAGCTCGATGCACAGCTCGCGCACGAGTTGCGGCCCTTGCACCTTGCCCAAAAACACCGCCGCCGGAAAGTAGGCCAGGTACTTCAGCGGCAGCATTTGCACCAGTTCGCCCCAGACGCCCGGCAGCATGTCGATCGGAAACATATGCCCCGAGAAAAAGAAGTTGAACAGCATATATACGAACAGCAGCGAGCTGACTTCAAGAAACCAGAAGCCGATCATGCCCAGCGTGGCTTCGAGAAAGAACCCGAGCAAGAACGACAGCACCAGCGAGAGCAGAAAGGCGGCCAGGGTGGCGGCGTCGGGCCAGCCGGGAAAGAAATCGCGGCAGACAAAGAACACCAGGGCGAACGGCCCGGCGGCCACCGTGTAATACACCAGCTTGTGAGCCAGCCGCCCCAAGAGCAAAAAGCCCACCAGGTCGATCGGCTGGATGAGGAATTTTTTGATCTCGCCATTGCGGATTTGCAGGGCGATGCCCGAGGCCAGCCCCGGCATGCTCGAAAACGCCCGGCTGAGCATGGTCAGCAGGTAATAGGCGATAAAATCGTGGTAGCTATAGCCGGCGATCGACGATTCCTGCTTGGCGCTGAAGATCGCCCGCCATAAAAAGATTTGGGTGACGATGGGCAAGAAGCGCATCAGGGTGCCCAGGGCGAAATCGCCGCGGTAGACCAGCCGTTCTTCGAGGCTGATTCGCAGAATGGTCCACCACACGCGCATCGGCTTGACTCACGACTGGTACGAACTGGGAACGGGTTGATGGCCAATCGCGATAACCATTACGAAGCGGCTTTTGAAGCCTATTTGCGATCGCGGCAGGTTCCCTACGTCGCCGTCGACGAAGGCCGACGTAGCTTGCTGGCCGACGCATCGATCAAAAGTCTCGACTTCATCGTCTCGTCGGTCAAGGGCCACACCTGGCTGGTCGATGTCAAGGGCCGCCGCTTTCCCTCGGGCATGCAAAAGCAATATTGGAAAAACTGGTCGACACGCGACGATCTGGTGAGCATGGCCCAATGGGAACGGCTTTTCGGCGAGCGGTTTCAGGCGCTGTTTGTGTTTGCCTATAGCGTGCTGGGCGACCGGTCGCCCTTGGCCCGCGAGCAGCTCTTCGAGTTCCGCGACACGCTGTATGCGTTCATTGGCATTCGCTTGCAGCCGTATGCGTTTTACGCGCGGCAGATTTCTCCGCGGTGGGACACGGTGGCCATGCCCGTCGAACGTTTCCGCGAGCTGGCCCAGCCCATGGACCTGCTGCTGTAAGGGCGGCACGCGATATATTGAGGGAATGCACGAGAAGGCCGGCCACCCAGGCGAACAGCAACAGCTCTTTGACACCGAGGCGCCGCCGTGGGAGCTCGACGACGCCGAGCGGCGGTGGGTGGCCACGCTAGTCATTCCCGGCGGCCCTCGGCAAGAGTTTGACTACCTGGTGCCCGACGCCCTGCGTCCGCGCTTGTCGGTGGGACAGCGGGTGCGCGTCACGCTGGGCCGCGGCGATCGACCAATGGTGGGTTACTGCGTGCGGCTGGAGCATCGCGCGGTGGGCGTGCGGCGGCTCAAGCCCGTCAACGAATTGGTCGACGAACGGGCGTTGCTTTCGCCGGCCATGCTCCGGCTGACGCAGTGGATGGCCGAGCATTATCTCTGTCCGCTGGCCCAAGTGCTCGACGCGGTGGTTCCCGCCGCCGTGCGAGGCAAAGCGGGCACGCGGCTCACCACGCTGCTTTCCGTGCCGACCAAGGTGGCCGCGCGGCTGGCGACCCTCGACTTGCCCAAAAAACAAGCCGCGATCTTGCAATACCTGGCGGCCAGCAGCGAGCCGCTCACGCCGGCCCAGCTTGCCCAGCGCATCGGCTGCGCTGGCAGCACCATCACCGGGCTGCGACGCAAGGGCCTGATCGCCGCCGAAAACCGCCGCATCCATCATCACGCCGCGACCCACGCGCTGGTGGCCCGCGAAGAAAACCTGGCGCTCAACGCCGATCAGCAACTCGCGCTCGATTCCATTCTGGCGTCGCTGCGGTCGCAACAGCATCAAACCCTGCTCTTGCACGGAGTCACCGGCAGCGGCAAGACCGAAGTCTACATCCGGGCGATTCAAGAAGTGGTGGGCTATGGCCGGCAGGCGATTGTGCTGGTGCCCGAAATCAGCCTCACGCCGCAAGCCCAAGAAAGGTTTCGCGCGCGGTTTGGCCGCGTGGCGGTGTTGCACAGTCATTTGACCGATGCCGAGCGGCACGCCCACTGGCAAGAGATCGCCGCGGGACAAGTGTCGGTGGTGGTGGGCGCACGCAGCGCCATCTTTGCACCGACGCCTCATTTGGGCCTGATCGTGCTCGACGAAGAGCACGAAGGCAGCTTCAAGCAAGACACCGCGCCACGCTATCACGCACGCGACGTCGCGTTGCGCCGCGCCGCCGCCGAGCAGGTGCCGCTGGTGCTCGGCTCGGCCACGCCTTCGCTGGAAAGCTGGCATCGCGGGCAGACGGGCGAATACCGCCTGATCGAAATGCCGCGGCGCGTGTTCGACCGCCCGTTGCCGGCGGTGGTCACCATCGACTTGCGCAACGAAACGCGCGACCATGTCTGGACCGGCTCGATCAGCCGCCCGCTGCACGCCGCCATGCGCGAAGCCCTGGAATCGGGCGGACAGGTGATCTTGCTGTTAAACAGGCGCGGATTCGCCACGCATATTCAATGCGCCGGTTGCGGGCATGTGGTGCGCTGCCCGAATTGCGACATCGCGCTGACGCACCATCGCCAGAGCGAAATCGCGCTCTGCCACTATTGCGATTACGAACTGGCCGCGCCGACGCGTTGCCCCGAATGCCAGTTTATCGGCATTCGCTATAGCGGGCTGGGCACGCAACGGCTCGAGGCCGAGGTGCGAGCGCGGTTTCCCGACTACGCCGCATTGCGGATGGACACCGACACCATGCGGGCGCCCGGCAGCCATGAACGCGCGTTGGCGGCGTTTCGCAACGGCGAAGTGCGTATCCTGCTGGGAACGCAGATGATTGCCAAAGGGCTGGACTTTCCCGATGTGACGCTGGTGGGGGTGGTGAATGCCGACACCGCCTTGCACCTGCCCGATTTCCGCGCGGCGGAACGCACATTCCAGCTTTTGGTGCAGGTGGCCGGGCGCACCGGACGCGGGCCGAAAGGCGGGCGAGTGCTGGTGCAGACGTTCAGTCCCGACCACGCGGCCATTCGAGCGGCGGTGCGGCACGATTACCAGACCTTCGCGGCGGAAGAGTTGCCCAATCGTCAGGCGCTTTCGTATCCGCCCTTCGCCAGCATGTCGCGGTTGGTGGTCCGCGGTCCCAAAGAACCGGCGGCACGCGAGTTTGCCGGGCATCTGGCGGAACGGCTGACGGCGGCGCTGGCCCGGCATGCGGAACACGCGGCCCGCGTGCTGGGACCGGCTCCGGCGCCCATCGCCAAGCTGCGGGGGCTGCACCGCTTTCAGATCCAGCTTCAGGCCGCTCTGCCCGAGCCGCTTCACGCCGCTTTGCGCGAGGCGATCGAGGGGGTGGAATCGCCCGAGGGGGTGCAATGGATTGTCGATGTCGATCCGCTCGATATGATGTAAGCGCTGCCAGCGGCTTCGGATGGGTATGGGCCGCGATTTGCGGCCAAGGTCCGGCCCAATGGATGGTGGTGTCCTAACAGTGCGGTGCTGCCGTGCAAAGTGATACTAACCCGAAGCGTCAGCGAGGCAGAATCTCCGCATTTCCTCGCTGACGCTTCGGGTTAG
>JAICLL010000303.1 GCA_025927475.1 Pirellulales bacterium
TGGTGAGTGGTGAGTGGTGAGTGGTGAGTGGTGAGTGGTGAGTGGTGAGTGGTGAGTGGTGAGTGGTGAGTGGTGAGTGGTGAGTGGTGAGTGGCGAGTGGCGAGTGGCGTCCACCTGTTGGTTGGGCCGAGCGCAGCGAGTCCCACCGTCAGGCTGCGATTCGTTTCGTCGTCCGCGGCCTGGGAACGCTGCTACTGGCACATTGAGGTCGATCGTTCATTTCATTTTGCATTTTGCGTTTTGCATTTTGACTTTCCCTTTTTTGGTTGGCTGCGCTGCAGTGTGGAACCCTCCGAAGAAAGGTCAAAATGCAAAAGTCAAACCGGGAAATGCTGCGCTGCCGCCCCGCTCGCCTTCTTGGCTGGCGGCTTCATTCTTCAAGCTCTGACGCCCTCCAGCCACCAGCCACTAGCCACCAACCACTCTCGCCACCCCTTCCAGCAACAAATCAAACTTACCATTCACCACCATGCCGCGCGAATCGGCGGTGATCGCCGGCTTGTCGGTCGCCAGTTGCTCGCGGCCGACGAGCAGGCTGGTCGCTTCCCAGAGCTTCTTGATCATCGGTTCTTTGATTTCGTCGGCGGTGGCCGGATAAGCCAGCGACTTGTGCGGCTCTTCGGTGACAATCAGATGATACAGCGTCACCGGGCCGGCGACGGTGTCGACTTTCGCCAGCGCGCCGGCCGCCCAATCGACGTCGCCCGGCTCGATGTGGCCGCGCGTCAGGTGCAACACGATCGGCGCCAAGCGGGCCTGACGATGCTGGCCGCACCACTCGCGGGCAATGCTGGCCACACTTTCGAACGCCGTCACCGGCGGAGCGCCGGCCGTCGGCTCGACGTCGAAATAGATCGGCTTTTTGCGGTTGAGCGTAATCAGGCCGCCGATGCCGTTGGAAACCTGCTCTTCGGTCTCTTCAACGCGAATCGCCCCTTCGGCCAGCTCGGCGGCGGGCACGATGCGCCGTCCAGCCAAGGGGCCTTCGAACGTGTCGCGCACCTCGACCTCGCCCGACGCGCCCAAGCCGTAAGTCACCATCGCCGCGTCGATCGCCGCCGGGCATTTACCGATCTGCTTGAGCAAATCGTTGGCGTGTTCCTGCAACCGAGCCACCGGATTTTGCAGGCTGCCGCTGAACGGATCGGCCACCGAACGATCGAGTACCAGCACCACCAAAGCCGAGGCTTCGCGGTCGGCATCAGCGGTTGTCTCGGGCGAGCCGGCCCCAAGCGCCGGAGCTACACCGCCGGGCGCGGCAGCCGGGGCGCCAGGCGCAGCGACCGGGGACTGGGCCGCGGCGGGCGCGCCCTTCGACGGCCAGGCGCGGGTGTGGGCTTTCACCAGCCCCAGCAGCGGAATGAGATCGGCCATTTTGGCGTTGTAAACCAGGCCGCGCGCACCGGGATTTATCGTTACCTTGGCGGTTTGTAACGCCTCGACCAGGTGCGGCGGCAACACGCTGGCGCGGCGAAACAGGTCGCGGGCAGAGCCGACCGTCAGGTACATATAGTTTGACGGATAGAGAGAGCTGACCACCGCGGCCGACGCCGCCAGGTGGGCCTGCAACAGCAAGGGATGCCCGCCCGGCGTGGTCAGCTCCATCAGCTTGCCGACGGCCACTTGCGGGTTTCCGTCGCCCGACGAGCCGGCGGAAATGTGGACGACCAGCGGCAGACCCGGTTCGTCGCCGGCGTCGGCGGCCCAGCGATTGATCAGATCGCGGCAGAAACTGTAGCCGGCGATTTGCGGAGCTTTGCTTCCCAACGTCGGCGCATACCAGACCGGGAACTCGACCGATTCTTCGCGCGGCGGACCGAACGTGCCCGTGGGCACTTTGCGGGTTCGCGTCTCGGTGCGCAGCGGCGCGGCGGCCAATTCGCCGGTCGGCACAAACTCGCGTCCGGCCAGCGCGCCGCCCCAACGCGACCCGACGCTCAATTGGCCGGCGGCGTCGGCCTGATAGCCCACCAGGGCCAGGTCGAAGCTGGGGCCGGCGGCCAGTTGCTTGAGCAGCGCGTTGACGGCGGTGGCGACGCGATCGGCGTTCGACTTGGTCGACACTTTGCCTTCGGTGGTCAGCTCGCGCATCACCGCGCTCATGCCGGCCGATTCATCAATCAGTAAGACAACGCAACCAGGGTTCGTAGGAGGCATAGTCGTGTGTTATGAGTGAAGAGTTTCGTAAGGTAGTTCGGGGCCTTGTGCCCCGCGATTCCAAAGGTTGCCTTTTTGTCCTGTTCACCGTCTGGTCTGTTTCACAACACTCCGTTTGGCGCGTCCGGCGCCGCAACTGCGGGGCACAAGGCTCCGGACTGCCGCGTCCTATCGCATCTACCGGGGCATCGCCAAAGCTCTGCCCCGGCCACCGGGAGAGAACGAAAATCAACGCAAATTGCCCGGCGCCGCCGCGCGGGTGCCCATATCGAGGAACTTTAACAGCGCCACCATGTCGGCGTTGAAGGCCATGCCGCGCGCGTTGGGCTTCAACTCCAAACCCTCGGCCACCGCCCGATTGAAAATCGTCTCGGGCAGCACGCTCGACATGTCGAACAGCACGCGGGCCAGGTCGTCGGGCAAAATCTCGTTGCTCGCCGGAAACATAAACGGATCGGCCGCGGTCATCGACAGGTGGCAGTTCAAAAGCAACACGTTGCCGTCGTCGGTGGCAAGTTGCTTGACCGCGTCGGCATAGGGAATCGGATCGCCGTCTTGCGATTCGCCGTCGGTGATGTTGATCACAATCGGCGGAAAGCTCGACTGATGGTCCTTGATCCAGTTTTCCAGCACTTCGTAGGTGTGGTGCAGCATGTTGCACATGGGCGTGCCGCCTTGCGCTTTGGGATCGACCCAGATGGGCATCTCCGCGGCCATCGAGATCATCTCGCCGGTGTCTTCGTCGGGCAACTGCTGCTCTTTCTGGTCGATGCGCAGCGGGTTGGCGCCAACCTCGGTGATCGAAACCAGTTCGCGGCCGGCCAGGGCGCCCTGCAAGGCCGACTCGATGATCGGATTTCCTTGTTCGTCGGTGCTATAGCCGAGGACGCCCAAGTCCATCCAGTCTTTAATGCCGGTGTCGCCGCTGGCGCGGATCGTCATGTTTTGCAGCCAGGCATTGATGGCCGTCACCAATTCGTCGCACTTGCGCTGGCTGGAGTTGCCCAGCGGCTCTTCCATCGAGAACGATTGATCGAGCAGGAACAAAAAACAGGCTTTGCGGGCGCGACTGATTTCTTGCGTGTAGGGCATGGTTGGGTCCTTGGGTTAAAGTAATAGGGCCGGCGTCTGGCGCCGAACCGGAGTATTTCCCGGTTTTGCATTTTTGATTTTTAATTTAGGCCGGGGGGAGGAAATTATCTTTGTCGACGGAGGATAGTGCGCAATAAGTAAGTAAAAATGAAA
>JAICLL010000144.1 GCA_025927475.1 Pirellulales bacterium
CCCAGTCCCCACCCCCCAGTCCCCAACCCCCAGTCCCCAACCCCCAGTCCCCAACCCCCAGCCTCCACCCCCCAACCCCCAGCCCTCGTTTGACCTGCCCGGCGAGACCAAATACCATAAGGAGACTTGTAATTAAGTCGCACAGTGCCAAGTCTTTTCGAGACGTTCGTCTCGGCGATAGAGAACGTTGGGCGGGGCTGCCGCAGTCCATAGGGCTGTGTAGAAGCGGCGAGCGAGGATCCTTCGGGCGACCGAATCCGTCATGAGCAGTACCGGATCGAGCCAGCGAACATTGATCGGGCGAAATCCCTCGGAGAGTTCGAGCCGTCGCCGCCTCGACATGCCGGGCGATGCCGCTTGCGATCCCGATCAGGCGACGGTGATTTCTCAGCGGCCGCCTTTGGCTAGCACTCCGGCCCGGGCCACCTCGCCTGCCGAGCTGTCGAAGCAACTCGCCGGCGAGCAGTTGAATCACTTCCAATTGTTGGAATACGTCGGTGGCGGCGGCATGGGGGCCGTTTTCCGAGCGCTCGACACCATGCTCAATCGCGAGGTGGCCCTGAAGGTGCTCTCGCGCGACCAAGGGGCCGACGAGGAAACTCGCCGCCGTTTTCAAAACGAAGCCCAGTCGGCAGCCCGGCTCGATCATGAAAACATCGCCCGCGTTTACTACGTGGGCGAAGACCGGGGGCTGAACTACATTGTCTTTGAATTCATCGAAGGCACGAACCTGCGCGATGTGGTCGAGCGCAAAGGGCCGCTGTCGGCTCCCGAGGCGCTGGGCTACACGCTGCAGGTCGCCCATGCCCTGGCCCACGCCAGCAGCCGCGACGTGGTACACCGCGACATCAAACCGTCGAACCTGATTATCATGGCCGACGGTCGGGCGAAGTTGGTCGATATGGGTCTGGCGCGGTTGCACCAGGTGCATTCCGGCGGCGAAGACCTGACCGCCAGCGGTGTGACGCTGGGAACGTTCGATTACATCTCGCCGGAACAGGCGCGCGATCCCCGCAGCGCCGACGTGCGCAGCGACATCTATTCGTTGGGTTGCACGCTCTATTATATGCTCACCGGTCGCCCACCGTTTCCTGACGGCACCGTGTTGCAAAAGCTGTTGCAGCATAACAGCGATCCGCCGCCCGACCCGCGTGAATTCAACCCGGCGCTTCCGCCAGAACTCTCGGCGGTCGTCAGCAAGATGCTGGCCAAAGACCCGTTGCGCCGCTATCAGCACCCCGGTGAATTGATCGCCGACTTGCATTTGCTGGCCGAGCAGATTGGCTTCCCGTTGCCTGGCCTGGAGCGCCCCGCCTGGGCATCCGAGGCGGCCGGCGCGCGCCGCCCTTCGCTGGTGCGGCATGTTCCTTGGATGGTGCCGGTCGGCTTGTTGTTGGTCGCGGTCGTCCTGCTCGATCGCCCCTGGCCCGGCTTGCTCGACCCCGAGTCGGCGGCCGAGCAAGCCGCTCCGCAGTCCTGGCCGGACGCAGCTTCGCCGACGATAGAAAAGCAAGCCAAACAGGAACGAACAGACCAGCCGTCCGCCGATCTGAGCGACTCGGCATCGCAGGGTGGTGACGCGATCGGTTCGGTGGTTGGCAGCAAAACCGACGAGACGGCATCGAATTTGGCGACGCCGGCCGAGCCTTCGTCGCGCCGCGCCACACCGCAAGCGGCAAACTCGCAGCCCCGCGACCATCTGGCGAACAGCGTAGCGACAATGCCCAAGGCGCCAGCCAGGATTGAAACCACCGCCGATCCGATGGTCGATCCGTCGCCGATCGACTCAGACCCCATGACCGAACCGATGGAACCGGCCGCCGCTCCCCTTGGGTCGACCTCTTCCACCGAGCCGATCGCGGAAGCCGCGCCGGCGTTGCCCAAAGGCTTGCTCGTGGTGAGCGACGGGCAAAAAGGTCCGCAACGATATGCAACTCTTGCCGAAGCGTGTGCCGCGGCGAAAAACGGCGACACCATCGAACTGCGTTACAGCGGTCCGCAAGAAGAATTGCCGTTGGTCTTGTCCGATCTGCGATTGGTCATCCGCTCGGGCGACGGCTACCGACCGCTGGTGCGGTTTCGTCCCCGGGACACCAACCCGGTGAGTTATGCCCGCGGCATGATTAAGCTCAACGGCGGGGGGCTGCGGTTGGCGGGTGTGGCCCTCGAGCTCGATCTCTCACGAGCGGCGCCGTCGGAGAATTGGTCGCTGTTCGAATTGCAATCGGTCGAATCGCTGTGGTTCGAAGAGTGCTCGCTGGTCGTTCGCAACGCCTCGAACCAAGGAGGTCCGTCGCACGACAAGGTCGCCTTTGTGCGTCTCGATGCGAATCCACGGGTCGATATGCTGATGCCCGGCGCCCCGGCGGCGACACCGGTTCAGATGACGCTGCGGAACTGCGTGGCGCTGGGCGAGGCGGTGTTCGTCTATAACCCGGCGGGACAACCCATGGGGCTGGCTTGGCAAAACGGGCTGCTCGCCACCTGCGAGCGTTTGTTGGTGGTAGGCGGCTCGACCAGCATGGAACCATCGGAGACGAGTCGAGTGCGGCTTGATTTGAAGCAGCTCACCGTCTTTGCTCGGCAGGGCCTGTGCCGCATCGGCGCCTCGGACGCCGCCGCGCCTTCTCCCGACGTCGAAATTCACTCCAGCGATTGCGTGTTCGCCTCTGACGGCAACGAGCCGGCCCTGGTCGATCAAACCGGCAACGACCCGGTGAACCGGTTGAAATCAAAGTTGCACTGGGATGCTGGCCGCAATGTGTATGAGGGCTACCGCACGTTCTGGAAAATCACCAGCCTGGCGGCGTCGGCGGGCGAGCCCGATGTGGCCACCTACACCGACTGGTGCGAGCTGTGGGGCAGCCGCGAACGGCAGCCGATGTCGATGGTCTGGCGCGGCCGGCGCGACTTGGCCAGACGGCCCCTGAACCTGGCGACATTGGCCGATTTCGAGTTGGATCAGGACGACCGGCGGGAGGTGCCCGGCGGCCCCGGAGAGCTATCGCCGGGACTGGATGCCGCGGCGTTGCCCGGCTGGCTGGTCCCTTGACACGCGAGACGCGGCGGGCTTTATTAGAAGTCCGAACACGAGCCCGAAGCGCAAGCGAGCTACGCGCGTACGTTAGGCAATGTCCTCACTTGCGCTTCGGGTTAGTCTGGTTTTGTGAAGATCGTTCGAGACATTTTTTGTATTGCATTTGGGAGTCCGTCGCATGAGAAAGGCCGGGTTAATTGTCTTATTCGCGTGTTTCGCCCTGGGTTTTACACGGGCGGCCAACGCGTTTCCTCAGTTCTTCAATGAATTCAAGGCCAAGTACGTCAACGAAAACGGCAGCGCCGACGATAAAGCCTTTGCCGACATGGTCAACAATAAGGTCAAGTGCGGCGTGTGCCACGGCAAGGACGCACAAGGCAAGGAAAATAAAAAAATCCGCAACGAGTATGGCAAGGCCCTCTCGAAGCTGATTAACAAGAACGACAAGAAAGACAAGCCCAAGATACAGAAGGCGCTGGACACGGTCGCCGGCGAGAAGTCGCCCTCGGGAGACACCTACGGCGATCGGCTCAAAGCCCACAAGCTGCCGGCCGAGTAGTTCGCCCCTTTGTTGCCAACCTAAAAGCCCGGCGCCGGAAGGCGCCGGGCTTTTTTTACAGACGACCAACGACGTCGGTCGCGCGGCCTCGCTTACGCTTCGGACTTGGTGTGGCCTGATCAATAACCCGGGATTCAGATGGTTTCGCCGGCAGGCGGAGAGGCCGCCGCCAGAACGGCATCGGCCTGCTTCGACAGCGGAACGCGCAGTTCGAGGTCGATCAACGCGCCGTCCCAAGGCTTGGTCGACACTCCGGCTCGCGCTTCATGGGTTGGATTCACCGCTGCGAACCGAAACAGTTTCACAAACGCTCCGACCGCCAGGCCAACCTCCAATTGCCCCAGATGCTTGCCGGGGCAAACTCTCGGTCCATGGCCGAAGCCGAAATGCAGCATGTCCTTCGAGGCTCGCCCTTGCGCTTCCAACGCGGGCCATCGCTCGGGAATAAACTCGCTGGCCCGATAGCCGGTGACCGCGACGCCCCAGTGGTCTTCGTGCCGGTTCGCATGCCATACATCGAGCAGAAGATGCGTGCCCCTGGGAATCCGCAGCCGAATGCCGTCGGCCGTCTCGATCCAGGTGTCGGCGGTCGCCCGGCGCGGCAGAAAGTAAAGCGACGGCGTCAATCGCAACGTCTCCTCGAGGGAATATCCCAGGTAGCGCGCGCTGGCCAGGTTTTCGGGCGTGTAGTCCTCGATATCCTTGATTTCTTGATACACCTTTTCCTGCGCCGGCAGATTGCGGGCAAGATGCGCGATCGCCCAGCTCGCATACGAAGTGGTCGCTTCCAGCGCGCCCGCCAAAAACACTTTCAGGTTGCTGCGCAGCGCCTCGTCGGGCGTGTCTGACCTGAACTGCTTCCACAGTCCTTTCGCGTCTTTCCGCGCGGCAAGCGCCAGGTCTGTCAATCGCTCAAATCGCGCATAAGCTTCCTTGGTTTCGGCGACCCGGCGATTCAGCGCGGGCAGCTTCCGCAGCGGAATTCCCAACCGGTTCATCACGGTGTCGCGTACGATATGGTCAATCACCCGATCCAGCGCGGGCACATAAACGCCGGTGATGTCGGCGTAGGAAATCTCCGCTCCGAAGAAATTGTTCACCAGCATCTCGAGCATCACAGCCTTGATCTCCGATTCGAGCTGCACGCGTATTGGCGGAGTTTCCGTCTCGAGCCGTTTTTGCAGCACTTCGAGACGCTTGACGACCGTATGGCGAAACGTCTGGGCGAATTCATGGAATTGCTCGGGCTGAAAGAGCGTGGTTTTGCCAAAAGGCGCCGCGGCCAGCTTCTTCTGCCGCTTCCAAAAGGCGCCGTTGGCATAGAGGAGCGTGTCGGCGCCGGTTGCCCGAGCGATGCCCACCGAAGGCAGCGTGTCGCGATCGAACTGTCCCGCTCCATCGCCGGTTTCAGTGGCGATCGCGCGAATGACGCGCGGATCGCGGGTCACGAAAACCGGCGCGAAGCCCGGCACGTCGAGGTAGCGGTTGTGTCGCCCAAAACCCGCTTCTTCATCCGCCTTGAAAAAGAATGCTTCGAGAATACGAATCGGCTGCTGATAATTCCAGGGATGCGGAAACGGCAACGCGGGCCTGCCACGGGCATTGCGAAAGAGCGGCACGCGCGCCGGCCGGACGGTTCCCTCAAACGGACAGATGCCAAGCACTTGCCGCGGCAGCCGTTCCATGCGGCGCCAGCCCGGAAACCAACCGCGCACAAATTCCAATAGCCCATCGTGAGGCATCGCATTCCCTCATACCGGCCCCGCGGTTTCAGGTCAGACGCAGGAACCCGGAGACCATGCCCGATTGTAGCCAGGGGCGCTGGCGGAATATACCGATCGGACGGGTAATGCGGGCAAGGTTTTCTGGTCGTAACGGTGGCGGCGCGCGCCGCCAGGCTTCTCTCTAAAGCGGCGGCCTCGTGCGACTTGCATCCCGCGCGAATCTTGTTAGAGTCGAGTTTTGTCCCCGCGCTTTGCGTCTTGCGTGAAAGATGGTGGCCATGCCCGAATCTACCTTCGGCCGTTCCGACGAAGTCGATCAACTGCTGCTCAATGCGCGGCTGCGCGATGAGCTGGAACCGTTCTTCGACGAGTCGATTCTGCGTCTGAACATTCAAGACATGCCGACGCCCGTCGAGAATGAATTTCTGGCGAGCATGTTGGCCTGGGAACGCGCGCCGGTGGTGCCGATCGGCCAATGGTTCGAACCGGCATTGCGGTTGCCGCCGCCTGACACGCTCGACGACGCGGCCTTGCACGACCTGCTGTGGGACGCCATCCAAAAGCTGTTCGACAAGCGCATCGTGCTCGACTTCACCGATCATCTTTCCGACCGGCAGTTGTACTGCGTCATCTACCGCGACATTCTGCCTTCGCCCGAGAAGAAGATCGATTCATCCCAAAACTTCTTGCACTGGGACTGCGCCGACGCGGGCGGCGATCCTGAGGTGTGGCTGCGCTACTATGCTTCGCCGCAAGAGCGCGAGCACTGGGCCGAGCAAGGCGAGCCGCTGCCGCCGTGCGAGCCGCCGCCGTATCCGCGGCGATTGCCCCAGCAGCCACTCTAGGGTTCAGGATTCAGGGTTCAGCATATCGGTTTACTGTTTAAGGCTCGTTGCAAATCTTCTTTGGCGGTTCCCATCGAGCAGAGCCCGTTCGGCCATTGTCGCCTTTCGCTCCGCGAAAATAGCGGTCCGACGGCCGGACGAGACGCGAAAAAGCGTAAGCAGGATCACAAGTATGCTGAACCCTGAATCCCTTACGACGCTCGCTCACTGGCCTCTTCCCAATGCTCATACAGGTTCTTAATCGCCGCCTCCTGCTCGTCAATCTCGCCCTGAATCTCTTTCACCCGCCGGCCGTCGCGCAGCACTTCGGGTTGCACAAGCGCTTCGTGCAGCTCGGCCAGCTTCGTCTCGCGCTCGATGATCTCGGCTTCGATTTCGACGGGCTTGCGATAGGGAAATCGCCAGGCGCGCTTGGCGGGCTCGCCGCGCGCGGGGGCCGGCTTTTTGGTCTTGGTCGAATGATTGCTGGCTGCTCGTGAACCGGCCAGCCCTTCGCGGACAAAATGCAGATAGGTGTCGTAGTTGCCTTCGATCACGCGAAATCGCTGCGGCTCGACGACCAGCAGGTGATCGGCCACGCGGTTGAGAAAGTAGCGGTCGTGGCTGACAAATAGCACCGTGCCTTCAAACTCCGCCAGCGATCGCTCCAGCGCGTCGCAGGCCCACAGATCGAGGTGGTTGGTCGGTTCGTCGAGCACCAAAAAATTGGCGTCGCGGGCCGACAACTGCGCGAGGGCCGCGCGGCTGCGCTCGCCGCCGCTGAGGCTGTCGACGCGCTGAAAGACGGCATCGCCTGTCAGCCCGAACCGCGCCAGCAGGCTGCGCCGCTCCGGCTCAGTGAATTCTTTGCGCGGCGGACGAATGGCTTCGACCACCGGCAGTTCGCCGGGCAAGCCCGAGAGCAACTGATCGTAATAGCCTGGCCGCACACCAGTGCCCAGAATGATCCGCCCGGCGGTGGGCTCGGTCTGGCCCACGATGCAGCGCAAGAGCGTCGTCTTGCCCGAACCGTTGGGTCCCAAGATTCCCCACCGCTGGCCGCGCTGGATATCGAACGCCAGATCGGCAAACAGCGGCCGATCGTAGCTTTTGGCCAGGCCCTCCACTCGCAACACGATGTCGCCGGTGCGGTCGGCGGGCGGAAAACCCATGACCGGCGCGGCGATTTCGCGCGGCGGAGCGACGCGCTCGATGCGGGCCAGCTTTTTCTCGCGGTCTTTCGCCTGGGCGTGCTTCTGCCCGTACTGATTGCGGCGGATGAAATCTTCCGTCTTAGCGATCAGCTCTTGCTGCTTTTCGAAAGTCCGCGATTGCACCTTGAGCCGCTCGGCCTTTTGCCCCCAATAAGCCGAAAAGTTGCCACTGTAATCATCGACGATGCCTTGAAACAACTCCAGCGTCCGGTTGGTCACCTTGTCGAGAAAGTAGCGATCGTGACTGACCACCAAAATGGCCTGGTCCGTGGCGGCCAGAAACGATTCGAGCCATTCGGTGGCTTCGATATCCAAATGGTTCGACGGTTCGTCGAGCAGCATCAGGTCGGGCTGGCGCAGGAGCAGCTTGGCCAGCATCAGCCGGTTTTGCTGCCCGCCGCTGAGCTGCTCGACGGGCCGGCTAAAGCTATCGCGGTCGAAGCCGAGGCCCTCGAGCACTCGATCGACCTTATGATCGAGATGATAGGCGTCGCGGTGCTGCAGTTCATGTTGCAGGCGATCGTAACGGCGGGCGAGTTGGGCGTGTTCTTGCGGCTCATCGGCCTGACTGAGCGCGTGCGCCACGGCCTCGGCTTCGCGGCCCAGGGCCACCAGTTCGTCGAGCGCGGTCATGGCTTCGTCCCACAGCGCGCGGCCCGGCGTCCAGTCGGGCTGCTGCTCGAGGTATTCCATGCGCGCCGAGGCGTGCCGTTCGATTTGGCCGGCGTCGGCTTCTTCCTTGCCGGCCAGGATTTTCAGGAGCGTGGTTTTACCCGCTCCGTTGGGACCGACCAGGCCGATTTTCTCTCCGGGGCGCACCTCGAACGAGACGCCCGCCAGCACCGGCTCGGGACCAAAGCGCTTCACGATTGAGTTGACCGATAATACGATCATGGCCCTTGCTTCGATTTCCGGTGCGGAAGGACATCGACCTGTCCAATCAGCAAGAGGTAGTTAATGGGCGACGTGTCGCAAAGAACGATCACTTTAAGAGGCGATCAAGTGTTTCGCGGTCGCGCTCATCATCTTCTAGCGAATACGGCGCATCGACCTGATGTCGCTTCATGAATCCTTCAGCCTCATAGATCGAAATCCCGAGCAGCTCAGCAACCCAAACCATACCGCACGGTGCATGACGCATCAAGCGGCGCATAACGGGCGATGACGGCCTTGGCCGCTCGCAGACCATCGAGCGCGGCGCTGACAATGCCGCCGGCATAGCCCGCCCCTTCGCCAATCGGATACAGCCCAGCCACACCAGTGCTCTCCAGCGTATTTGGATCGCGCAAGAACCTCACGGGCGAGCTGCCGCGGGATTCGGGCCCCGCGAGCGTGGCATGCTGCAAGAACCGTCCTCGCCAGCGGCGATCCAAAATCGGCAGCCCGTCTTCGAGCGCCGCGCGAGCCTGCGGCGGAATGAGTGCCGAAATCTCGGCCAGCGCGACGCCGCGCGTATAACTCGACGGCGGCTGGCTGGTGGTGGTCCGCCGGGCCAGGAAATCGGCGGCCGTCTGGATCGGGCAGAGATAATCGTCGCGGCCCAACTCGTAGGCCAGCGCCTCATACTTGCGCTGCAACTGCATGCCCGCCAGCGGATGGCTCGAGCCGAAATCAGCCGGATCGAGCGTAATCATCAGCCCGCTGTTGGCGAAAGGAGACGCGCGGCGAGAGAGACTCATGCCGTTGGTGCAAAACCGCCCGGCTTCAGAAACACTGGGAATCACCTGCCCGCCGGCGCACATGCAGAAGCTGAACAGAGGCGTCCGGCCCCGCGCCACCAAGCTGTAGTCGGCGGCGCCCAGCGTGTCTTCCAGGCGAGTTGGTCCATATTGGGCGCGATTGACCTGCTCCTGCGGCTGTTCGATTCGCACGCCGAACTGAAACGCCTTGGGAACCATCGGCACGCCGCGGGCAAACAACATTTCATAAGTGTCGCGCGCGCTGTGACCGATGGCCAACACCACCACCAAAGCCGGCAGATAGCCCGACGAGGTGTGCAAGCCCCGCAGTCGGCCCTCGGCCAGATCGACCTCTTCCACGCGGCAGCCGAAGCGCAGCTCGCCGCCGGCAGCCAGGATCTTTCGCCGCAGAGCCTTAACCACCGCCGGCAGCCGGTTGCTGCCCAAGTGCGGTCGGGCGTCGTACAAGATTGACGGCTTGCCTTTGCACTCGGCGAACAGTTCCAGCACGCGCCGCACCTCGGGTCCCGACGAGCGGCAGGTGAGCTTGCCGTCGCTGAAGGTGCCGGCACCGCCTTCGCCAAACAGGTAATTGCTTTCGGCGTTGAGCGGCCCGCCGGCATCGAAGGCGGCCACGTCGGCAATCCGTTCGCGCACCGGGCGGCCTCGTTCGAGTACCAACGGGCGATAGCCGCTCTCGGCCAGGAAACAGGCGGCGGCCAGCCCCGCGGGTCCCGAACCCACAATCACCGGCCGCTCGCGCAGCGGTTCGCTGCCGAAAGGCGGCAAGGCGAAACGCGGCTCATCGTATAGCTCGACGGCCACGGGCGAGCGCCGCCGGCCCGCCCGCGCCACCAATCGCGGCTCGTCTTCGCCCACGGCCACCTCGGCCGTATACACAAATTTCAAGTCTGCCTTGTCGCGCGTATCGAGACTCTTACGCAGAATACGCCAACGGCGGATGTCGGCCGCGCGGATCTCCAGTGCCCCGGCCAGCCGTTCGGGCAGCACAAGCTCCGATTCGTCGATACTGAGCTGAATATTGGAGAGGCGGATCGGCATCGGTGTATTTTAGGCGCGATTCTCGTGTGTTACGATAGATACGACCCGCCCATATTCCCCGCCCGGTAATCGACGCATGAATTTGACGAGATACGCTTGCACCTTGCTATTCACCCTGGTTGTTCTGACCGATGCCGATCCTGCCGCGGCCCAGCGTTCGGCCGAAGAAGAACTGCGGTCACTGCGTCTGCCGCCGGGCTTCGAGGCCACGCTCTTCGCCGCGGAGCCGATGATCACCAATCCCTCGGCCATCGACGTCGATACGCACGGCCGCGTGTGGGTGGCCGAAATTCAATGGTATCGCGGGCGAGCCAAGAACCCGCCGGCCGACAAGCTCAAAGTGCTCGAAGACACCGATGACGACGGCCGGGCCGACCGGGTGACCACGTTCGCCGAAGGGTTGTTTTGCCCGATGAGCGTCTGCGTGGCCGGAGACAAGGTGTATGTCGCCACCAGCCCCGATCTGTGGGTGTATGAAGACAAAAACGGCGATCTGGTGGCCGATGGCCCGCCCCGCAAGCTGCTCACCGGCTTCGGCGGCCACAACCACGACCACGGCGCCCACAGCCTGGTGCTGGGGCCGGACCACAAATGGTGGATGAGCCACGGAGACACCGGTTTCGATGTGACGGGCACCGATGGCTCGCACATCAAATTTCAGTGGGGCGCCATGCTGCGGGGCGAACTCGACGGCAGCCAACTGGAAACCGTGGCCGTCAATTTCCGCAATCCCTATGAGCTTTGCGTCAGTTCGTTTGGCGAGGCGTTTTGCAGCGACAACGACAACGACGGCAATTTTAGCGCTCGCATCTGCTGGCTGATGGAAGGGGGCGATTATGGCTGGTTTGGCCACCCGCCCCAAAAGGTCCCGCCAGGAACGCCCTTCGGCGAGCATTGGCATTTTCGCGGGCACGTGCCGGGCTTTGTGCCGGCGACGCTGGTGACCGGCTTCGGCTCGCCCTGCGGCATCTGCTTTTACGAGGGCGACGCTTTCGGGCCGGAATATAAGAACGCGCCGCTGCATTGCGACCCCGGCCCGCGCGAAGTGCGCATCTATCGGCACCAGCCGGCGGGCTATGGCATGAAGGCCACCAGCCGCGTGCTCATCACCAGCGACGGGGACAACTATTTTCGCCCCGATGATGTTTGCGCCGCCCCCGATGGCAGCCTTTACCTGTCCGACTGGTACGACGGCGGCGTGGGCGGGCATGCCTACAACGATCCCGATCGCGGACGCATTTTTCTGCTGCGTCCGACCGGCGACAAGCCGCGGCGGGTGGGCAAGCCCGGCCCTTATGCCAATCTGCCCGATGCCATGGAGGGGTTGAAAAGCCCCAATCTCGCCACGCAATATTTGGCCCGCGAGCGGTTGCTGGCCGAGGGGCAAGCGAGCCTGCCGGCATTGAAGGCCATGTTGGCCGACGGCGAGCCCAACTACCGGGCAAGGGCGTTGTGGCTGCTCGATCGCATCGGCGGCGAGGCGCGCAAGCCGGTGATCGCTCAACTGCAAAACTCCGATGCCGGCCTGCGGGCGCTGGCCGTGCGCATTTTGCGGCGTCACGGCGACGAAAACGTCGATGCCCTGCTGGCGATGGCCGGCGACCCATCGGCCGAAGTCCGGCGCGAGGTGCTCTTGGCGCTGCCCAAACTCAGCGGGCCAAAGGCCGAAGCAGCTTTGGTGCGGCTTGCCGCGGCGTATGACGGTCACGACCGCTACCAGCTTGAGGCCATCCATATCGCCGCCGGTCAGCGCAAAGCCGAACTTTACGCCGCGCTGGAAGCGGCCGGCAAAGCCTCGCTCGACAAAATCCAACTGCTGCAGATGCTCGACGCCAAGCGAGCGACTGACTTGCTGGCCCAGGGTCTGGCTGCCACCAATCTGGATGAAGCGGCCCGGGCCACGCTGGTCAAGCAGCTTGGCGGCAGCACGTCGAGCGAAGCCGGCTTGGCCGTGGTCAAACTCATCGGCGACGAGCGCACCGCGGGAGATTTGCGCGGCCTGGCGCTGAACCTGTTGGCCAGCAACCTGTCGGGCAATTGGAAACCGCTGCGGGACCGCCCCGAGCTGGCCGCCGCGGTGCGCAAGCTGCTCGGTCAACCTGCCTGGCAGCTTGCCGCGCTGCGGTTGGTGGGCGACGATCATTTGGCTCAGTTTAGCGGCGATGTGTTGGCTTTGGCAGCAGACGAAAAAGCGAACGCTGAGGCACGGCAAAAGGCGGTCGAGGTAGCCGCGGCGTTGCGTGCGGAAGGCGCATCACCAACCCTTGAAAAGCTGCTGCACTCCCGCGAGGCGAGTTTGCGGCAGGCGGCCCTGGCGGCGCTGGTCGAACTGCAAGCCTGGCCCGCCGTCAAACAAGTGTTGAGCGATCCGGCCACACCGGCCGACACCAAGCGGCAAACCGTCGATCGGCTGATCGACTCGGGTGCCGGCGCGTTGGTGTTGCTGCGGTGGATTGACGCAAAGGTGTTGCCCGACGCCCTGCGCGCGCAGGCGATCGCCAAAGCGGCCAATCACCCCGATTCGAATATCCGCGTGCTGTATGAGAAGTTTATTCCCGAAAATCAGCGGCCCAAGCGGCTGGGGGCGGCCGTTAAGCCGGCCGACATCTTGGCGATGAAGGGCGATGCGCGGCGCGGCGAGCAGATTTTTTCGCAGAGCACGGCGGCCCAGTGCAAAGCCTGCCACCGTGTGGGCAATGTGGGCGGCGCGGTCGGTCCCGATTTGAGCCAGATCGGCAAGAAATACGAGCGGGCCACGCTGCTGGAAACCATTCTCGAACCGTCGAAAGCCATTGCGCCAGAGTATGTGCCCTACCTGGTCGAAACCGAGCAGGGCCAGGTGTATGTGGGGTTTGTCGTCGAAAAGAACGACGATCGGCTGGTGCTCAAAGACGCCAAGGGGCAGCTCATTACGATTGCCGCGGATGAAGTGGCGGCGCTGGAAGCTCAGACGAAGTCGATCATGCCCGAGTTGGTGCTGCGCGACGTGACCGCTCAAGACGCCGCCGATTTGCTGGCGTATCTGACTTCGCTCAAAGAGGGGGTGTTGCCGGTGACTCGGTTCCGGGTGTTGGGGCCGTTCCGCCAACCGGGCCAGCGGGGCATCGACCGTGACTTTGGTCCCGAGAAAAACTTGCAACAGCCCGATTTGAACGGCAGCTATCCGGGCGCCGATGGCCGGCCTTGCCGTTGGGAGCTGGTCGAGACGAACACCGCGCTAGGCTTTGCCGCGGTCGACCAGGTAGCTTATGCCCACAGGCGGAAGCTGCCCGCCGAGGGCGTCACGAACTACTTTCTGGTCTTTGCCGATAGCGATTCAGACCAGACCGCGCAGCTACTCTTGGGCAGCGACGACAGTTGCAACGTGTGGCTCAACGGTGAGCTGGTTCACCAATATCGCGGCAGCCGCGCGGTGGGCCAGGCCGACGACCGCCTGAACGTGCAGCTTCGCGGCGGGCGAAACGTGATGGTCATCAAGGTCGAGAACCACCAAGGCCCCGGCGGCCTGGCGCTTTCAATCGCGGCCGCCGGCAATGTGCAAGTGAAGACGGAGTAGTGGCACCCTGACACTCCCTGCGACTCGTCAAAGCAACTGGCTAGCCCGAACTAATCTTTGATTCTGCCCGCGAATCCCGCCGACTCAAACGCCTTGGCTTTGACCACGTCGACGAATTTCAGCGAGGCGACGTCTTGATAGGCCAGCAGTACTTTGCGGGCGCCGGTGGTGTCGGGCGTTTTGCGTTCGATGAGCAACATGGTGTCGCTGGCCATCAGGCCGTCGAACAGAATCTGCTCGCCGTCGCGCATCACGAGCACGCCGCGCTGGGGGACGCCCTCCGGCCAGTTATGAAAGAATTGTTGCCAGACGGCGCTAGCGTCCATTGCCATGTTCTCGGTCAAGATCCGCGAAATAAGCCCGCACAAGCGTAGCACGCGCGGCGCCGCCGACCCGCCGATGCCAAGGCCAAGCGCGAGCGAAGGCAGAACAACCCGGTGCGCCGGCGCTTGCGGCTTTCGGTTACCGCGTTTTTGCGGGTTTTGCCGAGGCCGCCGCTTGAGGCAGCCCATGTCCGCTTGCCCGCTCTCGGTGCTCAGCAGCTTCGAGGTCTTTGGAAAAGCTGCTGGCCACCAAGAAGGTTCGCTGTGAGCTCGGCAGGTTTCGGCAGCGCAAAAAAAAGGCCGCACGGCCGATGACCGTGCGGCATAGATGAGTACCCCGGCTATTCTCCCAGCGCGGATTCGTCGACAGGACGATTTCGGAGAGAGTTATAATTCTGTCCGCCCGGGTAGTAGAAAGCTGCGGCACCGCCGGGCGCCGTTCCGCTCACGCCGTCCAAGCCTCCCTGAGTCCCCGGAGTGTTGCTGAACTTGCCCCACGGCGTCATGAGCAAACAAAACACGTTGTAGTCAAGATCTTGGCTGAGAAAGCGAGTGTGGCCGTCGCAAAACGCCGCGTTGACACCAGTCGGGTGGGAACTCGCGGGATGTACGTAATACCAATACGGTGTGCTCCCCGTGCCCCCGCCTCCGCCCCCGCCGCCAGCGCCCATGGCCGCATTCACCGGCGCATTGATTTTCGAAGCGGGATTGGGCTGCGCGTCGGGCCACCATACAAAGCAGCTCTGCGCCTCGACGCCAGCGGCGCCTTGGTTTCCGTCGCCCGCCGGACTGCCCCACGATCCGGGTAGCGGCGCGCCATTGAGTGCTGAAAGACCATTTACGGTTGCAGTGCCACCGGCCACGCTAACCATCGGGATATTGTTGTTCTCCGAAAGCATGAGCGTCAGCGAACTGCCATCATGAGTGGTGATGTAGTCTTGGCTAATGCTGACAATTGGCGCCGCGTTCACCACTTGCGCGCAGAGGGGTAGCGGGGTAATGTTAGACGGTACGTTCAAGCGGGCGGAGTTGATGTGGTTGAAAAACACCCCGTTGGATTGAAAGTCCGCTGGTTGGCCCGTTGGAGTGCCTCCGGGAGCGTTGGGATTGTCTAGCATACCGCTGTTCGCAACATAGACACACGGACTAAAACTGCCGTTGTTGCCGGGCACAGGCGAACTGGGGCAAATAAACAGTGGCACAAAAACCTGAGGCGGATAGACAGACGTAGGGTTATTGAAGTTCGCCGGTGTCCACTGATTCTGATCGCGCCAGATATCGTAAATGTCGGTGCGCTCAACAAACGGCAGAAGAGGCACCACCCAGCTCACAGGATACACCGGTTGCACCGAGGCGCCGGCGCCCCCGATGGGATTGATCGGCAGCAATTCAGCATAGCCAGGGTATTGGTTCTTAGCGCTCACGTAGTTGGTGACGGCGAGTGCCAAGTTGTGCAAGTTGTTGTTACACGTGTTTCGGCGGCCGGCTTCACGGGCCTGCTGGACGGCGGGCAATAACAGGGCCATCAGCATGCCGATGATGCTGATTACCACAAGCAACTCAACTAAGGTAAATCCGCGACGACGAACTCGATGTGCACGTGCCATAGTGGATCGATCCCCTTCCTGGCGTTGGTGATATGCCCGATATGCCCGCCCTAGAGAACTGGCCGGGCTTATTGTACCAAGCCGCCGCCGCGAATGCCAGCGTTTTACAAAAAAAATGGGCGGGCGGGGGAACGGGTTTGCAATGGACCTCTGTAGGGAACGCCCTCTGTGGCGTTCCGTGTGCTGCGGGTCGACGTCGCGCCGCCCCTCGCGGAACGCCACGGAGGGCGTCCCCTACAGAGTATTACGAGGTTCGCGGCGCAGACGCGGGCCGGCCGGCTTCTCCCTCGCTAGCCCGTTGGGCTTCCGTACTCCACGCGGCCTTCGGCAATGAAGCGTTGATAGAAAATCGGGTCTCCCCACCTGAGGGGTGATCGGCTGCGCGCTGCCGATCGCCCCCCAAGTGGCGTAACGCTTCGCACTACCGAACCAGAGACCTGGCGGAGTGTGCGGGGCGCGCAAAAAAGGGCCGGGATGCTGCCCCCACAGGCATCCCGGCCTCTTAAACCAACGGGCTAGCTCGCAGCTTTACCAATAGCCGCCCCAGCCCCAACCGCCCATGCCGACATACGGAACGCCCCCGTAAATGCCCGGACCATAGCCCCAACCCGGAGCATAGAACGAATTGCCGTAATAGGGCCGGCCATAATAGTAGCTGGTATACGGCCCATAATAGCCGGGTCCGTATCCATAGCCGTAGCCATATCCGCGCCGCAGCGCCCGACGCCGCCAGCCGACGTTCGTCACGGCGGAATTGCCGTGATCGACAGCCGTGGTGACGGCGGCCTTAGCACCGCTCGGTCCCTGCGGGACCTTAATTTTCTCGCCAGCCAACAGGTGGCCGCTCATCAGGGCCACGGCGGTAACCGCGGCAAAAATGCCTAAGCGTCTCATGATGATCCTCCTTCTCAATTTCCGTTGCGGCGCCCTTCGATCGCCTTGGCCCACTGCCGGCATTACCCCCGAGGGCGTCTCAAAAACGGCATTTGACTGTTCCAGACACGCTCAATAGGCTTGCAAAGACCGGGCCAGTCGCTTGTCCAGCCGCCCGTACTGGCAGAATTGCGCTGGTTTTGCCAGGGGTTGTTGAGGCAGTTGGCAACATGGTCGGCAGGGATTCAAACGGGGTCGAGCTCTGAAAAAGGTCCGGGGTTCAGGGGTCAGGGGTTCAGAATCTCAAAAACCCCCGTTTCGCCAGTTGCCACTCCGCACCGCGACCCCGCGCGGACTTTTGCGGCGCGAATGAGGTACCATTCCTGTAAACTCGATTCCTTTCGATCCAAGGGCGCGGCGCTACTCCTGAATCACCGAGTCTTGCGCAGCCCAGACCCGCGCTGACCTGTGTTACGCCGCGACTCCAGTCCCCAGTCCCCAGTCCCCAGTCCCCAGTCCCCAGTCCCCAGTCCCCAGTCCCCAGTCCCCAGTCCCCAGTCCCCAGTCCCCAGTCCCCAGTCCCCAGTCCCCAGTCCCCAGTC
>JAICLL010000192.1 GCA_025927475.1 Pirellulales bacterium
GCTGACGGCGTTCTCCGAGACCCCCAACGCCTCGGCGATGTCACACTGATACCAACCATCTCGACTCAGTTTCAACGCCCGAAACCTCCGCCACTGACGCCAGTCTTGAGGGACGCACTCCTTTACTCCCACCCCCCCATTTTATACAAGTATGAAAAATCCACCTTCTTTGCGCAGGGATCAGTAAGCGATGCCCCGGCCGGCCTGAGCCGGGCATCGGCAAGCCTGGCAACGAGGATGGAACCTTAAAACCGATTAGAGCGTTCACGGGGCTCGGTCATTTCCCATCGCCCGCGGGCGGTGGCAGCACCGATATCTTGGACTCGGCGACCTCGTCTCGCTTATAAACGGCGCGCAGCAAATAGTCACCAGCTTCCGCGGGCGCTTGCAGAGTGCATTCAAACTGAAATTCATCGCCTTCTTGACGCTCAAGTTTCGCCAGCGCCGCCCAATAAACGACTTCGTCCCCGCCTGATTCCCTCTTCATAAGATAAACTGTTAAGCCCCCGAGGCGCGCAGACGGATCATCCATCCGAAGCCGCCCGGACACTGCGAAGTCGCGGCCTGAGACGACCTGCTGTCCACTAGCCTCGGAAAAAGCTGCCTCAAGTGGACGCGCGAACGGTGTCGGCGGCACGGGCCGTCGAGATTCCCGGCAACTGCAACCGCCGTTGGCCACGCAAACGATCGCCAGGATTGCGAACGGACCGCGAGTCATTTCACAAAGTCAGTCGGTCCTAAAGCGCGGCCTCGCTACCATTTCTTGAGCCAAATGCCCGCCAGACTCGCAAGTCAACATCGTCGCCAATGAATTTCAAGTGGCCGTCTCCGAAAGCGACATTGGCGCCGCCCGGGTGCATGCTGGCCGGAGGAAACGCGCCTTCTTGGACGCGCGTGCCATTGCGGCAGCTTGGTCGATTGGGCGGCAGGATATGATTGTAAAGAGTGGCGCCGGCGTCGCCGCAAGTCCAGGGACGACCATGGATCATCGTATCGCCACCGGGAGCGGGGGTGGCCAACATCGAGCATTGGGCAGCAAACGTCTCGAGCTGGCCGGGTGACAGCATTGGCACCGTTTCCCAAAGCACGCGGCGCCGGTCATCGCTGAGGTTCGCCACGAGAATTTCACTTACCGCGGCCGTTTGCGAGAGGCCGTCGATAAACTCAGCCGGGCTGGTGCCTGGGCCTGGACGAAACAATCCGTTATAGCCGTAGGCCTGGACGCCCGTGCCAAAATTTCCGGCGTAACTTGTGCCGAGAAATCCACCATCGTACCGAAACGTCGCATAACCGTCGCTTGGGCACTCGTAAATCGGCAGCGCTGTTGCTCGGATCGACTGGTTCTCGAGCCCCCACATCGCATCCGAGAGATAGTTAACCCGTTGAAACAACGGCTCCTGCTCAACCCGCGGCAGAATGGCGACGTGGAACGAGAAATGGCGCGGGCTCCAACCGCGTGGAAATACGCCAAATGCGTCCTGGTAGCTTTGGATGGCGACCCCGATTTGACGCAGATTCGACGCGCACTGAACGCGACTGCCTGACTCGCGCGAATGCTGCACCGCCGCCAGCACGATCGATGATAGCAGGCCGATGATCGCCATGACGACCAGCAACTCGACCAGTGTCATACCGGATCGGCTCGTGCTGCCATTCGTTCGGCGGCCATCGGCGGTCGAGGCACACGGAGGGTCCATTGGTTGCTCCGTCCCGGTTTCGCGATGCGAGATTCCACGCCGAGCATAGGCGGCAGCGAGTCGTCTGTCAACAGTTCAGTCGTTTACACGATCATACTTTTGGAATACCTCAGTTGAGTCGCTGGAGACAGTAGAAAACGGGGAGAGGGCCGGATTTCGGGACGCTACATGGGGCGATCGGCAGCGAGTTGCCGACGGAATGGCAGAAAAATGCCGCGGGCGGAGCAAACCAATCTGCGCCGAGCCCAAGCCTCTCGTCTTTCTGTCATTCCGCGTGTTCGGCTGGCATGGGCCGCGACGAACGCTGTTGCGGCCGGTAGTCCCGGCTCTTGGGGCCGGTTTTCGGTTCGGCATTGAGCCGCAGGGCCGGGCATAAGGCCGGGGGCTACCTGGAGGCCTTCGCTCGCCCCACAGCGGTCATGGTAATGAGACCCTGCAGGGATCGCCGGCAAGAGAACTCAGGATTCATAAATCGAACCGGGCCGGGGCATCGCCATACGCTGCCCCGGCCACTGGTTCGACCATCGAAAATCGCAAAGCTACAATTGCCTCACGCTCCCGCCGGCGCCAGGCCTGGCCCGACGTGCTGCGGCAACTCGACGTGCTGCTCGCCCTTGCCGTTGTCGCGGACCAAGAGCGAATAGAGGCACGGCAACACGAATAGCGTGGCCGGCTCGCCCGCCAACAGACCGCCCAGAATGGCGCGGGCCAGCGGAGCGTTGGCTTCGCTGCCGTGCTCGAAGGCCAGGGCCGTGGGAATCATGGCGAAAAAGGCCGCCAAAGCCGTCATCGTCACGGGGCGCACCCGGATCGAAGCCGCCTTGCGAATCGCTTCGGTCGGCGTCAGCCCCTCGTGCCGTCGCAGTTCCTGGGCGAAATCGCTCATCAGCACCGTGTTGGCCACCTTGATGCCCACGATAAAGATGATGCCCAACAACGACTGTACATTCAAAGCGCTGCCGGTGAAGTAGAGCATCGGGAACACGCCCGACAGGCTCAACGGCACCACCGCCATCACCGTGATCGGCACAATGAACGACTTGTCGAGCGCCACCATCAGGAAGTACATCAACAGCGACGCCAACACCAGCCCGATGCCCAAGTTCTTGAACGTGTCTTGCATACGGGCATATTCGCCGCTGAGCACGATCTTCGAGCCTTTGAGCACGTCGCCCTTGTCCGAGTCGGGGTCGTAGGTGGCCCAGACGCCGTTGCCCTGCTTCTTACCGAAGCGGTCCATCGCCTTGGCCAGATCGTCGGAGACGTGGCCCAGGTCGCGGCCCTCGACGCCCATCGTCACGTCGATGGTTGGCTGAATGTTGACGTGCTTGATCTCCGAGGGCACCGTGGTGCGGTCGATCGACGCCAGATCGCCCAGCCGCACTTGCCGGTGCTGGTTGTGGCCGGTGATCGGAATATCAAGAATGTCTTTCGTCGAGTGAATGGCCGTCTCCGGGTATTGCACTCCCACGAAGTATTGGTTGTGGCTGACCGGATCGATCCAGAAGTTCTTCTTGTTGAACGAGATGCTCGAATTGGTCGAAGCGATCACGTTCTGCATGATGTCGGCTTGCGTCAGCCCCAGGTCGGCGGCCTTCGCGCGATCGACGTTGATGACAAACGCCGGCGAATCCATGCGTTGAATGACGCGAGCATCGACCACCCCGTTGATGCGGGCGGCCTCTTGCTTAATCAGCTCGCCGACCTGAAACACCCGGTCTTGGTTTTTGCCGGTGATGCGGATGTTGATGGGCGTCGACTTGCCTTCGTTCAAGGCCCCGCGCACCATACCGCCGCCATCGAAGGCAAATTCCAGGTTTTCGAACCGCTGATCCTTGGCCAGCCCGTCGCGCAAAATGCGAATGTATTCCTGGGCGGTCTTGCTGCGGTGGTGCTTCAATTGCACTTTGACCACCGAGTCCATCGGCCCGGCGTTGGGCGTGTAGGCCGCCGACCAGTCGGGCGTGACGCCGAGTTCCGAGATGTACAGCTCCAAGTCGTGCTCGGGAATCGTCTCGTGGATAAAGTTTTCGACCGAGGCAATCATCTCCTGCGTCTTTTCGATGCGCGTGCCGGTCGGAGCGCGGACGAACATTTCGAACGATCCGGCATCGACTTCCGGGAAGAAGTCGCGTCGCAGCCGCGGACCAAAGAACGTCAGCACCAGCGCCAACAGGCAGAAGCTGCCGACGACGGTCGCCACGCGGTGCCGCAGCACCGTGTCGAGCAAGTGAACATAATAGCCGATGCCGCGGTCGATCAGCGCTTCCCAACGAGCGAACAGCCGGCCGATGGGGCCGTGTGCTGGCGCGGGCGCCGGGGCATGTTCGCCGTGTCCCTGCTCGCCGTGTCCCTGCTCGCCGTGTCCCTGCTCACCGCCCTCTTCATGGGCGTGCGGCTTGAGCCACAATGCGCTGAAGGCCGGCACCAGCGACCGCGAGAGGACGTAAGCCGTGATCATCGAAAACGCCACCGCCAACGCCATAGGCCGGAACAGAAACTGGCCCATGCCCGGCATCAAGGCCAACGGCGCCAACACCAGGAATGTGCAGATGGTCGAGACGAGCTCGGGCATGGCCACTTCGCTGGCCCCCAAGAAGGCGGCTTCCTTGGGCGAGGCGCCCAGGGCCAGATGGCGGTGCGTGTTTTCCAGGCAGATGATAGCACTATCGACCATCGGCCCGATGGCCAAAGCCAGCCCGGCCAGCGTCATCACGTTCACCGTGTTGCCGGTGTAGTATAAACAGACGATCGCCGCCAAGACGGAGAGAGGGAGCGTCAAGACGGCGATCATCGTCATCCGCCACTGACCCAAAAACAGCAGGATCACCAGCGAACAAAGAATCGAACCTAACGCGCCTTCTTGCACCAACGCGGCAATTGAAGAACGCACGTAAACCGACTGGTCCATCACCAGTTTCAGGGCGATATTGGGCCGCGTCAGGCGGGCCTGCATTTCGGGCAGGGTCTCCTTGAGCGTGCCCACTACCTTCAGCGTGCTGGCCCCAAGCTGGCGATAGACTGGAATATAGACCTGCGGGCGTCCGTTGACGCGCACGATGTTGGTTTGAATGAAGGCGGCATCTTTGGGCGTGGCCACGTCGCGCAGATACTCGGCATTGCCCAGCTTGGCTTGCAGCGGCACGCCGCCCATGCCTTCGTTGCCCGACACAAACTCGTACATCGAGTTCGACATCAAGGCGTAGTCGTTGTTGCCGATTTTCACATCGCCCGAGGGCACGAACACGTTGTAGTCGTCGACGGCGTGCATGATGTCGACCGGTCCCAGGCCGCGGGCCTGCATCTTGATGCGGTCTAAATAGAGCATCACCGCCCGCAACTTGCCGCCGAACACCACCGGCGACGATGCGCCGGGGTTGCTCATGATCATGTTGCGCACTTCGTACCGCCCGACATCGTACAGAATCGACTCGGTTTCGGTCGGGCTGTCGAGGGCCACCAAGGCGACCGGCACGGTGCTGGTGGGATCGAATGGCAACACCACCGGCGGCAGGGTGCCCGGCGGCAGGTTCGGCAGCACCGACAAGGCCAGCGAATTGACCTGCGTCAAGGCTCCGTTGGGGTCAACGTCGTCGTGAAAATAGTTTCGCACGATGCTGGCGCCGACGATCGACCGCGACTCTTGCCGCTTGATGCCGTTCGATTGCCCGGTCCACCGCTCCATGCGGTTGGTGATGTCTTTTTCCATGCCCTTGGCGGGCATGCCCCCGTAGAACGTGAGCACCTGCACGGCGGGGCTTTTGAAGACCGGCAAAATGTCGATGGGGATGACCGTCAAGGTCAGGATGCCAAGCACCAGGATCGTCAACGCAAAGACGACCACCGCATAGACATTGTTCAGCGACGCGCGAATCAGACCATTCATTAATCTCTCCCTCGTCCTGCAAGCGTCGTCGCTTGCTTACTCCACGGGAGCGCCCTGGGCGCTCCTCGAAAACCTTCATTTTGAAATTGCCCACACGGCAGCGAGCCGAGATCGCCCGTCGAAAGACCGCGGGCGCTGGGGACTCAAACCTCTTAGCAACCACGGTGCCGAGAACGCCTGACTTCTGCTTGCCGTCGAAAAACACCGCGAAAACAGGCGTTTTTTTGCAAATCGCGGTCGGCAGCGATCGCCGCCGACGAGCGGCAATGGACAAATTTTTTCACCGCAGTGAAAAGAAGTTGTCCTTGACAAAGGCGAGCAAGATTCAGTATGGGAACGACCTAAGAGCGACGCTCTGAACGCCGCTCGCCGCCACCGAGCCGACGGCGCCGGGTGTCGAGACTACCGCACGCCAACGCCGCCGCCGCCGGGCGTTTCGATGGTCAATCTATCGCCGGGCTGCGCGAGGAACTGCACCTGGCCGGGTAATTGCTCTTGCCCGCCATTGGCGCGCTCAAGCGTATTGCGCCCCGGCGCTCCGGCCTGACCTCCGACCAAACCAAACGGCCGATATTCGCCGCGCCGCTGAGAGAGAATCGAGACCTCCAACGCGCGCAAAAACTCGATCCGCCGCACCACGCCGTCGCCGCCGCGGTGACGCCCCGCTCCGCCCGAACCGTGGCGAATCGAAAACTCGTGCACCCGCACGGGATAGCGCCGCTCGATCACTTCGGGGTCGGTCAGCCGCGTGTTGGTCATGTGCGTATGGACCGCGTCGGCGCCGTCGGCCTGTGGCGTGGCGCCGGCCCCGCCGCAAATCGTCTCGTAATAGCCGAACTGGGCGTCGCCAAACAACAGGTTGTTCATCGTCCCCTGGCTGGCCGCCGCCACGCCGAGCGCGCCCAACAACACATCGACCACCCGCTGAGAGGTTTCAACATTGCCACCCACCATCGCCGCGCTTTCGGCCGGCGTCGCGCCTTCCGGCGGATTCAACAAGCACTCGGGCAGCACAATCCGCACGGGCGTCAGCACACCTTGGTTCAGCGGAATCTCTTCGGCGATCAGACACCGCAAACAATACATGACCGCCGCCGTGACGATCGCGCGGTTGGCGTTCAGGTTGCCGAAAAGAACCGGGCCGGTGCCGCTGAAGTCGATCGTCGCCCCATCGCCGGCAATCGTCACGGCGACCGCGATCGGCGAGCCATCGTCCAAATGGTCAAGAAAGCGATATTCGCCGTCGCCCAACCGGGCCAGCGCCGCCCGCATCTTGCGCTCGGCGGCATTCTGAATATGCGACATGTATGCGGTCACCACTGGCAACGTGTACCGCTCGACCAGCCGCGCCAGGTCGTGCGCGCCCCGTTGATTCGCGGCGACCTGCGCTGCAATATCGGCCAGGTTGTCGGCCACATTGCGGCTCGGATAACGCCCTGTGGCAAGCAGTTCGCCCAGGTCATCCATCCGCGAATGGCCCGCATCGACCAGTTTAAAGTTGCGGATCAGCACGCCCTCTTCGGCCAGATTGCGCGAGAAGGGCGGCATCGAGCCGGGACGGATACCGCCGATTTCGGCGTGATGCGCCCGGCTGGCGGTGAAAAACAGCAGTTGCTGATCGGGCCGGCCACCAGGGCCGGGGCCACCGGCCAGGGCGTTGCCAAACACCGGCGTCACCACCGTCACGTCGGGCAGGTGCGAGCCGCCGCGGTAAGGGTCGTTGGTCACGTAGACATCACCGGGCAGCATCGAGGGATTATCAATCAGTAAGCGCTTGACCGTCTCGCCCATCGCCCCCAGGTGCACCGGAATGTGCGGGGCGTTGGCCACCAAGTCGCCCGAGGCCGTGAAGACCGCGCAACTGAAATCGAGCCGCTCCTTGACGTTCACGCTGCTGGCCGTGCCCCGCAGCGTAATGCCCATCTGCTCGGCGATGCCCGCAAACTGGTTGTTGAAGATTTCGAGCATCACGGGATCGGCCTCGGTCGAAACCAGGGTGCGGGCTTGCCCGCCCGTATCGGTCAGCAGCAATTCGCCGCGAGCAAGTATCTCTCCCTGCCAGCCGGGATCGATCACGGTGGTAGAGGCGGCCTCGTGAATGATGGCGGGCCCTCGCAAAACATCGCCGGGCCGGAGCGCGGCGCGATCGAAGACCTTTGTTTCGTGTTGCGCGGCATCGAACCAGGCAACGGCGGTTGCTTCGCTGGTGGGATGCCGCTTCACCGCGACGACCGCGGGCGGCTCGAAGCCGGCGGTATGGCCGACCACTTCCACCCGCATCGCCACCATCTCCAGCGGTCGATCGTCGCGCCGATAGCCGTACAGTCTTTCATGCACCGTGGCGTAAGCGCTTGCGTAGTCGCCGTCCGCCGGTTCGGCGATGGTCAGATAGGCGTCGAGTCCGCGGTAGCGCAAATCGAGCGAGTGGCGGACGTCGATTTGCGAATCCGCGATGCCTTCGTCCAGCACTTCTCGGCGAGCGGCATCGGTGAGTTCTTCAAAACGGTCTGCCAGCCCGGCCACCGTCTGCGGCGAATATGCTTGATAGACGCCGACGGCGCGGTGCCGCGCCACGTCGGCCTGGCCAATGCCATAGGCGCTGAGCAGGCCCGCATCGGCGTGCAGCAGCACGCGGGTCATTTGCAGTTCACGCGCGACGGCGCAGGCGTGCTGCCCCGCGGCGCCGCCAAACGCCACCAGCACATAGTCGCGCGGGTCGTAGCCCTTGGCCACCGAAATCGACTGAATGGCCTTGACCATGTTCGAGTTGGCCACGCGCACAAAACCATCGCACAGCTCGACGTGCGAGAGCTGCTTGCCGGTCGCGACGGCCACGCGATCTGCCAGCTCGTCGAGCCGGCGCTCGACGACGGCGCGATCGAGCGGAAAGGGGAAATGCCGCGGCAGGATTTTGCCCAGGAAAAAATTGACATCGGTGACGGCCAGCGGCCCGCCGCGGCCATAGCAGGCCGGGCCGGGGTCGGCGCCGGCGCTATCGGGACCGACGACCAGCTTGATGCCGTCGAAATGGCACACCGAGCCGCCGCCGGCCGCGACGGTCTCGATGGCCAACATGGGCGCCACGACGCGCACGCCGGCTTTTTCGGTTTCATATTCCAATTCAAAGCGGCCATCGAAGCGGGCCACATCGGTGCTGGTGCCGCCCATGTCGAAGCCGATCGATCGGTCAAAACCCGCCTGCCGCGCGACGTGCGAGAAACCGACCACGCCGCCCGCCGGTCCCGAGAGGATGCTGTCTTTGCCGACGAATTGCTCGGCCCGCACCAACCCGCCCGCCGAGGTCATGATCCGCAGCTCGCCGCCCAGCGCGGCCCGCAGCCGCGCCACATACCGCCGCAGCACGGGGTTCAAATAGGCATCGACCACCGTCGTATCGCCGCGCGAGACCAGCTTGATCAGCGGCGCCACGCGGCTGCTCACGCTGATTTCTTCAAAACCAAGCTCGCGCGCGACTTCGGCCACCAGCTCTTCATGGGCCGGCTGATCGAAGGCGTGCAGCAGGCAAATGGCCAGCGACTCGATGCCGCGATTTTTCAACTCGCGTAGTTGCTCGCCAACGACCGAGCGATCGGGCGCGGCCAGCACCTGGCCTTCGGCCGTCACGCGCTCGTCAATTTCCACGACCGCGTCGAACAGCGGCGCGGGCTTGCGAATGTTCAGTTCAAACAACTTTGGGCGATTTTGATAGCCGATGTGCAGAATATCGGCGAAGCCGCGCGTGGTGAGTAGCGCGGTCTTGGCCCCGCGGCGCGTGAGCAGAGCATTGGTGCCGCGGGTTGTTCCCAAGCGGACACTTACCTTCGGCAGCGGCTCGCCCGCCGCCAGACCGAGCAAATAGCGGATGCCAAGCACGGGCGACTCGTCTTCGCCAACCAGTTCATACGCTTGACCGGCGATCGGCTCGGCGGCCAGCGGCGCTTCGAGCGAAAACGTGCCCGTCGCGGAATCGAACGATTTGACGCGCGCCATGGCGACGGGGCCGCCCGTGGCATCGAGCAGTCGCAATGGAAAACCGTTCCAGAATTGCGGTGGGTCGCTGCGCCGGGCAGGATCGACGATTTGCGAGCGGTCTGAGCCCGCGGCCGCTGCGCCTTTGGTCACGCCCGAGCTAAGCAGCTTATGCCGCCGCAGCGTGCCATCGGGCAGACGTGCAAAGCAATCGGTGAACGTGCCCCCGACGTCGATCCAGAATTCGGAGTCAGGGTATGGAGCAGTGGGCGACATGTTCCTCAACAAGGCCGTAGGGTCGGACGAGCTTGCGAGTCCCACCTTTTAGGCGGCAATTCGTTCGATGGCAGTGCGCGGCCGACTTTGGGACTCGCTGCGCTCGGTCCACCCTACAAGCCTTATGGACAGCCGGTCACCGTGCCGCGGCCACGGCGCCGGCGGCCTCGGCCAGTTCTGCGGCGCGGTGCGTGCTTTCCCAAGTGAACTGCGGCTCGCTGCGGCCGAAATGCCCGCCCGCCGCCGTCAGCCGATAGATCGGCCGCCGCAAGTTCAGATATTTGATAATTCCGCTGGGCGTGAATGGAAACATCTCTTTGATCAGCTCGCGAATTCGCCCGTCGTCGAGCCGGCCGCTGCCATCGGTATCGACGTGTATGCTCACCGGCTCCGAAACACCGATGGCGTAGGCAAGCTGCACCTCGCAGCGCTCGGCCAGATCGGCCGCGACAATGTTCTTGGCCACGTGGCGCGCCATATAAGCGGCGCTGCGATCGACCTTCGTCGGGTCTTTGCCGCTGAACGCCCCGCCCCCGTGTCGCCCCCAGCCGCCATAGGTGTCGACAATGATTTTTCGCCCGGTCAGGCCGCAGTCGCCGTGCGGCCCGCCCACCACGAACCGCCCGGTGGGATTAATGTGATAGGTAATGTCGCCATTGACCAGGTCGGCCGGCAAGATCGGCTTGACGATTTTGTTGATCACGGTGCGGCGGATTTCGTCGTGGCTCACCTCGGGCGCGTGCTGCGTCGAGACGACGATCGTGTCGATTCGCACCGGCCGATTGCCGTCGTACTCGACGGTCACCTGGCTTTTGCTGTCGGGGCGCAGCCAGGCCACATCGCCTTGCCGCCGGGCCCCGGTCAGCGCGTTGGTGATGCGGTGAGCCAGGGCAATCGGCAGCGGCATCAACTCGGGCGTGTCGTTCGACGCATAGCCGAACATCAATCCCTGATCGCCGGCGCCGATGTCCTTGCCCGCCGAACTGTTTTCGTTCACACCCTGGGCAATGTCGGGACTTTGCTTGCCGATCATGACCATGACAGAACAAGTGTCGGCGCAGATGCCCATTTGGTCGTCGGTGTAGCCCACGTCGCGGATGACGCGGCGGACCACGTCGGCGTAATCAACCACCGCGCGGGTGGTGATCTCTCCGGCGACGATGGCGGCGCCGGTGCTGACCATCGTCTCGCAGGCCACGCGGCTGAGCGGGTCTTGCTCCAGCAAGGCATCGAGCACACCATCGGAGATTTGGTCGGCCAGCTTGTCGGGGTGCCCCATGCTGACCGATTCGCTGGTAAACAAAAACTTGCCGGAAGCCACGGTGAATTCTCCTGAAGGTTAATGCGCCGAACCGCGAGGGAAACGAGCTAAGCTGCGCATTATAAGTCTGGCGGGGGACGGGCAGCAAGCGGCTTTCGGCGTTGATCGCGTTAGGGGGGCATAGCAGGGAATCGCGCGTGGAGCGGATTTGCTGGGAAATGTCAATCGGAGAAGTGACAGGTTTTTTTGTATCCTGGGCGCAGAGCTGGGCGAACTGGGAGGCCCAGAGAGAAATCTATCCGTTAGGAGGAACCAAGTGATCCGATCAAAGCTCAACGAGCAGGAGTGGCAGGTGTTTCTGGGGATGGCTGACCGGCTTGAAATTCCCGTGCGAGCCGGTGTGTCATTGCTCGGGTTGTCGCCGAGAATCGTTTTTCCCTCAGCGTCCGGAGTTGGGACTTGATCAGAGGAATTGTAGTGCCGCCGTGTTGGACAAGATCGTGTCGGCGAATGCGGAACAGCCTGCTTCGTCAACCGGGATTACGTCGAGAAATTGGTGGGTGATGTGCATACGAAGCGTGCTGGCAAGGACGCGTGGACGAAGTTTTGAAGGAATGGCGCGCTTGGCAAGCAACCGGCTCCGAATCGCTCGATGAAGTGCTTCCCGATCATGATTCCCGCGCGGTCCTTCAAACCACCATCACTTACCTAGA
>JAICLL010000239.1 GCA_025927475.1 Pirellulales bacterium
AACTCATACGGATGCGGACGCAACCGCATCGGATCGACTTCTTTCTCGCGCTTGTAGCGGATCCAGGTCTCGATTACGTCGGCGGTGAACACATCGCCGCGCAGCAAGAAATCGTGGTTCCGCTGCAGGGCGTCGAGCGCCTCGTCCAACGAGCCGGGCGTCTTGGGTACTTCGGCCAACTCTTCCGGCGAGAGATCGTAAATGTCCTTATCCAAAGGATCGCCCGGATTGATCTTGTTCTGGATGCCGTCGATCACCGCCATCAGCATCGCCGCGAACGACAGATACGGATTGCAGCTTGGATCGGGGCAGCGGAACTCCACCCGCTTGGCCTTCGGGCTGGGACTGTACATCGGAATGCGGCACGAAGCGGAACGGTTCCGCTGCGAATAGGCCAAGTTCACCGGGGCCTCGTAGCCGGGCACCAGCCGCTTGTAACTGTTGGTCGTGGGGTTCGACCACGCCAAGATGGAGGGCGCGTGCTTCAGCAACCCGCCGATGGCATATAGCGCCATGTCGCTCAGGCCCGCGTAACCGCTGCCGGCGAAGAGCGGCTCGCCTTGCTTCCACAGCGAAATGTGGGTGTGCATGCCCGACCCGTTGTCGCCATAGAGCGGCTTGGGCATGAACGTGACCGTCTTGTTGTATTTCTTGGCGACGTTCTTGATGATGTACTTGTAGTAGCACATCGCGTCGGCCATGCGCACCAGGTCCTGAAACCGCAGGTCGATCTCGCACTGCCCGGCGGTGGCCACCTCGTGATGCTGGGCCTCGACGTCCATGCCGCATTCGATCATCGTCTGCATCATTTCGTTGCGGACGTTCATCAACTGGTCGGCGGGCGGCACCGGAAAATACCCTTCCTTGTGACGCAGCTTATAGCCCAGGTTCGGCCCCTCGACGCGCCCGCGGTTCCACTCGCCCTCGATGCTGTCGAGATGGTAATAGGCCTCGTGCGCCCGCGCGTCGAACCGCACGTCGTCGAAGATGAAAAACTCGGCCTCTGGCCCGATGTAGCAGGTGTCGGCCATGCCCGTGCTCTTCAGATAGTTCACCGCCTTGCGAGCGACGTTGCGCGGATCGCGTGAATAATCTTCCCGCGTGATCGGATCTTGAATGTTGCAGATCATCGCGATGGTGGGCAGCGTCGTGAACGGGTCGAGCACGGCGGTCTCGGGCTGCGGCACCAGAATCATGTCGCTTTCGTTGATGGCCTGCCAGCCGCGAATGCTCGAGCCATCGAAGCCCATCCCGTCTTCAAAAATGTCTTCATCGAGCTTGTTCACCGGAATGGTGAAGTGCTGCCAGATACCGGGAAAATCCATGAACCGCATGTCCACGGCTTTGACGTCTTTTTCGCGGCACAGCGCGAGTACCTCTTTAGGTTTCACAGTTTGTCTCCACAACAGCCAGGGTCCAGAAGGAAGCTTTACGCAACCCCGCACTGCGACACTTGCAGCCGCGCGCAGCCCAGGGGTGTTGGCGACGATAGCAAGCGCGATGCCGCCCCGCTGCCTGAACCCAGCATCGTAGAGCATAAGCCCAAAAACGCAAGGAGGTTACGCGATTGCGGGCTTAGTCCGCGGGGTCCACGATGCCTAAAAGACAGGCATCGGCTGTTCGTATTGGCGGCAGCCCCTTGCCGGTTTTCGCGTCGAGAAAGCATTGTCGCCTTTCGCTCCGCGAAAGGAGCGCTTGCCCGGCGTGCGCTCAGAACCGCTGCTTTCGCGGAGCGAAAGGCGACGATGGCCCGGCCACAAGGGCCGGGACTACCGGTGCGTCGGCGGTTACACTGGTACGCTCGGCGATTTCCATTTGAACCGGAAGCATTAATGTGCGCCTCCCGAACGCCTTTCAGCCGCGCGGACTACACCTGACGAGCGTCGCCCGGCTCGCTCGCCAGAGTTTCCAGCGGTCGCCAGCGGCGCCGCTGCGGATGTTCTTATGCGTCGCCGATCATTACGAGCCGATGCGCGAACATCCGCCGCGCGCCGTGCAGCAAGGGAGAGTCGATCGCTGGCATCGGGAATATCCGCAACTTGTCGCCGGCCTGGCCGACAGCCGTGGTCGCCCGCCTCAACACACTTTTTTTTATCCGATCGAAGAATACGCCCCCGAGTTTCTCGATCCGCTGGCCGATCTCTGCCGGCACGGCTTCGGCGAGGTCGAGATTCACCTGCACCACGACAATGACCACGCCGAGCAACTCCGCGAATCGTTGTTGGGGTTCGCGCGGTTGCTATCGGAACGTCACGGGCTGCTGGGCAAGAACGCGGCGGGACAGATTAGCTACGGCTTCATTCACGGCAACTGGGCGTTGGACAATGCCCGGCCCGATGGCCGCTGGTGCGGCGTGAACAACGAACTGACGGTGCTGCGCGAGACGGGCTGCTACGCCGATTTCACGCTGCCCTGCGCGCCGGCGCCGGGCCAGACGCGCACGATCAACAGCATCTACTATGCGGTCGACGATCCGCGGCGGCCCAAGTCGCACGACCGCGGCACGCCCGCCCGAGTGGGCCAGGCGCCGCCGCCCGACTCGTTGCTGATGGTGCAAGGGCCGCTGGCATTCAACTGGGGCAGGCGCAAATGGGGCCTGTTGCCTGGGCTGGAAAACGGCACGCTGCAAGGCAACCAGCCGCTGGCCATCGAGCGGCTGCCGCTGTGGCTTTCGGCGGGCGTTTCGGTGATGGGCCGACCCGACTGGCGGTTCGTCAAGCTGCACACGCACGGAGCGCTGGAAAAAAATGCCGAGGTCTTACTGGGCGAGCCGACGCGGCGATTTCACGAAGCGCTGGCCAGCTACGCCCGGCAGACGCCCGGCTTTGAGTATTACTATGTGACCGCGCGCGAGATGGCCGCGCTGGTGCATCAGGCCGAGGCCGGCCTGACGCGACCCGATTGGGATGTGCTGCGAATCTAGTGGTAACCCGCAAATCGCGGCATCGTTCGATCTACCAAACCATGTCGAGCAAGACTTCCATCACCACCGTCTGGCCGGCCAGCAACAACAGGGCGGTTGTTGCCAAATCAAACGGCGGCGAGCGCTGCTCGTCGCGGGGGATGCCAGCCGCGGCGCCGATGGCCAGCAGCGGAACCAGAAAAATCCAAATCCGCTCGGTCTCCAGCGTATAGAGCGGCGCGAGGTCAACCAGCAACAACGTCAACGCAAAACTCAACGTCAGCCAGCGGCCGCGGCTGGCCGTGGCGCCGCGCAGCTCGCGGGCGAGCTGCCGAAACCACAGCACCGCCAGCGGCAAGCCAGCGAAAAAGAAAAAAGCGACCATGTTGGTAACCGCAAAGTAAGCGCTCTGCCGCGGCGAATTATGCCCGCGACCCTTCATGACGCCGGCCTGCCCCTCGAACGCCGAGTGCAGAACTTCCAGCAGATTGTAGCCCGACCAGGCATACAACAGCAGATAGAACACCGCCGCGGTCGCTGCCGCGGCGCAGACCGCCCGCAGCGTGTTGGCCAATCGGGGACGGTCGGCAATCGCGGCCATCAGCAACATGACCAGCGACCAGAGCGCGACGAACGACGCCGAAAACGTCATCAGCGCCGCCAGCCCGCCCGTCACGCCTGCGGCGGCCCCATAAACGAACGGCCAGCGGGCGCGGGCCTTCCAAAGCAGACAAAGGGTCCAAACCAACGGCGCCATGAAGACCGCGTCCATGCAGGTAGCCGAATAGCAAACCACGTTGGGCGCGAGCAGGAACAAGCATGTCGCCAGCCGGGCCGGCAGTTCGTCGAGCGCCTCGCGAGCTAGCAGATAGACGGCGGGCACCGTCAGACTGGCGACCAACAGGGTCGCCAGCGCCGCGGCTTTCGGCCCGGGGGCGAGAAGCTGCGCGACGCACCACAAAAACAACGGCCCGCCCGGCGGATGGTGGCGGCAGTGCAACGGCAGCTCGGGCATCAGCCGCGCGTAGTCGCGCAAAAACTGCCGCGGCGACGCGATTCGTTCGACCGCCCCAATGTAGTCACTGCGGCGGTGAATATCATACGGTTCCCAAAGCTTTCGGGGGCCGCCGTCAATCAGGGCCACCGCCGCGGCGATGGCGAGCTGCCAGAGCATTAATGCCGCGATGACATACCGAGCCCGCGTGGGCCGCGGGCAACCGTGCCTCGTCCACCCTAGAAAGGCAGCCAGCACGGCCAGCGCGATCAGCAGACCAGTCTTGAAACGCGGATGCCAGTAAACATAGAGCGGAACGATGCGATAGACCTTCACGCCCGGCCGCACCGCCCCCAGGGTCAGCCCGGTGTGGAGCATGATCCACCGCAGCAGAAAGTGGCCGCCGATAAACAGCGCCAGCAGCGCCAGGCATGCCAGGACCAGGCGGATGGCGACTTGGCGGGCTGAATCGGGAGCTTGCATGCGATATACTGAACCGGCCGGAGCCGTTGATTACAATAGCAAGTTGCCCCAGCCACCGGCGGTAAGGCATTGCAAAGCAGCACCTGTAACACCGGTGTTGAACATGAGAACGGTTCAGGGTATTTGTTGAAAGATCGAATAGGGAGACAACCTCAATGAAACACCTCTCGTTGCCGAGTGTTTTGGGACTGATCATGGTGCTGGTTTCGTTCGCGCCCGCCTGGGCGGGGCCCTTCGCCGATAAAAACCTCGAGCTGGCCGTGCGGGCGATGCTCTTCGACAAAAAAGACCCGAACACCGAGCTCACCGACGAAGACCTGCGGAAGGTCTTTATCTTGGAAGCCAAGGGCAAAAGCATCGCCGACCTGGCTGGACTCGAAAAGTGCACCAACCTGCAATTGATCAACCTGGCCCAAAACGCGGTGGCCAACATCGCGCCGTTGAAAGACCTGGCCAACTTGCAATCGCTCGATCTCTCGAACAACAAGCTCACCGACGCCGGGCCGCTAGCCAATCTCAAAGCCTTGCAATACCTGGAGCTATCGAACAATCAGCTCACCGCGTTGCCGTCGCTCGAGCAGCTTACGAAGCTCTCGGCCCTCTACCTGTCGGGCAACCAGATTTCTGATCTGGCGCCGCTGGCGAAGCTCACTAAGCTGTCGTCGCTCGATCTCGCCAAAAACCAGGTAACGAACCTCGCGCCGCTGGCCGAGCTGAAGGACGTCTCGCTCTTAAAGCTCAGCGACAACCAGATTGTCGACATCGCCACGCTGGGCAACTTCAAGCGTTTGAGCATGCTTTTTCTGGAGCGGAACAAGATTCAAGACCTGGCGCCGCTGGTGGCCTCGGCCAAAGCCGATGCCGAGGGCGAAAAACGCTTTGCGCCCTATTTGCGTCTTTACCTGGCCGACAATCCGCTGACCGACGCCGCCAAGAACGAGCAGATCGCCGCGCTGAAGAGCTACGGCGTGCGGTTGCAGTGAATTGGCAAGCGAATCGTAAAGGTCGCCCCTTGCTCGGCTTCGCTTTCGACGTCGATCGTCCCGCCGTGGTTCGTCACAATCCTCCAGCATTTGGGCAGGCCCATGCCCAGGCCGCGGCCCGCGCGGCGGCCGGAATAAAATGGGTCGAACAGATGACGGCGGACGTCGGCGGAGATGCCAGGCCCTGTGTCGCGGATCGTGACGGTCGCGTCGTCCGAGTTGCCGCTCGCTTGCCGTTGGCGATGGACTTCGACGGTGAGCGTGCCGCCGCGGCCCATCGCGTTTAAGGCGTTCTCCAGCAGCGCTCGCAGAGCCACCGCAAGTTGCACGGCGTCGGCGGTCAGCTCAATGGCTTCTTGCACTCCGGCTCGCTGAAGAGTGGTGTCGCGCTCGGCGATTCTCGCAGCCAGCTCCGCGAGCACTTGGTCGACAACCGCTGTCAGGTCGCACGTGGCCCATTGCGGCTTGGGGGGCCGGGCAAAGAGCATCATGTCCGAGATCATCTCGAACACGCGCATCGCCTGGGTGTTCATCACGGCCAGCTCGCGGCGGCGCTCGGCGTTGGTCTCGTCGGCAATCAGCAGTTGCGCCCGGCCGGCGATGACCGCTAGCGGGTTGTTGATCTCATGCCCGGCGCCGGCGGCAAATTCGGCCATCGCTTCCAGCTTTTCGGTTTCCAAACGCTGGTCGAAATCCGTGCGCAGCTCTGCCAAGCGCGCCAGCGCCGCCGAGAATTTTGGCAAAGAAAAGGCCACGGCATTCGCGCCCGTCGCCGTCGGCACCGGCTCTCGATCAGGGGGCGGCCGTTCATCGAGGGCCGACTGCCGCGCCCGAACAACACAGCTCACCACGCCCGGGGCGTCGAGCGACGGCTGGGTGCACGCGTCGAGGGCCGCAGCCAACCAGCAAGGCAGCGCCGCCCGAGTGGCCGCCAATTCAAGTGGCGCTGCGCGATTCGCGTCGAGCTGCCACCAATCATCAGCCGCGTGCACGAGGCCCAGCAGAAATGCCTCGTCGGCGAGCGACGAGCCGCCCGGGAATTCGCTGGCGCGGTTGGCGACGGTCAGGCTGTTCCACCGCAAGCGTTCATATCGTTCGGTCCAGTCGCGGTCGGCCGGCGTGGCGCCGGCGCCTTCCGGCCAACGGAGCACGCTGGCCGCATTGGCCGCCAGCCAATCGGACAGCGCACCGAGCGTTTTCAGCTCAGGGCAGCCGAGTTGCCCCGCGCGCACCAAACTCCAGAGCGCCAAAGGCGGATCGACCGCCAGCGCTTCGCGCGCAGCGGCAGTTGCCTCACGGCAGGCTCCGTCTGCCAATAGCGCCGCCAGAGCCGGCGCCGATTCGTTAGCCAGGGGCAAGCGCCGCGGGCCACCATCAACATGAAGGGCCGGCAACCAAAGCATGAAACGAAGGGCACCCGCGATCCAAATTGTCGACATGTGGCCGGCCACAAGGGCCGAGGCTACCGGACCGCCGCGGTCTCCAACTCCAGCAACTGGCACATCCGGTCCAGCAAAGCCTCGACCTCAAACGGCTTGTGCAAGAAGTCGTTCGCGCCCGACTCGCGCAGGTCGTCGATCTTGTCTTCCTCGACCATGCCCGAGATGCAGATGATCCGCACCTCGTCCATTGTGCTGTCGCTGCGAACGCGCTGGCAAACTTCCTTGCCATTGATGTCGGGCAGCATGACGTCGAGCACGATCAGGTCGGGACGATATTCCTTGACCATCATGCCGGCGTCGAAACCGTTGTTGGCGGTCCGCACCTCGAACCGCCCGTCGCGTTCCAGCACGTCGGTGATCAGCTCGACCAAGTCTTGATCGTCGTCGACCAGCAGAATCTTGCGCTTGCCGCTTTCGAGCGCGTCGGTCGGAATGCCGTTGTCGCGCATGAAGTGGAACAATTGATCGCGTGGAATGCGGCGGAAGCGGCTGCCGGGCACGCGAAAGCCCTTGAGCTGTCCCGAGTCGAAGCAGCGAATGATCGTCTGCTGACTGACCTTGCAAATCTTGGCCGCTTCTCCGGTTGTGAACACCGTTTTCATACTGCGAACCACCCTTCTTCCTAGCCGATGGTGAGGCTAGTCTCAGCGGGACTTGCC
>JAICLL010000246.1 GCA_025927475.1 Pirellulales bacterium
TGCTGGGGCGGGGCGCGGGGGGCTGCCCGCCGCTCCCCCGCCCCTCTGCGCCCGGGGCGGGTCGCCCGCCGGCGGCCCCCCGCCAGGGCGCCCCCCCCGCCCCCCCCCCCACCCTACGGCGTTCCGCACACTGCAACCTGTCTTGATTGTCAAAATCGATTAGAGAACGGACTCCGTGCCGTTCCGTGAACTGCGCTTCGACTTTTTGGCTCCTCAACTCGCGAAGATCTTATCCATCAGCCCGGCGATTTTAGCCAGCCGATCGCGGCCGCCGCCGGGAATCTCGGCGGTCGCCCAGCCCTGGTAGCCAATCTCGCGGAACGCCGCCATCACCGCGGGCCAGTTATTGTCGCCTTCCAAAAGCTCAACACCAAATCCTTTGCCCAGGCCCTCGTTGCGCATTTTGGCGACGCTGAACTCCTTGATGTCGACCTTCAGAATTCGCTTGCCCAACACTCGAATCCACTCTTCGGGCCAACCGTAGCGAAGCACATTGCCCACGTCGAAATAGGCGCCGATGAACGGCGAGTCGAACTCGTCAAGATAGCGGGCTTCTTCTAACGGGCTGAGCAGGAAGTCGTTCCACACATTTTCAATGGCGATCTTGATGCCTAGCTCTTCGGCCAGCGGCAGCACCTTGCGAATCTCGGCCTGCGAACGCTCGTAGACATCAGCGTAGGAAACTTTGCCGCGCTCGACCTTGCCGGGCACGAGCAGCACCGTCGTGCCGCCATACAGCTTGGAATCCCGCAATGCCTGTTCGAGTGCGCGCACACCGCTGGCCCGCACGGCGGGGTCTGCCGAAGAAAGCGTGTCGTTCCAATGAGCCGAATCGACCACGCCGTGAATGGGCAGCCCGGTTTCATCACGGGCGGCGAGAACCTCTTCTTTGTCGAGCTTGCTGGGCGCGTCGAGTTCTACGCCATCGTAGCCCAGCTCTTTAAGCAGCTTAAACTTGTCGAGCACCGACGCGCCGGGCATCTGGATCATGCCCCACTTGACGGCCTTTTTGAAACCCTTCGGCGTTTCTGCGGCCAGGGCCGAGCCGAGGGCGGGCAGTGAGCCGGCGGCCAACGCCGCCGCGGCAGCTTGCACAAAACCACGCCGATCGACAGGGAAAAAGGCGCTCATGGTTGCTCCTCGATGTGGGGCCAAGTATCGTGATTGACGTGAATCATAAACCGGCGGCGCCGGGCGAGCAATGTTGAGAGCCATGACATTCATGACAAACCATGCAGTGAGGATTCCTCTGGCCGCGAACTCGAACTCCTTCCGGTGGCTGGGGCAGAGGCTTGCCGATGCCCCGGCGTGTGACCCACCGGGGCCTCGCCAAGGCTCTGCCCCCGCCACCCGCGTTTGGGGCGGCGCAACGCTGATCGCTTGTGTTTTCATTGCCGCTTTTGCCACACGCGCGTTGGCCGTCGAGCCTCTCACCGGCACCGATCCGCTGGAACTTGAAGGCGACCTGGCCGACCGCATGGTGCGGGGCATCGACCGGTTTCTGCTGAAGCAGATCGAGGCGTCGGTGGCCGCACGCGCCCGGCATTGGCATCGCGATTTCTCGTCGCCCGAAAAATACAACGCGTCGGTGACGCCCAACCGGGCGCGGCTGGCCAAGATCATCGGCGCGGTCGATCCGCGGCTGCCCATCACAGGACTGGAATTGATGACCACCACCGACCATCCGGCCCGCGTCGGCCAGGGCGAAGGCTTTGAAGTCTTCGCCGTGCGCTGGCCCGTGCTCGACGGCGTATATGGCGAAGGGTTATTGCTCACGCCGAAGGACGGCAAAAAACCGGTGGCCGACGTGGTGGCGATTCCCGACGCCGATCAAACACCCGAAATGCTGGTGGGCCTTGTCCCGGGCGTCGAGCCGGATGCACAGTTTGCCCGGCGGCTGGCAGAAAGCGGCTGCCGCGTGGTGGTGCCGATGCTCATCGACCGGGCCGATACATTCTCGACCGACGCGGGCGGCGCGCGCAAAACCAATCAGCCGCATCGCGAATTCATTTACCGCCAGGCTTACGAAATGGGCCGGCACATCATTGGCTATGAATTGCAAAAGGCGCTGTCGTTGGTCGATTGGTTTACCGCCGATGCCGGCAAGGACGATCGGAAGATCGGCGTCATGGGTTATGCCGAAGGCGGCCTGCTGGCACTCTATGCCGGGGCGCTCGACACGCGAATCGACGTGACGTGCGTGAGCGGCTATTTCGAGCCCCGAGAAAACGTTTGGGAAGAGCCGATCTATCGCAACGTATTTGCGCTGCTCGACGAGTTTGGCGATGCCGAGTTGGCCAGCCTGGTCAAGCCTCGCGAGTTAATCATCGCATGCAGCCGCGTGCCTGACATTATGGGGCCTCCGCCGGTGCGTGAGGGTCGCGGCGGCGCGGCGCCGGGCCGGCTTCGGACGCCCGATGTCAACCGAGTCATGACCGAGGTGGGTCGCGCTTCACAGTTGATCGACGGCTTCAAGACCGATTCGTCGTTCAGATTGGTTTTCCTAGGGGACCAAACTCCCAAAAACGGCATAGAATTCATCAATGCCCCTAACGCCGCGGAACCATTTTGCGATGTTCTAACCGGGGCTAAGCTGACGCCCTCTGGCGCGGCGCCCAAATACGATCGCCCCGGCTTCGATCCTCAAAAGCGGCTGAAGCGGCAGCTCGACGAACTGACCGAGTTCACTCAGCGGCTGATGCGTGAAAGCGAATACACGCGGCGCGACTTCTGGGCGAAGGCCGATCGCAGCTCGGTTGAAAAATGGAAAGAGACCACCAAGCGGTATCGCGATTACTTCGCCAACGAGGTGATCGGCCGGTTCGATCTAAAGCGGCTGCCCGCCAAGCCGCGGACGCGCAAAATATACGACGAGCCCAAATACACCGGCTATGAAGTGGTGCTCGACGTCTTCCCCGACGTGATGGCTTACGGCATCTTGCTGGTGCCCAAGGGCATCGCCCAGGGCGAGCGGCGGCCGGTGGTGGTGTGCCAGCACGGGCTGGAGGGCCGTCCGCAAGACGTGGCCGACCCCAAGGTAAACAATCCCGCCTATAACCAATACGCCGTGCGGCTGGCCGAACGCGGCTTTATCACCTACGCTCCGCAGAACCCCTACATCTTCACCGACCGCTTTCGCACGCTGCAGCGCAAGAGCAACCCGCTGAAGAAAACGCTCTTTTCCACGATCGTGCCGCAGCACGAGCAGACCGTCGAGTGGCTGGCCTCGTTGCCGATGGTCGACGAAAAGCGAATCGCCTTTTACGGGCTGTCTTACGGCGGCAAATCGGCGATGCGCATTCCGGCGCTCGTCCCGAAATACTGCCTCTCGATTTGCTCGGCCGACTTCAACGAGTGGATCTGGAAGAACGTCTCCTCGCGCTCGCGTTACAGTTATCTGGGCACGATGGAATACGAGATGTTCGAGTTCGACCTGGGCAACACGTTCAACTATGCCGAGATGGCCGGGCTGATCTGCCCGCGACCGTTCATGGTCGAGCGCGGGCATCACGACGGCGTGGCGCCCGACGAATGGGTGGCGTATGAATACGCCCGGGTGCGGCTGCTATATGCCGACCTGAAGATCCCCGAGCGCACCACCATCGAATTCTTCGACGGCCCGCACACGATTCACGGCGTCGGCACGTTTGCGTTTTTGCACCAGCATCTGGATTGGCCAGAAAAGTGAGTGGCTGGTGGTTAGTGGCTGGTGGTTAGCGAGTAGCAACTTGGTGGCTGGGGCAGAGCCTTGGCGATGCCCCGGCTGAGTCCGCTTGCGCGGGCCGCATGCGATGAAACCGTAGGGTGGGCCGAGCGCAGCGCGTCCCACCATCGGGCTGTGATGCTCAAAAAACTGAGCGATTATGCTCGCGGCTGCACCAATGACCGACCGCACTCGGCTTAAGCTTGGTTTGCTGGTCTTCGCGCATGTCTGCATCGGCTGGACGCTAAGCGGATTTCCTCCGATCGCGCCGGTGAATGTCGCGCAGTTTACTTTGCTGTTGAGCGATATCGCTCTCATAGCACTGTATCTCGTCGCATCGTCCGTCACGATATGGGCCCGATGCGCAACATCTGCAATTGGCGTTGCTTGGGTGTTTGCGCTGGCATTCGGGCGCGAGCCGGGCAGTTTTGCGGAAGCCTTTTGGTGGCGAATGTGGATCATCTATTTTGGTGCCGAAAGCTTAGTCGTCGCCATCGGTCTTTTTCGCCCGCAATTCAGGTTTCGCTATCGGCGAGATCGAGTCGGGTTTTTGAATGCCTCTGTGGGCGCCGTATTCAGGCAGTTTCGGCTTCAGCAGGTCTCTACGCTGCCGGCCCACGTTCCCGCGCCGCCGCAGTTTTCATTACGCCACATCTTTTATGTCTGCACGGCCGCTGCGCTATTGCTGGTGGCTCGGCGGTGGCTCTTGGAACACCTTAATCTTTTTGTGGATTACATCATGCCTGGCTTGGTGGGGCTGGCGGCGATCCGGGCCAGCCTTGCCCGGAGCCGGTGCTTTTTCAAATGCGTGGTGGCGCTTGCGTTCGCCGCGGCCTTGGGAGAAGTGACTTGGTGGTTACTTGCCCGCACACACGATTGGGGCATGGTGAGCGAAGCGCTGATCTTGATGGCATCGCTCCTTGTGGTGCGCTCGTGCGGATACCGGCTCGTGGGCGGAAGCGACCTAAAGGCGTAATTGTGGGCCGAGCGCAGCGAGTCCCACGATCTACACCTCGGTCCAGACCGAATCGTAGGATATGCCGCGCGGGGCTCACCCTACCGGCATCATTCACCCGGCGGCGCGGAATCCACCGGGGCATCGCCGAGCCTCTGCCCCAGCCACCAGCCACTCCCCTAGCTTCCCCGCACTAGCACAATCAGGCCACGTTCGGCTATCATCGGTCGCACGCACCCTGCCCTCCGACCTCTGGCCCCCGAACCCTGCCCGCCGTGCCGCTCGATCTTGTCCAAACGCTTAGCGACCTGGTGGCCATTCCCAGTGTGAATCCAATGGGGCGGCCGCTCGATGGTCCCGAATACTATGAGGAGCGCGTTACCGATTATTTGCAGCGGCTCTTCGAGCGTCTGAATCTGCCCTGGCAGCGGCAGCCCGTCGAGCCGCGTCGGGAGAATATCATCGCTCGGCTGGATGGCGATCGCTCGCCGGCCGATGGCGGTCAGGTGGTCTTGCTCGAAGCGCACCAAGACACCGTGCCGGTCGACGGCATGACCATCGAGCCGTGGAGGCCGCAGGTGCGCGATGGGCGGCTCTATGGCCGCGGGGCGTGCGACATCAAGGGAGGCATGACCGCCATGCTCGGCGCACTGACCCGGCTGGCCGAAGAACGGCCGTCCGGTCGTCCCACGGTCATCATGGCTTGCACGGTCAATGAAGAATATGGCTATAGCGGCGCCAGCGAACTGCACAAGCTGTGGGCGCCGGGGGCGCAGTCGGTCGTTCCACGCCGGCCCGACGCCGCCATCGTGGCCGAGCCGACCGATCTGCAGGTCGTGGTGGCTCACAAAGGCGCCGTGCGCTGGCGATGCCGCACACATGGCCGGGCGGCACACAGCTCGCAGCCCGAGCGCGGCGACAACGCGGTCTACAAAATGGCCCGCGTGCTGGCGGCACTGGAAGAGTTCGCCGCGCACGTAGGCCAGTCTGTGCCCGAACATCGGCTCTGCGGCCGTGCAACGCTGAGCGTGGGCATCATTCAAGGCGGCTTGAGCGTGAATACCGTGCCCGACGTGTGTACGATCGAGATCGACCGCCGCCTGCTGCCGGGCGAAGAAGCGATGGACGCCTACCTAGGCGCCGTCGAATTCGTGCGGCAGCGACTGGGCGACGATCGGTCGGTGGAACATGAGCCGCCCTATCTGAAAGGCTCGGCGCTATCTGACCGCGACAACGGCCCACTGGCCGACCGGCTGGCGGGCGTGGCTCGACAAGAGTTGGGACAGTGCGAAAAGATTGGCGTCTCGTATGGAACCAATGCGTCGCGGATTTCGCCGACCGGCGTGCCAACGGTCGTCTTCGGTCCCGGCTCGATCGATCAGGCCCACACGGCCGATGAATGGCTGTCGCTGGATGAGTTGGCCAAGGCCAGCGACGTGCTCTACGCGTTTTTGACGTCAGGATCGTAGTGTGGGCGGGGCGTAGCGAGTCCCACCGTCTGCCGGCAGCTCGGCGCGGCGACGTCCCTGCGGCCCATGGTGGGACTCGATGCGCTCGGCCCACCCTACGGCCGCACCGGCCATTGCTACGACGCTTGGGCCAATTCCGCCGGTTGAAGGCTCTCGGGCGCAGGCTCGCAGGTGGGAATTTCCATGCAGTCCAACGCGCTGAGCTTGCCCAACCGCGGCCGCAGCACCCCGTGGCATTCGACCACATGCTGAGCGTATTCGGCGTTGTTCTCGACCAACAACCGATGCAGGCGCCGCAGGTTGTAATGCGGCACGGCGGGATACAGATGGTGCGTCAGATGCGCATCCTGACCATAGATGAACATAGCCCAAGTGGCCAGCGGTCCGGCGAAAATCACCCGGCTGTTGGTCAGCTTGCCGTCGTCGGCATTGGCATGCTGATAGAGATCGCGCAGCAGCATGTAGTACGGAAAACTAGTCAGCAGCGGCACCACCCAGAGCAGCCAAAAATAAACGCCCCATTCATAGCCCGTCGCATAACGGGCGACCGCCAGGCCAAATTCCAGCAGCGTCAGCCAGGTCAGCCGCAGCAGGCTGGCCACTTTGCTGGAATAAACCGGGCGGAAATCGGTTTGAAAATACCACTCGTCAGGCAGCGCAAAGATCACCGCACTGGCCCCGGCCAATAGCACGAGCGGCGACACCGCCAATTGCCAGGCCGTGCCGAAATAACTCAACAGCCCCATCACCGAGACCATGATCGGCAGGTATGCCAGCCCCAGCAGGCAGGTGATCCGGAAACCCAAAACACGGCCGGGCAGTTGCTGCGGCAGGCTCTTTTGGTAGTGGTTGACGCAATTGCCGAAGGATGTGGTGTAAATGTTGTCCCACACATAACGGAATAGCCGCGTCGGCCAGAAGATGCGACAGACAAACTGCCGCACGAATTCGCCCCGCGTCATGGGAAAGCGGTCCATCATTCGGGTTTTGCCCATGTTGAGCAATTCCGGGTCGCGCTCCCAATCGTTGGTGTATTCGTGGTGCCCCAGGTGCATCAGCCGGTATTGGTTGGTCGTGGAAAAGATCGGAAACA
>JAICLL010000250.1 GCA_025927475.1 Pirellulales bacterium
ACAGTAGCCCTGAAAGGGCGTCATTCCTTCTGTGTTCATTGCGACCGGCATGTACCGCGAGCGTTTATCACGCGCTATTCGGGCCCCATCCGCCTTGCGCGGATGGCGAACAAGCTGGCCGGCTAGAAGGTCGCACGGATGCCGCCCGCTTGCCGGGCGGAGATTCACGTTTGTTGTCTAGACACCTAGCCGCGCAAATCGATCTGTTTTTTCCGCCGCTTGCCCGCCTACGGCGGGCAAGCGGCGGAAAAAACGGGGCGGGGCACGCGTCGCTTTCTAGACTGCAAGCGTGAGGCTCCCGCGGGCAAGCCGCGGGCATCTTTCCGATAGGTCAATTACGCGGTCATTTCGCTTAATCTCGTGACATTGGGGTTCACCATTAAGGTCGGCCAGCGCGGCCTCGCGGTCCCCAAGCTCGTATCGCGCCACGCCACGGCTGGCATACGCCTCGGCGGAGTTTGGCGTGTCCGTTTTGACGCATTAAACACGGTGACCAGCAGACTACAGCGAACCTTTCGTCAATGTCCCACGTCCAAATCTCTCCCACCGCAATGACGGTTACCGATCTGGCGGAAGTCTTCGGCCCCGATCCCGGCGTTGGGATGGCAGGCGGTGGCGCAGTCCGCTTTGCTCATCCTGATCCTTCGTGCCTCTCTTGAAGATCAGCGACGAACGATTTGTGCTCCGGCGAGTTTGTTCCCTCCTGAAGCACGGCGAAGACGCGGGTCAAGTCACCCTTCAGCATCGCCGCCGCGTCCAGCCAGAGCCCCGGAAAGGCGACGCTTTTCACAATGCCCGAAGCCTCTCGCGGCAGCGGCACGTAGCTTCCCTCAGCCAGTTGAAACCAGTCGATCTCCGCGTCACGCACGCGCCACACGAGGTACTCGCGCACGCCTTGCCGGCGATAGACGTGCAGCTTGTCGTGCAGATCGTAGTTGACGGTCGAGCTGGCAATCTCGATGAGCAACTCCGGAGATCCGGACAGATAGCCATCTTCATCAACGTAGGACTGACCGCCGTAAGATGGCTCGATCGCCAGCAACACGTCGGGCTGCGGCTCGTTATCTTCGTCGAATCGGACAGTTGTATTGGTGCTCGACGCGACGCCCGGCGTGGCCGCTTCATAGATTCCTAGCCAAGTTGTCATCTTCGCGTGCGGGCGTCCATGCGGTGGTTTCACGGGTGACGGCATATAGACCCTGCCTTCAATGAGCTCGGCTTTTTTCAAATGGCGCATCGCTTCGTAGCGACGTTCGAACTCAACGCGCGTCAGGCGATCGCCCTGTTCCAAGGGTCCGGTGGGCTCTTTCGCTCGTTCCAACGCGGCGGCCTCGTTGGCTGCAATTGCCATAAAAGAACCTGTATTGGTTAAATAGTTCGGCTGCAATCATTGTTCGTCGCGCGCTAAGCCGCTGTCAAGCGCGGAGGCACCCGCCACCCGCCAGCGTGACGGTGTCGCGCGTGACGATGCCTGACGGCCAGCCGGCAAGCGAGGTGGACCGGCGGTGCCGAAATATCACAGCACCGAACTATTTGCCCAGCGCTGAAACATCCCAAAGATAGATGTTGAAGGGGTCGTCGCCGTTGCTCGTGGCGAGCGTTTGCCCATCGGGCGCATAGGCGACTGCATAGAAATTGCCGCGCGGGCTTAGCAAAACCGCGCGGAGACGCTGATCGGCGACTTGCCAGATTTTGGCGGTGCCTTCGGAGCTGGCGCTGGCCAGATACCGGCCATCGGGCGAAAAAGCCAGCGCTTCCAAGTCCGCCCGATGGGCTCGCCAGGTGGCTAGCCGCTCCAGACTGGGAAAGCGATAGAGCGTTATGGCGCCGTCCTTCCAGGCGGCCGCGGCCAAAACATCGCCCCGCGGGCTGAGCTTCATATCGGAGGTTTTCGCGTGGGGGACATCACGCTGGTGCGTTCGATCCACCACGTCGTAGACGCTCAACAGATCGCCGCAGGTGAGCAAGATCCGGCCATCGTCAGCAAAGCACACGCGGCGGGCCAGGAGTGGTTGCTTGTTTTCAAAGGCGGCAATTTCTTCGCGATTGCCCACGTCATAAAGGCGCAGTTGCTGGTCAAAGCCGGAAGAGGCCAACATCTGGCTGTCAGGCGAAAACGCCACGTCGTACACCGACTGCGTATAGCCCGACAGCGAGGCCGTGGGGGTGGCTGCCGTGATGTCCCAAAGCAAGATGTCTCCATGCTGCGAATCGCCGCCGGCCGAGGCGAGGTTCAGGCCATCGGGCGAAAAGGCGACCGCTTGTACTGGGCGCGCGTGTCCTCGTAGAATCTGTTGGGCCTCGCCGCTACGAGTCTTCCATAGACGTACCGTCGTGTCTCTTCCGGCCGAAGCCAGCGTGTCGCCAGCGGGCGAAAAGCTGAGACTGAACACGCCGCCGGTATGGCCCGACAGGGTGTGGCGCAGTGCCACCGGCGCCAGGGGCCGCGGGCTAGGCGGCGACACCGGCGCCGCGGACGAAAGCTGCGACAGGTTCCAAATCTTGACCAGGCCATCGGCTGCGCCACCGGTGGCCAGCAAACCGCGGCGCGGCGCAATGGCGACGGCATTCATGCGTCCGGCGTGGGCCGTCCATTCAGCCGTGAGCTGTTGGGTTAGTGGATTCCAGGCGCGTACCATGTTGTTTTCGCCCACGCTAAACAAGAGATCTTGCTCGGGCCAGAGTGCGATGCCTTCAATCGCCGAATCGTGTGTTTGCCAGGCGGCGATTTGTCGGCCGTCGGCCGGATCGAAGAGCGTCACCAGGCCGACGCGCCAGCTTGCGGCGGCCACAAAACGGCCTTCATCGTCCCAGCGCAAGGCCGATGTGTTGGCATAGCTGACCGAATGGAGCGGCTTATCGTGTTGCATGTCCCAAAAAGTAATCCGCTGGCCGGCGCTCACCAATGTGTTGCCGTCGGGCGAAAATGCCAGACGACGAATGAAGCCAGTTTGCCGGTCTTCGGTTAATGCGCGTTCGCTGCCGGAATTCCAGGGCCAGAGCCGAATGACGCAATCGTCGCCAGCCGAGGCCAACGTACGGCCATCGGGCGAAAACGCGAGCGCATAGGCCCTCCCTTGGTGTCCCGGGATCGTCTTAATGGAGCGGCCGGCAGCCGCGTCCCATAACCGCACGACCCCATCGTCGGAGGCCGAGGCGAGCGTTTGTCCGTCGGGCGAAATCGCCAACGCGTGTATCGTCGCCTCGTGTCCGGTGAGCTTGGCCCGCAGCTCCCCCGTCTCGCTATTCCAAAGGCAGATCGTTTTGTCCTCGCCGGCCGAAATCGCAGTCGTCTCATCAGGCGAGAAGATCACCTCGTTCACCGCGGCAGTGTGCCCCAGGCAGACGACCGGAGCATCAAAGGGCCGCGCGGGCCGTTCAGCCGGCGGAAGCGTCGCGCCAGGTGGCTGTGCCACTTCGGAGAGAGTCGCCTGGTTCCGCGGATGTGGTCCGAAGCTGTAAATGCCGGCAGCCAACGCCACGCCCGCCGCCGCGAGCGCGGCCCAAATCGGCCAGCGGCGCCGGGGGAGCGGCCGTGCAAGATTCGCGGACAGCAAGTCGAAGGCCCCCGTGGCCGTATCGACCGGCGACTTCGCCAGGGCGGCCCCGTCGCCGTGCGATTGCAACCGCGCAAGCTGCTCGGCCAGGAGCTGAGATACTTCCGCCGCCGACTGAAAGCGGTCTTCACGATTCTTGCAGTGAAGTTTTTCGACGATTGCGACCAACTCGGTCGGAATCGCGGCATTCAGCTCGCTGATGGCCAGCGGCACTTCGTCCGATATTTTGCGTAAGACCGAAATGCTGGTGCCGGCCCGAAACGGCGCCTGCCCGGTACACATCGCATACAGCACACTGCCTAGGCTGAACAGGTCGGCCCGGCAATCGACGTGCTCGTCGCGCACCTGTTCGGGCGACATATATTGAGGCGTGCCGGCAATCACACCGCTCTGCGTCAGCCCGGCGTCATCGACCAGGCGGGCCAAACCGAAATCGGTGATTCTCACACGCTGGATGCCATTTTCCAGCAGAATGTTGGCTGGTTTGACGTCGCGGTGGACGAGTCCCTGAGCATGGGCTGCCGCCAGCCCCGCGGCGGTTTGCAAACCGATGCGCAAGATTTCTTTTACTTCCAGTGGCCCGCTGGACCTAATCTTGTCTTCCAGCGAGGTGCCGGCCACGAACTGCATTACCAGATAGGGAATGTTTTTCGGCTCGACGGCGTGAATGGTGACGACATGGTCGTGAGCGACGGCCGCTGCCGCCTGTGCCTCGCGAATGAAGCGCTTCCGCGCTTCGGCGGTGGCTGTGAGTGAGGGCGCCATGATCTTCACCGCCACCACACGCTCCAGCAGCGCGTCGTGCGCCTTGAGCACGATGCCCATGCCGCCGCGGCCGACCACCGATAGGATGTCGTAGTGGTCGAGCGCCCCAAGATCTCCCGGCCTGCGCGCTGGTGCGAGAAAGGAAAGGTCGGCCGCATCATCCCGTTCGCGCGGCTCGTCGCTACGTCCTTCCAGCCGCGCTACAGCTTTGACCAATGCGGGTTCCGGAGGCGGGGTGCTGGGCACGGCCGCGAGCAAATCGCCCGCTTCAGCCCACATCGAGCCATCGGCGGCCAGGCTTTCAATCATCTGCTGGCACTTCGGGCACCGCTGCAGGTGCGCGCTCAGGGCGGCCTCGTCGTCCGGCGAAAGCGCCTCATCGAGCAGGCGGCCGAGCTGGACGGGACCGGGGCAGCCGCTTTCGGCCCGCGGCGTTTGTTCAGAATCGGAGTTTGCATTATTCATCTTCGTTGCCCTCCCATAAGCCGATTTGCGCTTTGAGCCGTGCCATGACTCGGCTCTTGGCGAGATAAACGGCCGCGACCGTGATGCCTAAGTCCTGGGCGACGACCGCCGCGGAGTGGCCTTCGACAGCAGTGCGCCGGAAGGCCTGCCACGCGGTGGGCGAGCATTGGGCCTCGACCTGCTCGGCCGCCCAGGCAAAGAGCTGTTCGCGATACTCGTGCTCCCAGGCGGTGCGGTCTTCGCGCGCCGGCTGTTCGTGCAACAGGGCCAACATCGTGCTCTCTCCGCTGGCTTCGGCCTGTTTCTGGCGGGATTTCTGCAAGTCGTAAACCTTGTGGTGCGCCACGGTGAATAGCCAGGAACGTAACGAGCCCCGTCGATGGATGCAGTCGAGGTTGTCTGCGTCGCGCACCACGGCGCGCAACACATCCTGCGCCACGTCGCCGGCGTCACAATCTTGCAATCCGCGCCGCCGCGCATAGCGGTAAACCAACGGCGCGTAGAGCCGCACGAAGTGGCTCCAAGCCTCTTCGTCGCGCGCATCGCGCAGCCTCAGCAATAAGCTGGAGTGTGTCGTCGGACCGGCGGACATGGCGGACCTTTCGCACCCGTTGCGGAGCGCTCATGAGATACATCTGGGGAACCGCTCGAATCTATCACAAGAGATTTCGCGGTGCAAAGCTGATAGAAACTGCGGCCAGGGCAGATATTCCATCAGAGAGATTGCAGCACCAACAAAAAAGGCCGGTTCCTCATGAAACGTAAGTCCCGCCAGTACCGTCGATCTTTTTTTGCCAAAAGCTCTTTTTTACGCGGACGCTCGGACGAACGGCGCCGCGGACTTCGCGTCGAGCCGCTCGAAGAACGCCGCTTGCTGGCGGTTGACATGGTGACCAGCAACCTCGATGACGGTGGCCCCGGCACCCTGCGCTCGGTGATCGCAGCCGCAGCCGCGGACGATACGATCGAATTCAATTCCGGCGTCACACAGATCAACCTGATGCAAGGGCAGATTGAGATCGCCCAAAACCTGACGATTCAAGGCCCGGGCGCCAGCTTGCTGACAATCAACCAGACAACCAGCGGCGGTGCCCGCCTCTTCCAGGTCGATGCGAAAGACGCCGGCAACAACCCGGTCAGCGTTTCGATGTCGGGCATGACGCTCACAGGCGGGAATCCTGGTGAAAATGCGGTGGGCGGCGCCATCGACAACGATGGCAGCCTCTCGTTGGAGGCGATGGTCCTCTCCGGCAACTCGGCCGAAGGTGGTGCCGGCGTTTACAATACAGGAACCTTATCGGTCGATGCCACGACCTTCTCCGGCAACTCGTCGGAATTGGGCGGCGGCGTCTACAACTTCGATAGCGGCACCGCCACCGTGACCAACAGCACGTTTTTCGGCAACTCCGCCGGCTTCAACGGCGGCGGTTTGCACAACCTCGGCACCGCCCACGTCGTCAACAGTACGTTCTCCGGCAATACGGGCCAATATGGCGGCGGCCTTGACGACACCACGGGTACGCTCACCTTGATGAACAGCACGGTTACCAACAACTCCGGCAGCGGCGTGTTTGCCGGTTCTGGCACGACCAACGCGGTCAACACCATCATCGCCGGCAACACCGGTGGCGACGTTTCCGGCACACTTGCCGTCAACGATCACAATCTGATCGGCGTCGATCCGAAGCTGGCGCCATTGGGCAAGTATGGTGGGCCAACCCAGACGATGCCGCCGCTTGCCAGCAGTCCCGCCTTGAGCGCGGGCGATGCGGCGCCGCCCGCGCTCTTCTCGCTGCCGAGCACCGACCAGCGCGGCCTGCCGCGGCTGACCGACGGGAACATCGACATCGGTGCCGTGGAAGACCAGATCGTCGGTATGCCGCCGGGGAGCAACCCGATTGTCACAGCCGGGCAGCCGGCCACCTATAATCTTGGTTCGTTCACCGATAGTGACCCAGCAGCCCAAAGCTGGATGGCTGAGGTCAATTGGGGCGACGGCTCAAGCTCTGGGCCATTCAGCATTACGAGCGGATCGTTGCCGACACCGGCACCCACCCCGACACCGGCACCCACCCCGACACCGGCACCCACCCCGACACCGACACCAACGCCCAGCTCGACACCAACGCCCACGCCGACACCGGGTTCCACGCCCACCCCAACACCGGGGCCAACGCCCAGCCCGACGCCAACGCCCACGCCCAGCCCGACGCCAACATCAACACCCCCCCCAACAGACTCACCAACCCCAACACCGGCCCCCAACCCCACCCACCCGCCGGCGCCCACCCCCAGCTCGAC
>JAICLL010000115.1 GCA_025927475.1 Pirellulales bacterium
CTTGATCCTTCGCTCCGCGAGCTTAGCATTTGACATGTCTTGTCCATCCTTGAACTTGCGTCCTACGAGTAAACCAAATCCCGGCCAGATACATTACTCGGCCCAGCCGACTCCTGCAAACCCGTTCCTGCGCCCATTCCCGAGTGAGCTGGCTCTCGCTGTTGCTCTTTGCGGATTAGGCTTCGCATGGTGGACGGGTTGGCAGCGTCGGCATGCGGAAGTCGTGCGAAGCGTCGAGTCACTGGACATACGTTCGAGCTCCTGCTCGTTCGGATATGCCGGCCCCACCTGGCTGGGGCGCCTTACCGGCGGCCCGGCGGCGTTGTGGGAGCCGGAACGGCTTTCGATCTTTGGCGATGACGGATGCGACTTTGTGGCTCAAGAACTATTGACTAATCGCGGTGGCTGCTTTGCCAACGTGCGCGATGAACTTGGCCTCTATGGCACTGCCATCACCGATGGCGGTCTGGCTAAGCTCGGCTCCTTGCGGCAACTGGAAAGGCTGGATGTCCGTGACACCAAGGTCACTCGATCGGGCATCGCTGAACTGCTGCAGCTACGGCCGGAGCCCGAAGTCATCACCGACTGGACGTCGGCACATGAAAAGTAACTGACGCCTGCCGTCCTTCATTGCTGGTCGAGGATCCGAAGCTGATCTTCACGGACTTCAGTAAAAAGGCGGGGCTTGCTCATTACCATGATGCGGTATATCCGTGCGCCGTTTGGCCCCAAAGGCCCGCGATATTCCACTACTTTGGCACGCTTAAAGCCCGAATTGATCAATTCGACCATTGTGCCGTCCGGGATTGGCTCGGAGAGATTCTGAGTCGGCATATTCATCTTCACGGGCAGGAGTCACCAAGGAGCGACGCCCAAAATGTGGAGCAGCTCTCTCTGCATAATACCGTCTAGCGCGCCGGCGAGTCTATCGCAGGATGCCTTCCACCCCTGCACAATTGCGGCGGTCAGGGCGGCTGGAGCGCCGCCGGGCAGCGGCCTAGTTCCCTGGTGGGCCGCTTTATTTCGCCATTCGTTCAAATGGTTCAGATCGGCGATCTGCTGCGGATTCGCCGCGCTCAAGTTGAAAGCGATCGCGAAACGGCTAAAGTCTCGCTTGATGTTAGCGTAGCTCGGGTTCCCAGTCTCAATCGCTAAATGGGCGAAAAACTGAAACTGTGCCGTGTTTTGCAGGCCCGTGGGTATGGTGGCGATGCATTTCTGCGAGCACTCGGTGTAAAGATCGCGGCAGAAACCTTGAAAGTGGGCGCTGAGGTGAAGCACCAAGCCGCGCAGCAACTCGTCGAGGAAGGCGGGCCGTAGTGGCATCAGCGTAGCAACCGCGGCGCAATGTGCCTCAACCTCGTTCAAACGTGGCAGGCGGTCGTTCTGCCAGTTCATCAATGCGACCGATGGCATCGGCGAGATCCTTGCTTCTTCAGCTAGATGATCACAATACCTCGCCGCCCCGGCCTTGCTGAATTAAAGGAACATACGTTTCCAAAAACTCGTTGGTTGCCGGGTCGGTCAGGTCGACCGTCGCTCGACGCTCGCTGGCAAGATAGGCGGCCATCGTCAGCCGCACGATCTCGACGCCGTAGTCCCAGTCCAACATGGCCGAGCGACCCGCGCGGAACGACGCCGCGGCGTCCTCGTTCTCGTCGGTGTAGCCATACAGATCGGCCTCGTTGGGCTGTACGGCCAAGAGGCCGCGGCTCGACTGCGATTTTTCGAGCGCCGCTTCGGCGTTGGCCACGCCGGCCGCCGCCACGTCGCCGATAAACACCTCCAGCGATGACCGCAAGGTGCTGGTTTCGAAGCCATAGCCCGCTCCGAGGGTTTCCAACGCCAACCGCATTCCTTGCTTATCGAACATCCAAGAGACCGAAAACTGGCTCTTCGCCCGCTGCCCCGTTTCGGGGTTGAGATAGGTGACCATGCCAGTGGCAAAATCCTCGGCGGGCGTGCGGGCATAATCGACGCCGAAACGGTCGAGCAGTTCTTGCCGCCACCGCGGTTGCCCCCACTTGAGCAACGCCAGGTCTGCCGAGACCGACTGCGGCTGGAGAAACCGCACCGGCTTGTCGGGCGGAGTGAGCGCGTACCAGCCGACACCCAGACAGTGGCAACCCATGTCGCTCATTACGCCGCCGCCCTGCTGCGTGGGGTCCCAAAACCAGGCGTTGTGCGGGCCGGCGTGTTCTTCGCCCGAGCGGGCCAACAACGGCGGTCCCATGGCCTCGCTCACCTGGCGAAGCTGCTCTCGGGCGGCATTCACCGATTTCATGTAAATCTGGTTTTCGAAATAAGCATTGGGCAGATTGACTTGCCGAATCAACTCGACCAGCCGCCGCGCCTCAGGCAAATTGCGGCCCAACGGCTTTTCGCAGATGACCCCTTTCAACGGGGCGCCCGCCTTGACGGCATCGACCAACTCTTCGATCGTCGCGATGCGCGTGAAGTTCGGCGCGAAGATGGCCACCACATCGACGTGCGGCGCCATTTCCTTCACGCTGCGATAGACTTTGCCTTCGCCCAGGCCGTGCTCGCGCACGTAACGCGCCGCCGCTTCGGGCGGCCGCCGCGAAACGAGTCCGGCCACTTCCACTCCGCGCACCTGACGCAGGGCGCGCAAGTGAAACATGGTGATAAAGCCGCCGCCCACAATGCCATAACGCAGCGTCCGCATGTCGAGTTTCTCTGGCGTTTTCCAATTCCCGCGGCCTTAGGCACAGCAGCTTGCCGGTCGCATCTCGTGCCGATTGTATCGGGCTGCTTGGCGGGGAGCAAATCGCTGCTCGCGCGGCTGCCCGCTTGGCCCGCATCAGCCAACGCGGTACACTTCTCGCTCCTACGGAACGGCACACCATCGGCACCTGATTTACGCCTATCGCTCATGCCCCGAGTCATTGTCCTGGATACCCTGGCCCGCGAGGGACTCGAATTGCTTGCCGGCGCGGCGGGCATCGAGCACGAAGTGCGCACCGGCCTGGCCGGCGAAGAGCTGCGGGCGGCCCTGGCCGAGGCCGACGGCGCCATCCTGCGCAGCGGCGTCAAAATCACGGCCGAAAGCCTCGCGGGCAATCGCCGCCTGAAGGCCATCGTGCGGGCCGGCGTCGGCACCGACAACATCGACAAGGCCGCCGCCACCCGGCTGGGCATCGTCGTGATGAACACGCCCACCGGCAACACGCTCAGCACCGCCGAGCACACCATCGCCATGATGATGGCTCTGTCGCGCAACATCGCCCCCGCCTATCAAAGCCTGGTGGAAGGCCGCTGGGAGCGAAACCGCTACATGGGCGCCCAGTTGGCCGACAAAACCATTGGCATCGTCGGCCTGGGCCGCATCGGACAGGCCGTCGCGGTGCGCTGCCGGGCGATGGAAATGCGCGTGCTCGGCTACGATCCGTTCGTCACCGAGCAGCGGGCCAAGGAACTGGGCGTCGAGATGTACGCCACCGTCAACGACATGCTGCCGCACGTCGATTACCTGACGGTCCACACGCCGCTCACTCAAGAGACAAGAAACCTGATCAGCGCCAAAGAAATTGCGACGATACGGCCCGGCGTCCGGCTGATCAACTGCGCGCGGGGCGGCATTTACGACGAGGCGGCTTTGGTCGACGGGCTGAAAAGCGGCCGGCTGGGGGGCGTGGCGCTCGATGTCTTCGCCTCCGAGCCTTGCACCAACAGCCCGTTGTTCGGCATGCCGAACGTGCTCTGCACGCCACACCTGGGCGCCAGCACCGAAGAGGCGCAAACTCAAGTGGCCGCCGAGGGCGCCCAGTTGCTGATCGATTTTCTCACCACCGGCGCCATCCGACACGCCGTCAATGTGCCTTCGCTCGATCCGAAAACGCTGGCGGGCTTGCGTGATTATCTCGATGTGGCCTATCGCTTGGGGCTGCTGTTGGCCCAGCTCGACCGCACGCCCGCCAAAGCCTGCCGGCTGGTCTATCGCGGCGAGGTCACCGGAAAGGACACCAAGCTGCTCACGGCCACCCTGGCCGCCGGGCTGTTGCAGCGGTCGCTGGAAGACGAAATCAACTTTGTCAACGCCGAGGTGCTGCTGCGCGAACGGGGCATTGAGCTCACGGAACAATCAAGCCCCGAGCGCGGCGCGTTCAATTCGGTAATCATCGCCGAACTGGTGACGCAATCGCGCACCTATAAAGCCGCCGGCACGTTCTTTGGGCACAAAATGGCCCGGCTGGTGCAAATGGCCGATTACCGGCTCGACGCCTTTTTAGACGGCACGCTGATGATCTTCACGCACCGCGACGTGCCGGGCATCATCGGCACCGTGGGAACGATCTTCGGGCAACATCGGGTGAACATTGCCCAGATGGCGGTGGGCCGGGGCAGCACTCAGCCGGGCGGCGATGCGATTGGTATCCTGAATCTCGACAGCCCCCCTCCCGCCGCCGCGCTCGACGAAGTGTTGGCGCACCCCGACATTCTCAGCGCCAGCGTCATCGAGTTGCCGCCCGCCGGCGAGCTGCCCCATTGGCTCGAAGGATGAGATTCGAGCGATACTCACTGAGTTTGGAACGCTCTTGATTCTACTACTCTCAGCGGGGCAAAGCGACTACCCCAGCGGCTGCCACTCGTCGATCAGCGACGCCACCAGCGAGGTCCAGCCGGTCTGGTGCGATGCGCCGATGCCGGCGCCGTTGTCGCCGTGAAAATATTCGTAAAAGAGTAGATGATCGCGCCAGTGCGGGTCGTGCTGAAAGGGTTTTGTGCCGCCAAACACCGGGCGGTTGCCAGAGCCATCGCGTTCGAAAATCGCCACCAGCCGCCCGGCGATCTGGCGGGCCATTTCGTAACACGTGGCCGGCTGCCCGTCTTGCGACCGCAAGGGCAATTTGAGCTGATCGCCGAAAGCGACCCCCAGCTTGCGCAGCGATTCGATCAGCAGAAAGTTGGTGGGTAGCCAGATCGGGCCGCGCCAGTTCGAATTGCCTCCCTTGATCTTCGAGCAGGCCTCGGCCGGTTCATAAGAAACCGTCTCGTTGCCAAACACAAACGGCTCGTGCTGGTGCGCCTTCGAGAGGCTGCGAACGCCATAGTCCGAAAGGAATTCGGCCGGATCCATCACGCGATCGAGCAGGCGCATCAGTTGCTGCTGATCGACAATCGTCAGCACGTGGGTCAGTTTGCCGCCGTTGTCGACGGTGTGCACCACCGAGCGCACCAGGTCGGCACGGTTCTTCACAAACCAATCGAAGCAACCTTTGAAATCGGCAAACGGCTCCATCCACGGCTCTTCGAGCCGCTCGACGGCGAACAACGGAATCAGCCCCACCAGCGAGCGCACGCGAAACCGCTGAAACGAACCATCGGGCCGCCGCAGCACGTCGTAAAAAAAGCCGTCCTGTTCGTCCCACAGTTGATAGTCGCGGTTGCCCATCTGCTTCATGGCCGCGGCCACATACACATAGTGCTGAAAGAACTTGGTAGCCAGCCCCTCGTAGACGCGGTTCTCTTTGGCCAGCTCCAGCGCGATGCGCATCAGATTGAGGCAAAACATGCCCATCCAGCCGGTGGCGTCGGATTGTTCGAGCACCGTGCCATCGTCAAACTTCGTGCTGCGATCGAAGGCGGTGATGTTGTCGAGACCCAAAAACCCGCCCTCGAAGATGTTGTTGCCCGACCGATCGGCCCGGTTGACCCACCAGGCAAAGTTGATCAGCAGCTTGTGGAAGCAGCGTTCCAGAAAATCGCGATCGGCGCGGCCGCTGCGAATGCGGTCCATGTTATAGACGCGCCACACGGCCCAGGCGTGCACCGGCGGATTCAGATCGGAAAAATCCCACTCGTAGGCCGGAATCTGCCCGCTGGGGTGCAGGAACTGCTCGAACAGCAGCACCCAAAGCTGCTCCTTGGCGAAATCAGGATCGACCAGGGCCAGCGTGACGCACTGAAACGCCAGGTCCCAGCAGGCGAACCAGGGATATTCCCACTTGTCGGGCACGGTCATCACGCGCAGCGAGTTCAGGTGCCGCCAATGATGATTGCGGACGGTCTTGCGCGATTCGGGCGGTGGATGGCGCGGATCGTCGCCATCGAGCCAGCGATCGACATCGAAGATGTAGCTTTGCTTGGTCCATAGCAATCCGGCCAGCGCTTGCCGCTGGATCTGTCGCTGCTCGTCGCTGGCGCCGGCCGGGTGGATGCTGGCATAAAACTCATCGGCCTCGGCTCGACGGTCGGCGATGATCTGGTCAACCTCTGCCAGCGGCGTGGCCAGCGCCACCTGATCGGTCAGCCGCAACGGCAGGCTGACCGACGCTCCCGGCGGAATCTCAAACACATAATGCAAAGCCGCCTTGGTGCCCCGCTGCAGCGGATTCAAACATTGCTCGCCGTGGATGAGCCAGCGATGAAATGCGTCTTTCACATATTGACGTGTGCGGCCGCGCTGCAAGGCCAAGGAGCTGGTGGGACTGGTTTCGTTGTCGGTGAATAACGGCGTGCCGCCGGCGGGTCCATGCAGCGTGCGTTTGCCTAGGCGGTAAAATACCGGAATCCAGGCTGAGGCGCCGGTGGGCGCGTCGCCGGCCACGATGGCCAATGTATCGCCCGCCGCGGAGGCGCGTTCGATCAACGGCTCCGGGGTCGGCTCCGCGGTCCACGACCAGCGATTGCGAAACCACAGATGCGGCAAGATGTGCAGCGTGGCCGGCTCGGGTCCGCGGTTGAAGGCCTCGATGCGAATGCACAGATCTTCGGGCGTGGCCTTGGCGTATTCGACATAAATATCAAAGTAGCGGTTTTCGTCGAACGCGCCGGTGTCGACCAGCTCATATTCAAAGCCCGACCCGCAGCGGCGCTGATTCTCTTCCGCCAACAGTCGATAGGGAAACTCGCACTGCGGATACTTGTAAAGAAACCGCATGTAGGAGTGCGTCGGCGTGTTGTCGAGATAGTAATAATACTCCTTGACGTCTTCGCCGTGATTGCCCTCGAACGGCGTCAGGCCGAAGAGGCGTTCTTTGAGAATTCCGTCGCGTCCGTTCCAGAAGGCGGGCGCGAAGACGAGCATTTGAAAGCGATCGCAGACGCCGGCGATGCCGTCTTCGCCCCAGCGATAGGCCGTATTGACGGCGCAGTCGTGCGTCAGATGCTGCCAGGCGCGGCCGTCGGGGCTATAGTCCTCGCGCACCGTGGCCCACGAGCGATCGCTGACATAGGGACCCCATCGCCGCCAGGAATAAATATCGTCGTGGATTTCGGCCAGACGCTGGTGTTCGCGGGTCATGGCGGCCTGCCCCTATGCGGGTCAACTGCGGCTCGCTCCTTGGAAGCGGCACGGCATCGCTGCTCACTCTGTTGGACGATAATCAAGCATAGGTCGCCGTACAAGCAAAAAGGCCTTCGCCGAAGCCCATTTTTAGGGCGGGCCGAGCGCGGAAAGCCACATCGCCGGCCGCAACAATGTTCATGGCAGGTGTGCACCGAATAGGAAGGTGGCCGATAGGACGCCCGAGCTCTCATTTCGTTCGAAACAAACGAGCCACGGATAAAACACGGATCAGAAGTGGCAAGAACCGTCTCATGCGCTCGTTGCCATCGGCGAATCCCAAGTGTCCGATGACTCGATTTATGTGCTCGCGTCACGAATGGCGCGAAGGTTGGTTTCCGCCTTATCCAGATTGCCATCCTCAATAGCGCGGAGGGCGGCGTCAGCAAGTGCCGCGATTCTAAGCCGCTTCTTCGTTGCGACCGCCTTCTTCGCGGTGCGTCGACGTTTGCGCGTGGTGGCTGCTTGCTTCGCGATCTTACGTCGTTTCCGAGTCTGCGCGGCTTTCTTCCCGGCAGTCAATTTCGATGGCATGAACGCACCCTCGTGGATTTCGGTTTCTGATGCAGGTTTCGAGCATAGTAATCAGCCAGAATTCAGAAAGCTACTGCTGTGATGCGGACGGTCCGAATCACGCCCGCATTCCTCATCTACGCGGTTGTGTTATGCATCGTGCCATCGCTCTTGATGACCTCAGCATCAAGGCTCGTCAGAAACGCCACCGATTGGCTTTCACCACACAATCTCTTCGATCAAATCCGCCTTGCCTTCGCGGGGCAACACCGGCGCGAGCAATTCTTGCCGGCCGCCGCTGCTGCGAAGGATCGGCGGGCCAAGGTCGCCGCGCGAGCGCACGCGATACGAGTCGCCGACCTGGTGCCAGCCGTCGGCCAGCGGCTTGATCTCGCTTGCCGCGCCGAGCAACAAACAAAGCCCCGTCACCGGCTGCTGGCAATGCACCGTGAGGCGCCGCTCGAAGTGCGGCTCGCCGCCCGTCGCGACGGGCATGGGCTGGTCGTCGACGGTGAATTCCGGCCCTTGATACGAAAACGTCGGCCGGCCCTCGGCGTCGAGCCGATAGCCGCCGAAGCGATAGCCGCGCTCCTTGGGTGGTTGACTGGGCCAGGCCGCGTCGGGCGAATTGAGCACCGACAGCGGAACGGTTTGCTCGATCCGCACCACGTGGTCGCCCAGCGGCCGCTGAAAGCCATCGCCGCGGCCCGTCCAATGCCTCGAGGCGTCGATGAACCGGCCGTGCCACACCAGCGCCAGGCAAAGCTGGTTGGCGTCCCACGCCAGATGCGCCTTCTCCGGGTAACCCACCGCAATGCCGCGCGGTGTCAGCCCGTCAATGAAATTGCGATAGATGATCGGCCGCGATTCCGGCCTCAGCTCAATCAGGTCGGCGATCAGGCCGTCGGGAATGCCCGCCTTGTCGCTGTCGCTCAGATAAGCCCAGATCGCGGCGATCTGACGAGCGGGATCGCCGTCGTAGACCGAGCTGATCGTGCTGCGGCCGTTGATAAAGCCGGTGGGCATGCGCGTGCCCGGCCGATAGGCGGGCGGGTTCGGCAAATAACGGTGAAACCAATCTTGGCGGATGCGGCGGGTCATCGTCAGCAAGCTGATGGCCTGTATGCCGGTCGCCCGATGCCGACCGAATGTGTGGCACTTGATGCAGGCCAGGGCTTTATCGCTCACCAGCAAGCGGCCGGTCGACTTCAGGCGCGAAAGTGGCTCATCGAGCTTGGGGACCTGGGCGGTGGTGCGTCGATCGAGCGAAACCAAGGCCTCGGCGAGCTTCGTCACTTCGGGCGTGGCGAACCGCGGCATGCGAGTCAGCATATACGGTCGGTCTTTGGCGCCTTCGGCCAGTACGTGCCTGAGCCAATCATCGCGCAGTTTGTCGCCCACGCCGTCCAGAGGCGGCGGTACGCGCCCTTCGTCGCCCATCTCGGGAATCGCCGTCAAGAATAATGCGTTGCGGTCGGTCGTCGGCCCACCCACGCCGCCGCGTGTGTGGCACGCATAGCAGTTAAAGGCCGTCATCGCCAGCGAAATCTGTTCTTCGGCGTTCGGCGGGCCGGCGGGCGATTCGACCGACAGCGCCGCCGCCAGCGCCTCGCGCTGCGGGCCGGTCAGCCCAAAATCGGGCGCGCCGGCTTGCGAGCCAGCGCGTAAATCAGCCCTCTCGCTCCGCGCGAGGAAAGCTGCAGGCCGCGGGCTGCCGCCAGATGGGGGGCGATCGGCAGCGCGCTGCCGATGGCCTTGCCGCGGACCGGCCCCGGAAACGTCCGTCCCTGCCACGTCCTGATGGGCGATGCCCGCCCTTCGCAGGCAGCCTTCCGCCGGATTGCAATGTTTCAACGGCTTGGCGGCCAACTTTGCCGCGACCGGTTTGCCGCCCTGCTTGAGCGAATGGCAGTTGGCGCAACCCAGCGAGGCGAATAACTCGCGTCCCGTCTCGACTTGCGAGGAGTCAAAAACAAACGGCTCGCTTCCCTGACCCCCGCCCTCTAAATCTCGCCCCCCTTCTTGTCTCCCCTGATCCCTGAATCCCGAATCCTGAATCCTGCTGCTCAGCGACATCGCCAAATCGGCCGGCTGCCGCGGCACGCTCGGCCCTTCGTAGTCCAGCTCCAACGTCCAATCAAAGCCGCCTTGCATGTACTCGACGCGAACCGCGTGCATCCGCGCGTCAAGCTTCACCGCTCTGCTGCGCACCTGGTGCGGATGAACGCCATCGTTGTTGATCACCTCTTCGCCGTCGAGATAGAGAACACTGCCGTCATCCGACCCGAGATGAAACGTGTATTCGCCCGCCTGCTTGATTTGCAGAAAGCCGTCGAACCGGATGCCAAAATTATCGGTCCTCTCGGCCACGGTCAGGTCGAGTCCGGCCGACTCGCCCGTCTGATAGGGCGTCAACTGATCGAAGTCGGGCATCGATCCCCAGCCGCCTTCATACGCCGCATATCGCAGGTTGGGGCGCCGCGGCCGCAACTCCACATCGCCGATCAGGTAACACGCCAGGTCGCGGGCTTCTTCGTTGTTGAGATTCAGACTGGGCATACGGCCCGAAGGACGAACCTGGTGCGGGTTTTTCAGAAACTCGGCGAGCGATACCAGCGTATATTTCTCGCGCAGCTCAGAGAGGGGCGCCGATGTGCTGGCAGACACTTTGCTTCCGTCGCGCGGCTGGTGACATGCCACGCAACCAAGCTGCTTGAACAGTTGCTCGCCGCGCTTGGCGAACTGCCGATTGCCCGGCTGAGGCTGTAAGCGCCCCGTGGTGTAAAGAAAATTGACGATCGCCCGCACCGCGGCATCGCGCTTCTGGTTTGGCATTCCGGCAAAAAGGTTGGGCATGACCGTGCCGGGTTTTGCGCCGTGCGGATCGGCGATGAACCGCAACATCCATTCGGGCTGCACACGTGCGCCGGCGGTGTCGAGTACCGGCGCTTGCCTGGGCAGAAGGTGGGCTGCCAGGTTCGCATCGGCGGCGTGGCAGGCCGTGCAACCGAGTTCGCCAAGCAGCAGCCGCCCGCCCTGCACGGGATCTGTGCCTGCCGCGGAGAAGAAACGCTCAAAGCCTGGCACAATCGGTCGCTGCGCTTCGCGCTGCAGATCGCGCGGCGCCAGCCAAAAGTTGCGATACCGCACGGGGCAGCCGTGATCTTGCAGATAAATCGGCCCCGGTTCGGACGACTCGGCCTGCGGCGCCGCGGTGGTGGCGCCCGGCACGGCAGCATCCTGGTGAATCAGCACGCCATTGAGCCGCACGGTCAATCGCGCGTCTGCTGTCTTCGTTCCTTCGCTGTCCCAGCGCGCCGCCGTGAACTCGACATCATAGGTTTGCCATGCCAACGGCGGCAGGCACATGTTGAGGTCCGGGGCACGGACCGAATAAACGCCGCCGCACTCGTTGTTTTTGCCGTCTAACCCGAACGAATCGAGTACCTGCGTCTCATAGCGCCCTTGAAAATAAACGCCGCTATTGCCGCGGCCTTGATCGCGCGCCCGCGGCATGTAGGGCAGACGAAATTCCAGGTGCAGTGTGAAATCGCGGAAGGTATCGACCGTAGTACAGCCCTGCATCAGCAGACCATTGTCGGTGCGCCGCGCGCCAGGCCGCCAATGTTTTGCGAGCGATTTTGGCGTACCGTCGAACAGCACCACGGCGTCTTTCGGCGGCTTGGCGCCCAGCGTCGGGCTGGTCCGCTGAACCTTGTTGAGCGTCGCTACCAGCTCGAGCACTTCGTCGCGATCGAGCTCCGCCACCTGCTTCGCATCGTGCTTCTCGTCTGGTTTCTCATCGCCGTGGAAGCCGGCGCCCGGCAGCCCGCCGCGGTAGCTAACCACGCGGAATTCGCCGCCGCCCAGCGCCACCACCTGCACGCCAAGGTCTTTGCCGGTGTATTCGCCTTGCAGGGCGAAATCGGGATCGGCCTGGGCCGCCTGGGGAGTTTCATAGGCATTCTTTTGCTCGGCGGCCAGCAGTGGCGCACCAACGATCAGTAGGCCGGCAACGGCCCAGCGCAGGAGATGGATCATGCAGCGGATTCGGCGGGGCGGGGTTTTTGCTTACAGAGCGCGGGGAATGATTCCCACAATACGAGGTTATCTGCCCAAACTTGGCCCGACAAGTGTTGGGCCGCCGAACAATGAAGGCGACGATTGCGCGTCCTGCTGCTCCGCAAACTAATTGCCAACTACCGCCCCGGCTGCTACCATGCCGGAAAACCAAAGCGGCCGGCTCCTCTTATTCCCAAATGAGGTCCTGCGATGGAGCAGCAACTCGCGTGTCCGCATTGCACGCAGACGGTTTCGGTCTTGGCATCACTGAGCGGCCAGGCGGTCGCCTGTCCGCATTGCTCGGGTACGTTCACGGTTCCTGCCTTCGTGGCCGGTGAGCACGCTGTCCCGCAAGTCGAGCATCGCCCGAAGCCGCCATTAACCCCGTCAAAAACCGCCGCAGGGACCGGCGAAAAACCTCGGCCGACCTATCTTTTGGCTGGGGCGGTCTTGCTGGGCGCCTTCTTTGTTCCACTGTCGCTCTATCTGGTCATCATGGTGGCGACCGCGCTGTTCCGCGGGCCGGCCGCCGATGGCAAACCGGTGGAAGTGGCAACGACCATCGGCGTGGCCGAGCCTGAGCCGCTTGCGCCGGCCGGTGCGGTTGTTTCGCCGCCTGCAGTTCATCCGAGCATGACTCAGCCAGCGGCGCGGACGGATGCGGCGCCCATCACGCGGCCGGCAAATACGCAGCCCGCGCTTCCGCCGGCGCCGACACGGACGGCGCCGCCGGTGATGACGCCCGCGCCGCCGCCGCAAACCGGCGGCGCCGTGGCGGCTTCCGCCGCAGACAACCGCGTGGCTTCGGCAACCAACGGCTCGCCTGTTCTACCGCAAGTCGACCATCTGGAAGCTACTGACTTGGTGGACCGGGTTGAGCCTTCGGTGGTCATTGTCGATATCGGAGATAGTCTGGGCAGCGGGTTCATCTATGACACCCAAGGCACCATCGTCACCAACTATCACGTGATCGAAGGCGCGAAAAAAGCGCAGATCAAGTTCGCCGACAAAACCACCGCCGAAGTCGCGGGCTTTTTGGCCATCGCGCCGGGCAAAGATCTGGCCTTGCTGCGCATCAATCCGGCGGGACATGTTTTGCAGCCGTTGCGCGTGGCAACCGCCAGGCCGCACAAGGGCGAGTCGGTGCTGGCCTTCGGCGCCCCACGCGGTCTGGGGAGCACGGTCAGCGACGGCATCGTCAGTTCGCTCCGCCTAGGCACCGAGTTGCGCGACGTTTTCAAGCAAATGACCGGCGTCGATGTTTACACCGAGCATCAACGCTACGACCTGGACGCCTGGTGGATTCAGACCACCGCCCCGATCTCGGGCGGAAACAGCGGCGGCCCGCTGGTCAACGCTCGCGGCGAGGTCGTCGGCCTGAACACGTGGCACCGCACGGACGGCCAGAACCTCAATTTTGCCATCTCCGCCGAGCACATCGCGCGGATGATGAACGCCCAAAGCGGCGTGCAGCCGTTGGCCAATCTCCCCCCGCCGCGCGAGCCGACGTTGGCCGCGGGCATGCCCAAGCGCACGCTGGAGTATTGGGAAGAAGCCTCCCGAATTAACCGCGCGCTCGCCGGACGGATCAAAAAACTCAAACAGCCGCCCATTCCTGACGACCGCGAGCGACTGATTGCCATGTTCCCGAAGATTTCGGGCACGTGCAAAAAACTAGGCGACATGATGCCCGAGGCGGCCGCCAAGCTCAAGGCACTTCAGATCGACGATGTCGACGAGGAACTGGTTAGGCTGGTAACGGTCGACGCCCTCACCATGGAAAAAATTGGCGAGAATTTACGCGACCTGGCCGTCGACATCAAGCTGATGAAAAAGGTCGTCGCGCCGTTGGACACCGAGATCTTAGCCAAAAAGGCTTACGGCAAGTTCAACGACATCGAGTTGGGGCCGGCCTATGATGTGATGCGGATCAATCTGACGAACCGTTACGGGCTGACATTCTCGAGCCTGCTGTCCGACGGCCCGCGGGCAAAATCGGCCAAGGCCGACGAAGCGGCATCGTCGAGCGGTGAGCCCGCCACGGCTGAAACGGGCGAGTCCGCCGCGGACGCCGAGCGTGAAAAAAAGGCGCGCTCGAAGCTCAAGTTGGCCAAGCAGCTCCTCGAAAGCGGGAAGACCGAGTCTGTCAAACAGCGGCTGCAAAAAATCATTGAGGAATTTGGTGGCACCAAGGCGGCGAACGAGGCGGAGCGGCTGCTTAACGAGTGGTGAGCGAGCATTCTGCGGGCCGCTTGTGCCAGCCCGATCGCCACGATTTCGATCTTCGAGTAAGTTTTCCTCGATGGGGCCGGCCCTTACTCGCTCAGCGACCGAATCGCCTGGAGTTCGACCTTGGTGAAGCGATAATCGCAGCAAGTGCCCAGAAACAGCACCGAAGTATTTGGGCACTGCCATGCCGGTTGCACCGATAGCCGGCCAAAGTTGTCTTTCCAGTCGATGAATGTGCGATCGTTCACACGGGCCTCCAGTCCCGTGGTGCGGACAATGCAAGCGATCACGTTTTCCCCGGTTTTCAAAACGCCGCGAGCGGCATGGGATGTCTCGTTCACATGCCATTCCTTGCCATCGAGGAGGAACAACCCGCCTTTGCCGTAGGCTGTAATGCAATACATGAATTGCCGATTGCCGCGGCCGACCAATCCTAAGTTAAAGTTCTCGTTAAAGCCACTCCGCCGCTTTGGACAGTCAACGACGACGGTAAGCAAATATTCTTCCGGCACAAGACAGGGCAACATGACGCGCGCCCAAAGCGTTCGCTCGGGTGAAATCAGGTCTTGGCCGTCCTGTCGCCACTCGCCCTTGACGACATCGCGGCCCAGGTCAATGCCAGCCAGCAGGTTCATGGGTTCCCCAATCGCGCGGTAGGTTGGCTTTGGCTTTGGCTGCGCCACGGGAAGCTCACTGGACAGGCCCGGCCCGGTTCGACCGGAATCGACCGGTTGGTTTTCCGAACCGTTCAGACCAAAAGCGGGCCGGTGCGACGTCGTCGAGCTTGATTGGGTAGCCTCTGCCGAAGATGCCGCGCTCACATCGGCCCCGAGAACTGCGGCAACGGGCGGCGCTGGGTTCGCCTCCTTTTCTTCAGCGGCGATGGTTCGCGCCTCCGAAGGAACCTCCAACATATCGTCGCCGCTTGGAGCCATCGACGGCTTGCCGAGCGAGAGCAGTAGCAACGCGCCTGCGACTACGGTCCCGATCGACAGGCCCGCCGCCGCGGACGCGATCAGCACCGGCTCTTGCCAAAGCGGGCGACCCGCGCCAGCGATATCGCGTTCGGGCGCCGACACAGGCACCGACGCAGTGATCGGCGCCGCGCTGGTGTCCTCCGACCGCTGCGCCGCACGGATCGCGGGTTGCGCTGTTGCGCGAAGCGCCTGGTCATAGGCCGCGCGCCTTGCGGCATCGAGCAAACAGAGCTTTGCGGCGGCCACTTCGTTCAGCAATTTCTGGCTGAGCGCAGCATGAGCACCCGTTTGGAACGAACGCAGGTGGGACATCTGCCGGTCGGCCGCCGACTCGATGACGTCTGGATCGGCTTCAAACCGATCCAAGCCGAGCAGCCGATAGTGGTTCGGCGGCTGGTCTTTCGGCGATATCCCGAACCATTTGTAATAGGGGTCAAAAGAGTCGGGCACGGCGTCGCCCTAATGGTCTCGAACGTCGATGTTTTATATCTACTTCTCCATGCTCGGTGCAAGCAGCGCCGCCAATGCGAAGATCATCGCGCCCAGGCCAGATTACGGCCAATCAATAGCTCGCTCATCACCGCGTGATGAGTGTTCTTCATGGCGATTTCCTGCGTGTCGAGGCCGTGAGCTTTCGCCAATTCTCGAACCGGCGGCACGTTGTCGTAGGTCATCAGAAAATCTCCCTCGAGCTTTTCAACCGCCTTAAAGAGCTGCTCGTGGTCGATCTCGGAGTGGGCGTAAAGTCGGCGGCCGGCGACGGTGTAGGGCGGGTCGATCAGATAGGCGATGTCGGGGCGGCTTGCGTTCTGGTGCATGAACGCGATGCCATCGCCCTGAATGAATTTGATGAAGGCCTTTTTCTGAACGATGTCCACGATGCGGTTTTTCAGGGTTTGGGCGTACCAGCGTGAGCGAAGCCCTTTGCCGTTCTCGCCTTCTTTCATCAGAGCCGCGCCCGGCGCCATGATGCCGCCGCGCTGCATTCGGTTGCGAAGAATCGTGGCGAATGCCAGATCGAACAGGTTTCGATGTTGCGCGGAAAGAATCTCGCGGACCGTCGGCTCCGAAACCTTGAAGGAAATAATTCGGTCGGCGAGCGCCGCACCCTTTCCGTTCAGAATGACTTTCCAGACCGCGGCAATCGATCGGTCGAGCTCAATCAGCGTGATTCGGTCGGCCAGGTCATCGAACAGCACCGACAGCGCCACGATTCCGCCACCAGCAAACGGCTCGGCAAACTCGGCGGGCCGCTCGATGGAGGAAAGCCATTTACGGATGTGCGGAACGAGCCAGGTCTTTCCGCCGGGATAGCGAAAAACGCTGCGATGCGGAACCGACGCTACATTGACAACGGTTGTTGTGCCCGCGGCTTTTTTGGGCATCGCCTGCCTCTCCCTTTCGCGGCCATTTTATCGCTTGCGGCTGATTCCGCTAGTCTCGTTTGATACGGCGATGATTTCCAGGCCGGGTATACGATCGAGGAATGCTGGCGGTATACTTGAGGCGGCCCGTGGCTGCGCTCCGTTGAATCCCTCCGTGCGGCCTGGCCCCTTGCGGCCGCCGCTTTCCTGCACCAAAGATCGACATGAACCAAGATCGCACGATGCTTCCCACGAAGCTTTGTCAGACTGCCGTTTCACGCCGGCACGTTTTGCGAGTCGGCATGTTGGGCCTGGGCGGACTGGGCCTGTCGCTGGCCGATTTGCTGGCGGGCGAGCGAGCGCCCGAAGTCCGCCCAACGGCCGACGCCTGCATTTTGCTGTTTCTTGATGGCGGGCCGAGCCACCTTGATATGTGGGACATGAAGCCCGAGGCGCCGGATGGCATCCGCGGCGAGTTTAAGCCCATCAGCACTTCGCTGCCGAGTTACTTTGTGTGCGAACACCTGCCGCGGCTGGCGCGGCACATGCACCGGGCCACGGTGGTGCGCTCGATGCACCACAGCGTCAATAATTCACACGGCGCGGCGGTTTACACGGCGCTTACCGGGCACGACCGCGGCGAGGTGGGCGGCTCGGCCAGCGCAAACGATTATCCGTGCCTGGGAGCGGTGGTCCAAAGACTTCGCCCGCCCGCCACGGCAGACACCGTCTCGCAAGTGCATCTGCCGTACATCACCAAAGAGGGCGCCGGCGGTCCACCGCAGCCGGGCTTTTTCGGCGGCATCTTCGGCCGCGCTTATGATCCGCTGTTTGTCTTAAAAGACCCCAATGCCCCCGACTTTAGCGTGCCCGAGTTGACCGTGCAGGCCGATGTGTCGGCGGCGCGGCTCGCGCAGCGGCGGTCGCTGTTCGAGCGAGTCGACGCGGGGCCGGCTACGCTCGAGGGCCAATTGGCAGCCGGTGAGATGACCCGCATGCAGCAACGGGCACTCGACCTGCTCACTTCCGAACGCACGCAACGCGCCTTTCGCCTGGCCGACGAAAACGACCAGACACGCGAGTGTTACGGGCGCAATATCTATGGACAGAGCGCGCTCTTGGCCCGGCGGTTGATCGAGGCGGGCACGCGCGTGATCACTCTATCGTGGGCGCCCGACGCCAACGCCACCTGGGACACGCACGGCAGCAATTTTGTCAGCCTGCGCGACCGGCTGCTGCCGCAGCTCGACGCCGCCGCGTCAAGCCTGATCGGCGATCTGGCCGAGCGCGGTATGCTCGATCGCACGCTGGTCGCCATCTTTGGCGATTTTGGACGGACGCCCAAGATCAACGGCAACAACGGTGGCCGCGATCACTGGAACTTCTGCTATAGCCTGATGATGGTGGGCGGCGGTTTCAAACGCGGGCTGGTTTACGGCGCCAGCGACAAGATTGGCGCGTATCCCATCTCCGATCCGCTCACACCCGGCGACATGCTCTCGACCATCTACCACACGCTGGGCATCCGGCACGACCGCGAGATTCACGATCAGTTCGGCCGCCCGTTGCGATTGGTGCCCACCGGCGATGTCATTGGTGACTTGCTCGAGGGATGACCGCGTCAATGACCCTGCTTGGCGGCGTCCACGGCTGGCGCTGCAGAGGCCGCAGCCGCTGTGGCCACTCGGCCAGGCCGCTGTCCGAGCCGCCCTTGAGCCAAGAAGAGAGTTAACGAGCTATGAGCGGAGAAATGAACGCGAAGTCCGTGGCCGACTTGCCGTTGATGCCGCTGGGCGAGGCGACGGCGCAGGATATTCAACTGGAGATCATCCGCCGCTGGCGATTCAACGACTTCGATGGGCCGACCGTGGCGGCCATACTGTTCGAGCATCGCGATCTGTGGGAGGCCGCGATGATGGACCGGCTGGCGCTTTCCGGGTGGGGCAACTTGCCGGCAATGGGACTGATCAAACTGCGAGATCTGCCCTACAACCTGTGGAACGTCGATACGCTTTATCTGCTCGCTACCAACAAAGAAGCCGCCCAAAAGCTGGCCGAGATTTTCAATGTGGAAACATCAGGCGGCATGGTCAGCGTGTACGATGATCCCAAGGACGTCGACCATGCCCTGGGCAGCGGTCGCGAGACGCGGGCCGTCGTCGCCATCTGGTGGGATTGATATCAATCGCTTCATGGTAAGCATGACCGAGATGCCTGCGTACCTTATTCTATCTGGTCGCCCGCCATAAGGCTCAGCGACAGCGAAACGCCGGCGTCGTCGATCTGGGCGGCTGCGAGCAGGCGGTCGGCGAGGCCGGACAGCGCAACCAAGGTTTGATATTGCTGCCGCCGGGCGGCGGCGTCGAGCGATTGGCCCTGCCACAAGAAACGCACTGCTTCAGGGCCGGCGGAAAGCAGCCGGCGCCAACGCACGAGATCGAAATAGACCACGTCGCTCGGCGCGGCGATCAGTGAGCCAAGCTGACGGCGAACGTCGTCACGCGCCAAGAGAGAATCGTCGGGCGAAGCGGCGACGCGCTGGCGCACGGCGGCGGCCGAGGTTCCGAGCCAAAGAACGCCGTCGGTGACCGCATAGGCGAACGCCAGCGACCGTGACCCGGCCTTCAGGCCGGAAACGGTGGTCACCGAAAGCCCGTCGCGGGCGGCCGTTTCGATGTCGGCTTGTTCGGCGGGATGACGCGCGTTTGTCGCTTCGACCGCGGCCGCGAGCAGCGCGTGCAACAGCGGAGCGGCGGTTTCGGCCAAGGGCGGTGATGAGTCAACCGGTTCCAGCGGCCTGGTTTGCACCGCCGCCACGGCTTCGATGTCGGCGTGATCCGATTCATCCCGCGATTGGAGAACGTCAGTATAGGACGGGCCGGCCACGAGGGCCGGGGCTACCGGACCGACTCCACTCAGATCGTTGGAAGGCGAGCGGCAATAGGCGCTAAAATCGGGTTCGAACCCGGCGGCTAAGGCCCAGGCCACAATCGTTTCGGGCGGAACACTGCTCGATGCGGAAGCCGATGAGTCGCCGGCGCCGCGCCACTGCTCGGCAACAAGATGCCGCACGATATGGGCAAGGTCGATTCGCCCGGCGACGGCCAGCCAGGCGTCGGCGGGAATGCGGTCGACGAAGTGCGATCTGCCGGCCAGACCGGCGGCGACTTCGCGCAGCGGCTGGGGCAGCGAGTCGGCTTGCCATCGCCAGGCAAGTTCAACGGCCACACGCGGGGTGAGTTCTACTCCGCCCACCACATATTCGGTGGTTCGCCAGGCATCGACGACCGCTTGCTGAGTGCGGGCCTCGTCGCTGCGCGGCGGCTTTTTGCGCAAATCTGCCAACAGCGACGCGTCCCAAGCGCGCGGGCTGATGAAGGCCCGTGCCACGCAGTCGGCCGAGAGGCGCTCGACCGCCGCGGCGTAAGAGGGAAGCGTGGCCAGCGAGGCGGCAACGGCCCCGGCGCGACGCTCCAGCACGCCGCGAATCACTGCCTCGCTGGTGGCCATCATGCCCAGCTCGCCATCGACGGCCAGAAAGATGTCGCTTGGCTCGTCGTCGCGGGCGACGGCCTCAAGAGTGAAGGCCCGTCCGGCGGCTTCGATGGTCCGCCGCCCGTGCCAGCGGTTTGCCGCGCGGCGGGCTTCGACCAGGCGCTGCAACGATTGATCGAGCAGCGCTGAATCGGCGGCCTCGATCAGCAGCAGGGCGTCGCCCTTGGGCGAGCGGCCCTCGGCCGGCGGCCAGACGGCAAACAGCACCTGGCGGCCCAACAGTCCCGAATAAAGTTGGCCGGCGGTCGCTCCGGTGCGCCGTTCAACCTCGCCGGCGATGGCCAACCAGTTCGGCCGTTGCTGGGCCAGCATCGTCGCGAACGGCGGAAATGCCTGCAAACGGCGAAAGAGTTCGCTTTCCAGGAAGCGACTGGCGTGCGTTTCGAGTTGCCGGAGTTCGAGACACAGCCCGACATCCGGCGAGACGTAGCGGGACAGTTCGATGCCGGGCGCGGAGCGTTGCTGCACCTCAGCCGCAGAACCCGCGGCCGACGCCATGGCCAAACCGAGATGCGCAAGTACAACGAGCAACAACGTGAAAAGCCTGCACGGAGAATTACCCATTTGCTTTCAACCCCTGAGGATGCCTCGCTGCACTCGACCGCTTAGGAGCGGACGAAAAACAACTTCGGCAATTGTCTTGGCCCTCACCTGACCTCTCCCGGAGGGAGAGGGATGTGTATGTCGAAGTTATTTTTCGTCCGCTCCTTAGTTCAAGTTTCGCAGTTTTTGCTAGCAGCAGTGTA
>JAICLL010000231.1 GCA_025927475.1 Pirellulales bacterium
CTGCCGGGTATTGAGACTGGCCCAGACGGAGAAATCGACCTGGTCGGAGATCGGCTTCGACGATCCATCGGCGAAGACGACCAGCACCACGCCCGGATGATTGCTATCGGGACCGGGCCAGTTCGAGTTGGGACTATAGAGGGCGTTATAGAGCGGAGCGATGCCGACGATTGGCGCGCCGCCGACCATGCCCGTCAGCTCGAAGCCCGCGGCGCCAGCCTTGGCGTCGCCACCTTGCCCGCAGGGACCTCCCTGGGCGGCGCTGTAGAAATCAGGCGCCGAGCAGGGACCGCTGCCCGTCACGCTTTCGGTAAGCGCGACCATCGCCGCGCGAAACACCATAGGCATGCGAGCCTTCCCGCGCGCGAAGAGATTTTTTCGCGATCTGCCGGCGCCGCCGGCCAGCGCGTGGTCCGGCGACCAAGGCTGCCCAGGATCGGCGCCGCGCAAAGCCCAAGTCGGGGGCAGGGGTTGGTTCGAGTCGGCGGCAAACGGCAGCCCGGCGCTCAAGGCGCTGTTGTACTGGCCGCCGCCCGCGACGCTGGTGGTCGCCACGCTCGATGAGGTCACTTCGGCGACCGCGATGGTGTTGCTCATGCCGTCTTTGATCGAGTCAAACTTGACCGGCTCGTTAAAGGCGAAGATGCCTCGCGTCGTGATTGGCGCGGTGGTCTCTGTTTCGTAGGGCGCGTCGTTTTTGACCCGCGCCGAATAAAATCCCACGCCGACGCTGCCGGCGTAGTTCATCCACATACACTTGCCCGGCAATTCGACCGGCCCGGTAAAAGCAGCGTCCGACGGGCAGCGATACGGAGGGATCTGTTGAGATTGGACATAGCCGTAAAACGAGGGTGGAACGATTGGAGCGCCGTCGACGGTACCGACGCCGTACTGCTGGCTTTGGTTCCAGATGGCGACCCGCTTGTTGATCGCGTCGTAAAGCGGCGTTGACGTGAGGAAGGGCACAATGCTGACGCTCCAGGGATAATGATATGCCAACTGTTTTGGTTCGGAATCGGCATCCGCATCTTCATAAGAGAATCGCCCCCATAGGGCATCAGCCGGAAACGATTTGTTGACGTCGGCGTAGTTCTGCAACCCCAAGCCGATCTGCTTGAGATTGTTGTTGCACTGACTGCGGCGGGCGGATTCGCGCGCGCTCTGCACAGCGGGCACCATCAGCGCCAGCAGAAACGCGATGATGCCGATGACCACCAACAATTCAGCCAACGTGAAACCGCCGCGCCGGCGCCGCCGATACCGCCTGATGTGATGTGGTTCGGTCATGGTCCGCTCCGAAAAAGCGCACCCGTTGCCCGATCGCCAGTCTAGCCGATCGCGGCGGTAAAGTCACGCACGCCGCCCCCGTCGCTGACTTCAGAACAACGCCGGGATCGGGCTTCCGCCGGTGATAGCCTGCACAAGATCGTTCGGCAAGCCATCGGCAATTCGCACTTGTCCGACATCCAACAGCGATTGCATGACGGTAGCCAGCAAATGCTTGATGGTCACCGGCTCGGAAAGCGGCGATCCGCCGTCGCGCGTCGATTGGCCGATTACCTGGCCCATGCGCAACCCACCCCCGGCGAGCAAGAGCGGCGCCAGGTTGCCCCAGTGATCTCGCCCGCCTTTGGCGTTAATGCGCGGCGTGCGTCCCATTTCGCCGCAGACCACCAGCAAGATGCGGTCACTCAAACCACGAGATTCAACGTCCTCGATAAAGGCAGACACCGCATGGTCGAGCGGCAAGCCCATGTAGCCCATGCCCTCGGCCATGCCCGCGTTGTTCACGTCGGCGTGCATGTCCCAGACAAAGCTGGTGGTCACGGTCACAAAGCCGCAGCCTGCCTCGCACAAACGCCTGGCCATCAGCAGCAGCTTGCCGAGCGTTTGGGCGTTGTCGGTGTAATGCTTATAGTTGTTCCACCGCCGGCTGATGGCTGCGGGCCGCACCAGCGGCGCGGTGTCGTAACGCGCCACCACGTGCGGATCTTCACGCGCCAGATCGAACGCGCCGGCCACGCCGCCCAGAATCATGCGAAACGCCTGCTCGCGCGTCGCGTCGAGACCGGCCAGCGAGCCGCGCGCGTCGAGGCCCATCTGCACGCGATCGAACTCGCGCAACAAATGCCGGCGGTCGTCGAGCCGCCCCAGCGGAATCGACAACTGCATGGCTTGCTGCATTTGCCCGCCGCTGCCGGGCACGAACGGCGCCGCCGAACCGCCCAAAGTTCCGGTAGCTTCAAAATTGCCGAAGCTTTTGATGGCCGGCCCGGCGTCTGGGGCGACCGCCTGGGGATAAAGGGCGGCGTTTCTGGGCACGCCGGTCACCGGATGATTCGGTCCGGCGATACGGCTGTAGAGCGAACCCATGTTGGCCCCGAGCGTGTCGCGGCACACGATCGGCTTGATGTCGTGGTTGGCGTCACCGGTGGTGAACGAACGAACGACCGCCAGCTTATCGGCCAGCGAAGCCAGCCGGCCAAAGCTGCCGCCAAAGGTGACGCCGGGAATGCGGGTGGTCACTTCGTCAGTGGTGCTGCGCACCTCGGCGGGCGCCGACATTTTCGGATCGAATGTTTCGAACTGGCTGGGGCCGCCGTGCAAGAACAAAAACACCACCGAGCGGTCTTTTACGAGCCGGGCGGTGGACTCCGCGGCCCGCGCCGCCAGCACGTCGGCCAGCGACAATCCACCGAGCGCGAGCCCGCCGATGCGCAAAAACTCGCGGCGGCCAAAACGCCGGCTCGTTTGAACAAGCGAGAGCACGGCAAAGCTCCTAGTGGTGGTAGGCCCCGTGGCAGATCCTTTCGGCTATCGTATCAAAACCGGCTGATGCGAACAACTCGAGGGTTCATAGGCATCACCGAGAGAAGCGGGCAGCAGAAGCAGGCGCGCCAGCAGCCCCTTTAAGCTGAACTGGGGGCGACGCGTAAGGACTAATCTCCCGTCGCGACGGCAAACGCGGCGATACCCAGCCAAGCAGTGAGGATGGCCATGAACGCTCGGTGATAAAGATGCGACACCTGCGAAGAGATCAATGCGGCCATAAACACCCAAAGGAACATGCGCCGGATCGACCATTGACGTGGTGACTTCATGTTAGCAGGCAAACGTTTGCGAGCCGCCGTCGACGCGGATTACTTGCCCGCTGATGAAGCCCGCGGCGGGCGAACACAAAAACGCCACGACCGCCGCAACCTCGTGCGGGCGGCCGTAGCGATCGAGCGTGCCTTCGGTGGCCAGCCGCTGCTGGTCGATCTCGTGGATCCGCAAGAACCGCTCGGTCACGGTGCCGCCCGGTGCGACGCAGTTCACGGGTATATTGTACGGACGCAGTTGCTCGGCCAGGCAGCGCGTGTATTCGTGAACCGCCGCCTTGGCGACGGCATACATCGAACCCGTCGGGCGGCCATAACAACCGGCAATGCTGCCAATCGTGATGATGCGGCCGGATTTGCGAGCCATCATCTCCGGCGCCACTTCGCGGCAGCAAAGGATGGCGCTCAGCAGGTTGCGGTCCAACACGCTCTGCATGTCGGCCAGCGAGATCGTCAGACAATCGTCGTTTTCCGGGCGGCCGCCGCGGCCCACGCCCGTGCCTTGCGCGCCGATGTCGCCGCCGGCGCAGCAAACCAAAACGTCGATCTGCCCCCAGCGCTGGCGGATTTCGGCGGCGATGCGGCGGACTTCTGCCTCTTGGCAGACATCGCCCCACACCGGCATCGTCTCGCCGTCGCATTGGCGAGCAAGCTCATCGGCGAGCTGCTGCATCGACTCGCCTTCGCCAAAGGTGCGCGGGCTGTCGGCGCGGGTGCCATGCACGGCCACGCGCGCTCCCAGGCGGCAAAGCTCGGCGGCCATCGCCCGGCCCAGACCGCGCGACGAACCCGTGATCCAGGCAACTTGACCGGCGAGGAGGTGAGCGTCGTTCATAGCCAAGCATTTTAACCAGTTCGCCCCAGCGTGCCACGGGCATTTTCGCGCGCGCCGCGACCATTTTTAACGAAGCGCCTATCCCAGAACTAAAGAAGCGTGAACTTCATGCGTAGGACTTTGGGTTCCTGGCATGGAGGTGGGTATGCGAACGAATTGGTCGGGCAAGTTTGCCCGGATGCCGGAGAAGCTCTGGAGGCGCATTGAACCGTTGCTGCCGAAATATCGGCAAAGTGCCCAAGGAGGCCGGCCACGCGCCAATTTGCGAAGCGTGGTGGACGGCATTTTTATGTCTTGCGAGCCGGCTGCCATTGAAAGGCGCTGCCGCCTTGCTTCGGTTCGTCGAGCACCGTGCATCGCTACGATACTCTGACGGCGATGCCCGTCGCGCGCCCGCGGCCAACGTCCCGTCGGCCGCAGCATCTGTTTGCGACAAAGGCTATCACGGCCGCCCCATCGAGCAACTCGCGCGAAGGCGTGGCTACGTTCCTTACATCGTCTCGACTACCCCAACATCACATCGCAACCTCTCGGATTCTTGCTGCATCGCGAACTAAATTAACATGTTGAAAGGGGTGGATGGGGCGAGCGCAGCGAGTCCGACCTTCTGGCGCCCAATGCAATGCAGCGACATCCGGGGATGCGGCCTCTTCACATAGAAGGGTGCCACGCCATCCGACCCGGCTTCGCACGGCGTCCGCCGCGGCGTATGGCGCCGCGCACCGGAGCAATGCGTATGGCGCCGCGACGGATGCCGTAGCACCCATTGCAAACTGCCCGGCACAAGGCCGGGGGCTACCTGCACAGCAATGTTTACGTCACACGACCTGCGTGTGGCCGGGCACGGCCACGGTGGGCACCGGCGGCGCGGCGTCCCAGGCGTATTGCGCGGGCGCCAACGACAACTTGCTGTTGAGAGCCTCTTCCCACGACAAGGCCTTGCCGGAGTAGGTACACATGCGGCCGAAAATCGCCGTCATCGTGCTCAAGGCCCCATACTCGGCTTCGTTGTAGGGCTTGCCCGCGCGGATGCTGTCCAGCAGGTCATCGTGCTCGACGACGTACGGGTTGCGGTTCTCGCCGCGATAGCGCCACTTTTCGCTATCTTTGCCGGCGATACGGTAGCCGCTGATGTCGGCGGTTCCGCTGGTTCCCTGGACATGCTCCGAGACACTGTCCCAGCAGTTGGGAATGTGCCGGCAATAGCTGAACAGCCGCGAGCCGTCGGCATATTCGAACTCGACGGCGTGATGATCGTAGATCTCGCCGTAGTCAGCGCCGGTGCGCACCTGCCGTCCGCCCATGCCCTGGCCGCGCACCGGATAGGCGTCCTTCAGCCAATTGATGACATCGAGATTGTGAATGTGCTGCTCGACAATGTGATCGCCGCAGAGCCAGTTGAAGTAATACCAGTTGCGCATCTGATATTGCATTTCGGTCTGACCTTGCTCGCGCGGGTGGACCCACACGCCGCCGCCATTCCAGTAGGCCCGCATGGTGACGATGTCGCCGATGGCGCCGTCGCGCAGCCGCTGAATCGTCTCGATATATCCCTTCTGGTGCCGGCGCTGCAGGCCCACGCCGACGCCCAGGCTTTTCTTTTTGGCTTCTTGCGCGGCGGCGAGCACGGCCCGCACGCCCGGCGCATCGACGGCCACCGGCTTCTCCATGAAGATGTGCTTACCGGCTTCGACCGCGGCGGCGAAGTGAATCGGCCGAAAGCCCGGCGGCGTGGCCAAAATCACCATGTCGACGCCCGACCCGAGCACCTGCTTGTAAGCATCGAAGCCGACGAACTGCCGGTCCTGGGGCACGTCGATCTTGGCCTTGAGACCTTCGTCCTTTTGAAGATTGTTGAGGCTGCCTTTCAGGCGATCCTCAAAAGCGTCACCCATGGCCACCAGCTTGATGTTGTGCTTGGTGGTGAGCGCGTCCTTGATGGCCCCCGACCCTCGTCCGCCGCAACCAATCAGGCCGATCTTGAGGGTGTCGTCGGCGCCGGCATGAGCGCTGCGGGCCAAGCTCAGCCCGCCCAGCAGGCCGCCGCCGACCACCGCCGACGTCTTCAAAAAATCTCGCCGCGAGGGAATCTCACGCGATACGGGTTGGGGGTTGTCGCTCATTGTTTGTCTCCGAAACTGAGAACTATGAAGGAAAACTGCTTCTGAGAATACCGAACTGTATCACACTCACTGTCGATTCGGATCGATCACGTCCAAGTTGATTTCGTACTGCTGTTTGTCTTCATCGCTTGGCTCGACCAGCGGGCGAACAACCCGGAAGCCGACGAACTGCGCGTCAGTATAATACCAGATACTCTGGGGCACCTGGGGGTCCTGCTGTTTCCAGTCTTTGTGGCTGCCGCGACGGGCGGCGCTGCGCAGCTTGTCGGGATCGTCGTCCCAGGAACCGCCCCGCACGACGCACGGCTCGACCTTGCTCGGCACGGCGATGGGGTTATCGGCGGCCATGCCCGAAATCTTCTGGTAAAAATCGGGCAGATATTGATCGGCGCACCACTCGGCCACATTGCCGTGCATGTCGTACAGGCCCCAAGGATTGGGCTTTTTCTTGCCGACTTCGTGATACTTATCGTCGCTGTTGTCATACGACCAGGCGTAATCGCCAAGCTGCTCGGCATCGTTGCCAAACGAGTAGGCGGTTTGCGTGCCCGCCCGGCAAGCATATTCCCATTCGGCCTCCGTCGGCAGGCGATAATAACGGCCGGTTTTGGCCGAAAGCCACTGGCAGTATTTTTTGGCGGCGAGCTGCGTCATGCTGATCGCCGGATGGCTCCCCTTGCCCATGCCGAACGACATGTCGGTGTAGGGCTTGGTGGGGCGCGTGATGGCGTCGGCCAGCTTGTCGAGCGGAGTTGGCTCTTCGCTCAGCACCTGCCGCCGGGCAACATCGAGGCTGAACATAAACACCTCATACTCGTCCCAGGTGACCTCGTGCTTGCCCATCCAGAACGGCGCGATCTTGACTTCATGCACCGGGCCTTCGTCGTCGCCGCGCGACGGTTCGTCATCGGGGCTGCCCATGCGAAACGTGCCGCCGCGAATCGGCGCCATCTCAAACGTCGCCTCGCTGCCGCTAATGCGGTCGGTGTAGGGCTTCATGTCGGACTCGGCGCTGGCGTTGGCATCGGGCACTTCGAGCACCGGACGCCTGGCCTCGGCGGCCAGCGACAGGCCAGCGGCGCACCACGCGATGAGCACTGCCACGAAAACGCGTCTGTAGGGAACGGACTCTGTGACGTTCCGCGTCATATCCAACTCAGATCTCGATCTTAGGATGGACGAGCTTCGCTGCCCGTCCTACAGTTCTTTTATGCTCGCACTCAATCTACGATTCTTCCGGCAGCCCGCGACACACATTACGCGCACGGTTTTCGTCCTGATGATAGTCGCGCTTGGCGAGGTTTGTTCGCAGGCCGACAGCGAAGTCGAGCTGCACCGGTTTCAATTCCAGCAGACCCATATGGGGGCGCCGGTAAAGATCACATTGTACGCATCGGACGAGCGATCCGCAAACCAGGCGGTGGAGGCGGCGTTTGCCCGATTCGCCCAGCTCGACCAGATCATGAGCGACTATAAGCCTGACAGCGAGCTGTCGCGGCTGAGCGGCACTGCTGGCAGCGGCCAGGCGGTGGAAGTCAGCGACGATTTGTGGAACGTGCTCAATCGTTCGCGGCAAGTGAGCGAGGCCAGCGAGGGGGCCTTCGATATTACCGTGGGGCCGTACGTGCGGCTGTGGCGGCGGGCCCGCCGCTCGAAGGAGTTTCCGCCCGAGCAGCGGCTCGCGGAAGCGCGGCGGGTCGTGGGCCGCCAGCATCTGCGGCTCGATGGCCAGCGGCACACCGCCCAATTGCTGGCGCCGGGCATGCGGCTCGATCTGGGCGGGATCGCCGCCGGCTATGCGGTCGATGAAGCACTGGCGGTGCTGGCCGCAAACGGCGTCAAGCGGGCGCTCATCGACGCCAGCGGTGATATTGGCGCCGGCGATGCTCCGCCCGGCGAGCAGGGCTGGAAGATCGGCATTGCGCCGCTCGATCCGGCGGGTCCGCCCAGCCGTTATGTGGTGTTATGCAACGCCGCAGTCACCACGTCGGGCGATGCCTTTCAACACGTGGTGATCGGCGGCCGGCGATACTCACACATCGTCGATCCGCGCACCGGCCTGGGGCTGACCGAACCCAGCAGCGTGTGCGTGGTGGCCGCCGATTGCATCACCGCCGACAGTCTGGCGACAGCCGTCAGCGTGATGGGGCCGCACCGCGGGCTGGATCTGATCGAGCGCACGCCGCACGCCGCCGCGCTGATCGTGCGCGAGGTGAACGGCCGCGTCGAAACGCACGTCTCGAAGCGATTGGGCGAATATGAGCTAGACAAGCGCGATTGAAGAATCGTCTCTGGCCTCGCGCCGACAAAATAGGCTTCCGCAATTGTCGCCATTAGCGACGCGGAAGTTGCGCAACATTGGCGGAGGGGAATGGGAAAAAGGATAACGACGAACCCTCTACC
>JAICLL010000215.1 GCA_025927475.1 Pirellulales bacterium
AAATACCCGCGCGCGCCTCGCAGGCGCGCCATCGTCGCCTTTCGCGCCGCGAATGTCGCGCTACTTGCGCGGAGCTAAAGGCGACTATGGGACGCGTCCGCTGACCGAGCATCGTGATCAAGATTCCAGACGCGAACGCTGCCATCGGCGCCGCCCGTGACGCACCAGCGGCTGTCGGGACTGACGGCCAGCGCGCTGATTTCGCCTTCATGCCCGCGCAACTCGATCGAATGCTCCGCCGGATTCTTCGATTGCAAGTCCCAGCACCGCGCAGTTGCGTCTTTGCCGGCTGTAATCAACCAGCGATGGTCAGGGCTGAAGGCGGCCTTGGTGATTTCGTCCGCGTGCCCCGATAGCACGATGGGCGATGCCGAGGGATTCTGATCTCTTAAGTTCCACAGCCGCGCCGTCTTGTCGGCGCTGGCAGTGGCCAGCCAATGATCGTCGGCGCTGAAGGCCACCATCAAGATCGGGCCGCTGTGGCCGGCCAAGACGATGGACGATGCGCCGGGATCGTCGTTCGTCAGGCGCCAAAGCCGCGCGGTCTGGTCGTAACTGCCCGTGGCCAACCAGCGCCCATTCGGGCTGAAGGCCACCGACCACACGCCCCCTTCGTGCCCGGCAAGTACGGCGGCTTCCGCCGCGCCTTCATCGGTCAGTTTCCAGAGCCGTGCGGTTTTGTCGGCGCTGCCGGTTGCCAGCCAGCGGCTGTCGCGGCTGATGGCGGAGGTCAGCACTGCGCGTGCGTGGCCGTCGAGCAGCAGGGGCGCCGCGATGTCGGGCTTGCCAAGCTGCCACACGCGCGCGGCGGTGTCGCCCGCGGCACTGATCACACGGCGGCTGTCGGGCGTGATGGCTAACGAGCGAATCTCGGCCTCGTGGCCGCGCAGCACGACCGCGTCGCTGCCGAGTTGCTCATTCTGCAGGTTCCACACGCGCACGGTATGGTCGTTGCTGCCGCTAGCCAGCCAGCGGCCATCGGGGCTGAGAGCAATGCAATAAACGCCCTCCTCGTGTCCGCGGCCCACGCGAACCGCCTGCGAGGGATCGTCGAGCCCGATGTCCCACACGCGGACCGTTTCGTCCCAACTGCCGGTGGCCACGGTGCGGCTATCGGCGGCGATGGCAACCGCGTTGATCGCCTCTTCGTGGCCGCGCAAAACCGCCGCGAGCTTGGCCGATTCAGCCAGGTTCCAAACCCGCGCGGTTTTGTCTTCGCCCGCCGTCAGCAACCAGTGGCTATCGGCGCTGATGGCCAGGGCCAAGATGGCGCCCGTGTGGCCGCGCAGCACATGGCTGGTTTGCGAAGGATCGTCGGCCGACAAATCCCAAAGCCGCGCGGTGTGGTCGTCGCCGGCGGTGGCGAGCCACCGGCCATCTTCGCTGAACGCCACGACGTTGACGTCGCTCTCGTGGCCGGCGAGCACTTTGGCCGCCCCGGCGGGTTGCCGGGCCTTCAGGTCCCACAACCGCGCCGTCTGATCGCTGCTGGCCGTGGCCAACCACCGCCCGTCGCGGCTGAAGGCCAGCGAATTGATGACGGCCGAATGCCCGGCCAAAACCATTGCCTGCGACGATCGTTGCCCGTCGCTCAAATTCCACAGTCGGACGACGCGATCGTCTCCCGCGGTGGCGAGCCAATCTGCGTCGGGGCTGAAGGCCGCGGCCCATACGGCGCCTTCGTGGTTGAGCACGCGCGGCTTGACGTCAGCGTCGGCAAGATCCCACAGCCGCGCGGTCTGGTCGCCGCTGCCGGTGGCCAGCCAGCGGCCGTCCGGGCTGACGGCCACTTTCCACAAGGCCGCCTGATGTCCGACCAGCGGCCGGCCCCCGACCTGGCCTAGAGCGTCGCGCAGCATCTGATGGGCTTCAGGCCGAGAGGGTTCTTCCGCGCGCTGCGAGATCTCGACGGCCGCGACGGCCAATAGCAAACTACGCTGCGGCGACTGACTCAGCGCCTCGCGCGATTGCGCCGCCAGCCGCAGGGCATTGGCCACGCGCGCCTGCTGCTCCGCCAGTTTGCGCTGCTCGGCTTCCTCGCCACGGGCGATGGCTTCCAACCGGGCGTTTTCGTCGGCGCGGCGGCGCTCGTGATCGATCCACACCGCCGCGGTGGCCGACACCACCGAAATCAGCAATAAAGCCGCCGCTCCGGACAGCGTCCAGGCCCGGTGCCGGCGTGCCCAGCGGCCCAGCCTTCGCACCGCCGATTCGGGGTAAGCCGACACCGGCTCGTCGGCCAGCCAATGCTCCAGGTCGTCGGCCAAGGCCAACGCCGATGGGTAGCGATCTTCCGGCTTCAGCGCCATCGCTTTGCGGCAGATGGCGTCGAGCTCGACGGGCAGCGAGTGGTTGAGTTGCCGCGGCGGCCGAAATTCGCCGCGCTGCACTTGTTGCAACAGAGCGCCCAGATCGGCGGCCTCGAACGGCGGCGCTCCGGTGAGCAAATAGTAAAGCGTGGCGCCCAGGCTATAAACATCGCTGGCCGCGCCGACCAGGTCGAGCCGCCCGGCCGCCTGTTCGGGACTCATGTATTGCGGCGTGCCAACCGCCGCGCCCATCTGCGTCGGCATGGTGCCGGCCAGCGAACTGGGCGCCAGCGGACGCTCGTCGATCTGCTCGACCGTCTCGTTCTCTTTCTGGTCTAGCAACTTGGCCAGGCCCCAATCGACCACCAGCGTCTCACCAAACTTGCCCAGCATGATATTGCCCGGCTTCAGATCGCGGTGTACCACTCCGCGGGCGTGGGCATATTCGATGGCGTTGCAAACGGCGATCAGCCGATCAAGCAACTTGCGCAATTCGAGGGTCCGTTCGCCGGGATCTCGGCGCGGCTGCTCGGCCCGGTGAAACGCCTCGGCGGCCTCTTGCAGGCTTTGACCGCGGATGAACCGCATGGCGTAGTAGGGGCGGCCGTCGGCATACGCGCCCAGGCCATACACCGGCACGATGCCCGGATGCTCCAGCCCGCCGGTGATTTCGGCCTCCAGCACAAACCGCTGCCGGCTCGAGGCATCGTCGGCAAAGCGATCTTGGATTTGCTTGAGCGCCACCTCGCGGTTCAGCTCTTGATCGCGCGCCACCAGCACTTCGCCCAGTCCGCCCCTGGCATGTGGGCGCAGCGCCTGGTAGCGCATGGCGGGCGGCTGCTCGGCCCCCTGGAACACCTGCGTGGCATAGCGGTCGGGTTCGCTCATGGCTTTCAACTGTACACCGATTTCGCCCGCCAGGCGAGGCGGCGGGCAATTTTGGATTTTCGATTTTGGAATTTCGATTGGGCCGGTAATCTTCCCGCAGATGTCTGTAGGGAACGGACTCGGTGCCGTTCCGGGAACTGCTAATCGGTCTTGCCCCGCCCTGGGCCCGGCGGCCCGATAGCCAACGGCGTTCTTGGCATTCCGCCGATGCTCGGATCGGCGCCGCGCCGCTCCTCACGGAACGGCACGGAGTCCGTTCCCTACAGCGGCGTTATTGGCATTGTCAAAACCGATCAGAGACTGGCCGATGCCCCGGCGCTGGCGTGGCGGCTGATTGCGGCTAAAATGGCGGCACTTGCGCCCGCCAACCGAAACCGAAGATTCCATGTCGCATCAGACTCGCCCACTTGTCGTTTATCTCGCGCTGGGAATCGCCGTGCGCGCGTCGCTTGGCCAGGCCAAAGACGCGCCTTCGGTCAGGCCGCTGGCTCAGGCGCACGCCCATAACGATTATCTGCACCAGCGGCCCTTGCTGGACGCGCTCGCGCACGGTTTCAGCAGCGTCGAGGCCGATGTCTTCCTGGTCGAGGGCGAGCTGCTGGTGGCCCACGAACGATCGCAGTTGAACCCCGAACGCACGCTCCGCCGTCTGTATTTCGATCCGCTCAAAGAGCTAGCCGAGCAGCATGAAGGCCGAATCTGGCCCGATGGTCCGACGCTCACGCTGCTGGTCGACATCAAAGCCGACGGCGAAGCCGCCTATCGCGCGCTCGATAAGCTGCTGGCCGGTTACGACGACCTCGTCTCAAGCTCACGCGGCGGGCGATGGCAAACGCGGGCCATCACGGTCGTGATTTCGGGCGATCGTGCCTGGAAGACCATCGCCGCCGCGCCGTTGCGGCGCGTCGGTCTCGACGGGCGGCTGAGCGATTTAGACTCCGATCTGCCGGCCGATCTGTTGCCGCTCATCAGCGACAATTGGTCCAACCACTTTCGCTGGCGCGGCGACGGCCCGTTGCCCGAGGCCGAGCGCGCCAAGCTGCGCGACATCGTCGAGCGAGCGCACGCGCGGGGCCGTCGCGTGCGGTTCTGGGCCACGCCCGACACGCCGCCCATGTGGCGCGAGTTGGCGGCGGCCAAGGTCGATCTGATCAACACGGATCATCTGGCGGCACTGGAACAATTTCTTCGCAAACCACAGGAAACCTCTGATGAACACCGGTGAACGCTCGTTGGTCGGCGGCGGCCCGCTCGACGATCTCGATCAATGGGAAGACGATCTGCGTCGGCGCTACCCTGAGCCGGCAGCCGGTGCGGCCCCGCCCGGCGGAAACGGAAACCGCTCCAAACAACCCGAGCAATTCCGCGACTACCGCGCCGACGCCCGGCCGCAGGTCAAAGAGTTTTATCGGCTGCACCATCGCCATCAGACGGTCGACTTTGTGCGGGCGAAACGGACCGAATACCTCTCGAACTTGGGACAGCGGCGGCGAATGGGCGTCTGGCAGGCGCTGGAGTTTCTCAACACGCTGGTCGACGACAGCGACCCCGACACTTCGCTGGCGCAAATCGAACATTGCCTGCAAACTTCCGAAGCCATCCGCCGCGACGGCCATCCGCGCTGGTTTGTCTTGACCGGCCTGATTCACGACCTGGGCAAAATCCTTTGCTTGTTTGGCGAGCCGCAATGGGCGGTGGTCGGCGACACCTATCCGGTTGGCTGCGCTTGGAGCGAGCAGATCGTGTTTCCCGAGTTTCTGGCCGACAACCCCGACCGGAACGCTCCCGAATATCAAACGGCCTGCGGCATCTATTCACCGGGCTGCGGGCTGGACAACGTGCTGATGTCGTGGGGGCACGACGAATACTTGTATCATGTGGTGCGCGACTACTTGCCGCCTGAGGCGCTCTACATGATCCGCTATCACTCGTTCTATCCCGCCCACCGCGACGGCGCCTACGAGCACTTGATGAACGACGCAGACCGCGAGTATTTCCGCTGGGTTCGGGCCTTCAATCCCTACGATCTTTACACCAAGAGCGCCGAGCGGCCCGATTTGGCGAAGCTGCGGCCCTATTACGAAGAGCTGGTCGCCGAGTTTTTCCCGCCGACGCTGGCGTGGTAAAGGGAAGCTGCGTAGCGGGTTATTCCTGTGTGGCCCCTAACTAAGCTGCGGATAGGCGGTGCAATACAGAACTTGTGGTGCCCAGAATGGCGCTGTCGCGCACAAATCATGGACGCGTTGAACAAGGTTCTTCGAAAGACCTCCATGACCTGGAGACGGCTTTCGCCACGTTCGCGGCCCAGCAAAATTACTGCCGGCTAGTGGCTTTTCCCGGAAAAGTAATCAGCTGTGATCGCATCTTCACGTGCGGCCGCGATGATCCGCTCAAGATCCTGACGCCGACCGAGTGCATCGAGAATGTCAACAAAAGGGATTTCTCGCGACGATCCCCCAGGATCGTTTTTTTTCCACTCTGGAAGCTTGTGGGTCTCTTCCACCATCTCCCACTCGTCGAGGTCCTCATACCTCGTCGCGACCTCTTCCAACTTATTGCTGAGATACTTCGTCAGGTGGGAGACACCAGGATCGGCAACCATTTCTAGGAAGTAGCGATCCTTCCGAATGAACCTTGCCCATTCAGGCGTGCCGATGTGTTGCCCGCGAATGAGTGACAGGACATCCTCAAGCACCGGCCCACGCTGCATCGCGATGACGCGACTGCCAGTGAGAGGCTTGCCCGACTCTTGGATTGCTTCGCGCTCGGCGATATAGAGAATCTTCAGCAACCGCATGTAGTTCATGCGGTGGCCAGGTTCGCGGCGCAGCAAAAACGCCACGGCCTGGATGGTCTTTCGTTCATCAAAGCGAAATGCACGAGTCATGGCCGCACCCTACTGTTGCCATTGTGCAGAGCGGGCATCGCCCATCTTGGGGGTTTGTGGTGGGCACTGCGCACGCCACGAGCAAGCTGCGTTTAGCGATCGAAACCGGATTATCGATCAAACCACCGCTTAAGCGAGTGCAGCGTGGTGGCCCGACCGGCTCGGGCGATCGATGTGGTCAGCGGAATCTCTTTCGGGCATACCGCCACACAGTTCTGGGCGTTGCCGCAGACCTGTAAACCGCCTTCGGCCATCAGGGCGTCGAGCCGCTCGCCGGCGTTGAGCTGCCCGGTGGGGTGCGTGTTGAAGAGCATCACCTGGCTGATGGCGTGCGCCCCGATAAAGCCGCGGTCGAATTCGGCCCGCCGCCGCGCGGCAAACTGCTCGTCGGTCTCGCCTTCTTCGCGCTCCAATTCGATCTTCAAATACTGCGGGCATGCTTCCAGGCAGCAGCCGCAGCTCATGCACTGGCTCAGCGGATACGCTTGCTGCTGCGCTTCGGGCGATTGCCGCGGACCGGGACCCATGTCGTGGTAGCCGTCGGCGGGAATCCAGGCCTTCATTTTTTCCAAGGCCCGGAACAGCCGCGAGCGGTCGACCACCAGGTCGCGGACGACCGGAAACTTGGTCATGGGCCGCAACTCGATTTCGCCCGGCGTCTCTTCGAGCAGCCGGTCGACCAGCGCCGTGCAGGCTTGCCGCGTATGCCCGTTGACCAGCATGGTGCAGGCGCCGCAAACCTCTTCCAGGCAGTTGCAGTCCCAGGCCACGGGGGCCGCCGGCGTGCCGTCGGAAGTGCGGGCCTGCGCGGCGATCCGCTGCAACACGCTGATGACGTTCATGTCGTTTTCGCGGGCGACCGTATAGCGCTGCCAATAGCTCGGCTCGCCCGGAGCGTCTTGCCGCAGCACGCGGACCGTGAACGAGGCGGGGTGGGCGCGCTGGCCACTATGATTAGACTCGTGAACAGGTTCGTGGGCGTGGTCGAGAGTCGTCGAGTGGCTCATGTCGGTTTCCGTGTCTGGCGGTGTGCATTATGGTAGCCCGACGCGTCAGCGAGGGGAAGCCGGTCTCGCCCTCGCCCGCTCCGTCGTTGAATTTGATGAGAGATTCGCTCGCGATTGGAGGATGGCCTTCCTAGGCCGTCCACGAACCGGGCGGACGGCCTAGGAAGGCCATCCTCCAAACGATCCGCAGACTCTTCCATCCGATGGTGTACCGAGTACTAAGCGTTAACCAGCTTGGCTTTCTTCTTTCGGGCGGCCGTTTTCTTGGAGGTTTCTTCGGTCTGCTCGGTGCGTCGCTCGCGCAGCCGCACGGCCTTGCCGACGCGGTCGCGCAAGAAGTAGAGCTTTGCCCGCCGCACAATGCCCGACCGCTTGACTTCGATCTTGGCGATCCGCGGCGAGTGCAAAGGAAATTCGCGTTCGACTCCCTCGCCCTGCACAATGCGGCGGACGCGGAACATCTCGCGCGTGCCCGAGCCGCTGCGGCCGATGACCACGCCGTTGAAAATCTGGATCCGCTCTTTCTCGCCTTCGAGAATGCGCGTGTGTACGTCGACCGTATCGCCGATTTTGAATTCGGGCACTTCCGTCTTGAGATACGGCTTTTCTACTTGGTCGAGCACTTGCTGGCTCATGGTGATGGTCCTTTCAGGCTATGTTGGTCGTTCTTCTGTTCGCTGTTGGGTGCGCCGCAGGCTTTGCTCATGCCGCCAGCGGGCAATTTCCGGATGATTTCCACTCAGTAATACTTCGGGCACCGTCAGGCCGCGAAACTCGCGCGGCCGCGTATATTGCGCGCCTTCGAGCAACCGCTCGTCGCCCGAAAACGAATCTTGCTTGTTGCTTCGTTCGTCTCCCAACACCCCCGGCACCAACCGCAGCACCGCGTCGATGACGACCATCGCCGCCACTTCGCCGCCGTTGAGCACAAAATCGCCGATGGAGATCTCTTCGGGCGAAAGGAGCTGTTTGATTCTTTCGTCAAAACCCTCGTAACGTCCACACAATAATATCAACCGCCGCTCGGTCGCCAGCCGCTCGACCACGCTCTGATCGAGCCGGCGGCCTTGCGGCGACAGCATGATCAACCGCCCCGCTTCGGCGTCCTGCGCCCGCACCGCCTCGACACACTCGACCACCGGCTTGACCATGAGCACCATGCCCGGCCCACCGCCGTAGGGCCGGTCGTCGACGCTCTTGTGCCGATCGTCCGACCAATCGCGAATGTTGTGCAACCGCACCTCGACCAGGCCGCCATCGATGGCCCGCTTCAACAGGCTTTGCCCCAGGTAGCCCGGAAACATTTCGGGAAACAGGGTGAGCACATCGAAACGCATGACCTGGAGCATGGTAGCCCGACGCGTCAGCGGGGGAAAGCCGGTCTCGACCGTCGCTTACGCGTCGGGCTTCCACGGTTGACGAATCATCTGATTTAATCGCGGCCTATTCGGCGGCAGGTTCGCTGGCGGCTCCTTCTTCGGCGGTCGCGGGCGCCGGCTCGGCGGCGGCTTCGGGTTCACTGGCGGTTTCGCCCGTTACTTCGGCGGGGGCCTCCGCGGCGGGCGCGGCGGCGCCCTTGGGCGGCGGCACATAGACCGGCTCGGGCGCGGGCGGCACCTCCTTGGGCATGGCTAACCGCTCGCGGGCGGCCTGCTGGGCGTCCACGCGGATGCCTTCCGGCCCATACTTCTTAATGAATACCTTCACGTTATCGCTCGGCTGGGCGCCCACGCTCAGCCAATACTTCAGCCGCTCGTTGTTCAGCGTCACGCGCGCGTCGGTGTCGGCGATCATCGGATCGTAGGTGCCGAGTTCCTCAAGCACTTTGCCGTCTCGCGGACTGCGCGAATCGGTCGCGCAAATCCGGAAGAAAGGCCGGTGCTTGCGGCCCATCTTTTTCATGCGAATCTTAACTGACACGTGAATCTCCGGTGGAGTGGTTGGTGGTTGGTGGTTGGTGGCTAGGGGCTGGCGTACTCTTCTCGGAGCTCTGGCCTCCGACCTCTTTTCTACCGTTGCTTTTTGGCCCGTGTACGCTTGCGGGCTTCTTTCTCGCGCTGCTTGCGCAGCTTGTTTCGTTCTTCGGTGGTCAGGCGCTTGCCGGTGCCTACCTTTTGCTTGCTGAGCATGCCGCCCGGATCGAGCATGCCCTTCTTCTGCAATTGCTGCACCTCGCGCATGCGTTCGCGCATGCCCATGCCCGAGATGCGCTTCATCACATCGGCAATGCCGTCGAACTGCTTGACAAGCTGGCTGATCTCGGCGGGATCGACGCCGGCGCCCGCCGCGATGCGCCGCCGCCGGCTGGCGTCGATGGTGCGGGTGGGGTTGCGGCGTTCGTCGGGCGTCATCGAGTCGATGATGCCGCAGAGCCGGTTCATGTCGCCCTCGGCATCGATGTCGCCCATCATCTCTTTCATGCCGCCCATGCCGGGAATCAGGCCCATCAGCTTGTTCAGCGGCCCCATGCGGCGAGTCTGGGTGATCATGTTGCGGAAGTCTTCGAGCGTAAACTCGCCTTTGCGGGTCCGCTCTTCGAGCCGCTGCATCTCTTCCTGGTCGATCTTTTGCTGCGCCTGTTCGACCAGCGAAACAATGTCGCCCATGCCCAGGATGCGGCCGGCCATCCGCTCGGGATGAAACTCTTCCAGGGCGTCGAGATGCTCGCCCACGCCCATGAACTTGATGGGCACGCCGGTGACCTGCTTGACGCTCAGCGCCGCCCCGCCGCGCGCGTCGCCGTCGAGCTTGGTCATGATGACACCGTCGAGCTCCAGCGCCTCGTTGAACGCCTTGGCGCTGTTGACGGCGTCTTGGCCGGTCATGGCGTCGACCACCAGATAGATTTGCTCGGGCTCGACGCGGCGGTCGATGCGCTTGAGTTGCTCCATCAACTCTTCGTCGATGTGCAGCCGCCCGGCGG
>JAICLL010000178.1 GCA_025927475.1 Pirellulales bacterium
AGGAGCGGACGAAAAATACTTCGTCCTACAGTTCCCTCTCCCTCCGGGAGAGGCTAGGTGAGGGCCAACAAAACTGGCGAAGTTATTTTTCGTCCGCTCCTTATGCGACAGAGCCCCCTTGGTTCCCTTATCTTGAATCGGAAAGCCGTTAGAATCATGGAAGATGGACAATTCACCCAACATTCCCGCGGCGATGGTGACCGGCGGTTCGCGCGGCATCGGCCGGGCGATTTGCCTGGAACTGGCGCGGCTGGGCCACGCCGTGGCCGTCAACTATGCCGCCAGCGCCGCCGCGGCGGATGAGGTCGTCTCGCACATCGTCGCGGCGGGCGGAAGGGCCGTCGCCCTGCAGGCCGACGTGGCCCAAGCCGGCGACCGGGCGGCATTGGTCGGGCGCACGGTGGCCGAGTTCGGGCGGCTCGATGTGCTGGTGAATAACGCCGGCATCGGTTCGCCCGGCCGGCTTGATTTGCTGGAAGCCACCGAAGCGAATTGGGACCGGGTGTTGACCACCAATCTCAAGGCGCCGTTTTTTTTGACGCAGCTCGCTGCGCGGCAGATGCTCGCACAGCCGCGTTCGGGCGGTTTCGGCCGCGGCAAGATCATCAACATTTCGTCGATCTCGGCTTATACGGCCAGCATCGACCGGGGCGATTATTGCATCGCCAAGTCGGCCATGCGGATGCTCACCTGGCTCTGGGCCGAGCGGCTGGCCGGCGACGGCATTCAAGTGTTCGAAATTTGCCCCGGCGTGATCGCCACCGATCTGACGGCGCCCGTGGCTGCCAAATACGACCGGCTGTTGGCCGACGGACTCGCGCCGCTCGCGCGCTGGGGCCAGCCAGCAGACGTCGCCCGCGCGGTAGGCGCGATCGTATCCGATTGTTTTCCTTACAGCACCGGCGAACAGATTAACGTCGATGGAGGGTTTCATATCCGCAGGCTATGAAAGGGGTGGTTGATGCGACGAATAAGATAGTTCAAGCAGCCGTAGGGTGGGCCAAGCGCAGCGAGTCTCACCTTCGGCCGCATTTAATCATTCAGCACCACAGCGTTTCGCAATCACACCCTTTTCCGACTCTCAACCGCTGTCTATGAAATTTGCCCTGCTTGGCGCCGATTCCGATGCTCTCGCTCTGGCCTTGGCGGTCGCGCGCAGCCACGAGCACCAGCTTGTGTGGGCGCACGAGTTGGGCGAGGCCGAAGCCGCCGTGCGCGCCGCCGCGCCGGGCGTGCAGATTGCCGAATATTGGGAGGGTCTGCTCGATGGCTCGCTGGCCGACGTGGTGATCGTGGCGCGAGCCGCCGATCAGGAGATGCGCTGCGAGCAATTGCGCAAGCTCGCGCAGGCCCAGGTGCCGCTGATCGCCTCGCATCCCGCGGTCGACTCGATGCTTGTCTACTACGAGCTCGACATGATCCGCCAGGAAAACCACACGCTGCTGCTGGCTTACACGCCCGACCGCTGGCATCCGGCGTGGCGGCAGTTGAGCGAGCTGGTCCAAGGCGACGATGCGCCGCTGGGCACGCTCGAGCAAGTGGTCATCGAACATGCGGCGGCTGCCCGCGACCGCTGGTCGGTGCTGCGGCATTTTGTGCGCGATTTGGAATCGGCGCGGCTGCTGTGCGGCGATCTTACCACGGTGGCGGCGATGGCCTCGACCGGCGTCCGCTCTTCGCCCGAAGCCACCAACTATGGTGCGTTGAGCGTGCAGATGTCGGGTCCATCGGGCGTGCTGGTGCGTTGGTCAGTCGCCCCCGCGGAGCGGCGCGAGTCGGCGCGGTTCCATTTCATTTGCACCCGCGGCAAGGCGGCGCTTGAAGCGCCCGCCGGCGAGCCCTGGCGGCTGGAAGTGCAGCACGATGCGGATCGCCCGACGCAAACGTTCGACGCGGCGGAGGTTGCTGTCGAAGCGCTCGCCCGGCTGCCCGACGCGCTGGCGGGCGATGTGCCCGAGGAGCTCGATTGGCTCTTTGCCTCGCGAACCATGGAATTGGCCGACGCGGTGGAACACAGCATCCAGCGGGGCCGCTCGGTTGATTTGCACTACGAGACGCCCACCGAGCATGCCACGTTCAAGGGGCTGATGTCGGGCGTCGGCTGCTTTCTGCTCTTGGCCGGTCTGGTGGTGTTGGTGGTGGCGACGACGGCCGTAAACGCCGGCGTTCCCTTGGCCGATTATTGGCCGTATCTGCTGCTCGCCGTGTTGGCGGCGTTTCTCTTATTGCAATTGCTCGGGTTCGTTTTCCCCAGCAGCGCGCGCCGCACCGAACCGCCCGAGCTATCGAAACGCTCATAGGATATGCCGGGCCAACGAATCGCGCCGCCTTTTGTAAAGGGGATGAGAAGATCAAAGAGAAATGAGGAGATAGAAGCAGAAGGAAGCAGCGTCGTTTAGTCCGCGACGCGCGCCGGTTGTACCATTCTTTCCACATCTCCTGATCTCTTCTCCATCCCCACATCTCCTCCTACGTAAGCGTCGAACGTGAACGAGTTGGGCGTAACGCTCGCCCTTCCCTACTGTTCTCTTTCACGCGCGGCTGCGAGCGAGGCGCGAGGCGAGATAGGCCGAAAGCGCCACGTCGAGCGGCTGATCGGTGCGCATCGGCACATAGTCGATGCGATGCGCCCGACATCCTTGCCGCAACTGGCGCACATAGCGGTCAAATTCGGCCAGGTATGCTTTGCGCAAGCTGCGCGGATCGGCCAGCAAATCAGGAAAACCTTCCAGACCCTTAAAAAGCGTCGGCTGGCGGAACGGAAAATCGAGTTCCGCCGGATCGAGCACATGAAACAAAATCACTTCGTGCCGCCGATGGCGAAAGTGCTTCAGCCCAGCCAGCATCGAGGGCACGTCGTCGAACAGGTCGCTGAGCACGACGACCAGGCCGCGCTTCTTGATCCGCTCGGCCAGGTCGTGAAAGATCGGCCCGGTGGCGGTCTTCCGCTGTGGACGCGACTGGCTCATGACGTGCAATAGCTGCTTCAAGTGCGAAGGATGGCTGCTGCCGCGAATCAAGGCGCGAATCTCGCTGTCGAACGTCACCAGCCCTACGCTGTCTTGCTGCTGCAAGATGAGATAAGCCAGCGCGGCGGCCACGCACTGGGCATACTCCAGCTTCGAGAGCGGCGTGCCGTCGCTGCGGTATCGCATACTTTCGCTGGTATCGAGCAGCAGATGGCAGACCAGGTTGGTCTCTTCTTCATATTGTTTCAGATAAAACTTGTCGGTCTTGCCAAACACCTTCCAATCGACATAGCGCAGATCGTCGCCGGGCACATACTCGCGGTGTTCGGCAAACTCGATCGAAAAGCCGTGATACGGGCTGCGGTGTACGCCCGACACGTAGCCTTCGACGATCAGCCGCGCGCGCAGCTCAAGCCCCTGCAGCTTGGCCAGCGTCTGCGGATCGAGGTATTTTTGGTAGGTTTCCATGAAGACTTGCTAAACCGCCGGTAGTGCCGTTCAAAAGTAGTTCTTTGACAAGTTCAACAGTTCGCACCTCCGGGGCAGGACCGTTGAAAACTCGTGTATTTGGAGTGTAATCTTGAACGAAGTCTCTGAGCCGGTCTAGCAACCCGGGAGGCATCATCGCCAGCACTGCATCGATGGTTCTGTGGTCTGAGGTCCTCAAAAGATCGATAATGAACCCCGTATCGGTTTGATGTCCGGAGCGATATCGATCGAGCATTCGGCGGGCGTTTGCCACGCCCGGAGCCAATTTTTCCACTTCTCCTCTTTCAATCATCGCTCCATCCTCGCATTCGCTTAACCGCTTCATCTGCAGCATCCCACGCTAAGTCATGAAAATTACCCTTGTGGCCGGGCGATATGAAATGACTCTGCTTCCATGAAATCAAACTATTCGCCAGCAACTCATCGCACCCCCGCCGCCTTGAACACCTCCGGCAGCCGCGCGGCGTCGGGCGGTTCGTCGGCGACTGGAATGATTTCGATCAACCGCCGCACAATATCGTCGGGCTTGATTCCCTCGGCCTCCGCGTTGAAGTTGGTGATGATCCGGTGCCGCAGCACCGGCGCCGCCACGGCGCGAATGTCTTCGCTGCTCACAAAATAGCGCCCATGCAGCACCGCCCGGGCCTTGGCCGCCAACACCAAATACTGGCTGGCCCGCGGACCGGCGCCCCAGCTTACATAGTCGCGCACAAAGTCGGGCACCTCGCCCTTCTCGCGCCGCGTCAGCCGCGTGAATTTCAGTGCATAGCGCGCCACATGCTCGGCCACCGGCACCTTGCGCACAATCTGCTGCAACCCCAAAATCTCTTCCGCCGTCAACGTGGCCGAAATGCGCACCAGCGGCTCGGCCGTCGTGCGCTTGACGATTTCATATTCTTCTTCCTCTTCCGGGTAGTCGACGAAGATGTTGAACATGAACCGGTCGAGTTGGGCTTCGGGCAGCGGATACGTGCCCTCTTGCTCGATCGGGTTTTGCGTGGCCAGCACAAAAAACGGTTCGGCCAATTGGTGCCGCTTGCCGCCCACCGTCACCTGGTGCTCTTGCATCGCCTCCAGCAAGGCGGCCTGCGTCTTCGGCGGCGTGCGATTGATCTCGTCGGCCAAAATCACATTGGCGAACACGGGTCCCCGCAAAAACTTGAACTCGCGCACGCCGGAATGCTTGTCTTCCTGGATGACCTCGGTGCCGGTGATGTCTGAAGGCATCAGGTCGGGCGTGAACTGAATGCGGCTGAACGACAACGACAGCGCGTCGGCCAACGTGCGAATCATCAGCGTCTTGGCCAGCCCCGGCACGCCCACCAACAGGCAATGCCCGCAGGCGAACATGGCCACCAACAGCTCTTCGATCACGTTATGCTGTCCGACGATGATCTTCGACAGTTCGCTGGTGACGCGGTGATACGATTCGTTGAGTTTCTGGACCGCTTGCAGGTCGTCGTCGGGCAGCATGGCTTTCTCGGGGTGCGTTGATGATGCCGTTCACCGCGCGGCGCGGCGATCTGATCGGTTTAGCATACACCATCGCCCGCGGCCTAGGTAAGGAACGGACTCTGCGGCGTTTGCCGAACGGTTCACGGAACGGCACGGAGTCCGTTCACTACCGACGTCGAGCGGCGCTGTCGGATTTCCTCGGCCGGCAGCGAGATTTCCAATGCACTAAATTCCGCCGCCGCTTTTTGTCCCTGCCGTTCGGGGCCGAGCGCTATCAGCTTGTCGTGAGTGGCAATCAGCAGCAGCCCATCGGCCACCAGCAAGTTGCCGCCGGTCGCCCCGCGCGCGGCCAGATCGATCGCTTCTTCTTGCCGGTCGGTCTTCTGGTCGAACACATAAATCTTGTCCCAGGTAGGCCAGTAAACTTTATCGCCCACCAGCAATCCGCGGCCCAGGCTCTGGGGCGAGCCTTGGGCCGGAAACGGATCGCGGGTGCTCGTGCCGGTCAGCACGTCGATCCACCGTAGCCGGTCGCCACTGGCAATCAGACGGTCATGGCTGACGCCCAGCAAATGCACCGCGTCTTCGGCCAAAGGCGGCTCCCAGCGGAGGAGGGGCATGCCGGTCGGTGCGTCGAACGCCAAGATGTTCCGGCTGTCGCTGGGCGCGACGTAAATCCAGCCGCGATGGTAGACGCAGGGATTCAAGTCGCGATAAAAGTGCTTGGCCGGGCTTGCCAGATCAACGGTCTTCGCCCGCTGATAGCGCGTGATCCATTTGATCTGCCCATCGCGAGCATCCAGCGCGGCCACGGCGCCGAGGTTGGTATTGTAGTAAATGATGCCTTCCGCCAACGTCAACAGGTTGTGCGTCAGCTCTTCATATTGTCCCTGGGCGGGCGTTTCGGCGGCGCAAACAAACTTCCGCCACCGCAGCCGGCCGCGCTCGGCATCGAAGCACGCCACAAAAGCCTGCGGCCGCACGCCGCTGCGCCGCATGCCGACATACACAAAGCTGCCGTCGGTCACCGGCGAGCCCTCGAAGGCCCACGACGCATCGTCGGGCGTGCGGCTCCAACGCTTGCTTCCCTCTTCCTTCAAGTCGAGACACACCAAATAGCCCTGCTCGGGGCGACCGCGCACTTCGTGCGGACTGCTGGTCACCGGGTTGCCCAGCCGCGCGTAGAGGCGGTCGTTGTGCGCGGTCAGCGTGAACCGCGGCGCCCCAAACCCGGCCCCCGCGGTGCGCGTTTTCCGCAGCCGCGGCATCGCCGCCTCGTCGGCATCGAGCAAAGGATCGTCGGGATAGATCACCGCCCGGTCGCCCCACACCGGCCGACCTGTGTGCAAGTCAAAGGCGCGAATTTCGTCCTGGCCGGCCACCAGCACCGTTTGCCCGACGATGATCGGATGATAGCTCAAGAGTTGATCGCGCTTCTCCGCGACGCGGCGGGGAGCGTTGTAATCCAGCTCCGCCGGCGGCGTGGGTGGCAGATCGACCTTCCAGACGATGGTGCTCACCTCGGCGGGCCGCGGCGCCACCCGGTTGCGGTCCGGCGAACCGGCAAACGTCGGCCAGTCGCCGTCTGAGGCGGCGGGCGGCCAGTTGCCGCTCTCGTCGATCAAATTCGCCAGGAAATCGGCATAGCGCACCTGCCGGCCGCCCAGACGTCCCTCGGCCACACCAAACTCTCGCGTGAATTCTTGCAGCTCGCGACGGGCCACCTCGTCTTCGCCCGCCATGATGATGGCCAGCACCCGCCGAGCGCGAACGCCGGCCATGTCCAAGTCGGAGTCGGGATAGATCAGCCAGGTGCCGCTGCCATCGGCTTGCACGGCGGGCGTGCGACGCGACCAGTATTCGGGGGGTAAAATCTTTTCCCAAGCGCCGCGGGCCTTGCCCAGCTCGCCGCGCTCCAATGCTAAATCGCCCAGGGCCAGCAAAGCGTCGTCGCCCCAACTACTGCAAAACAATTGATCGACCACGCGCTCCAGCAGCTCGGACTCGCGTTGCCGCACGCCCGCCTCATACCAGCCGCGGGCCTGCGCGTCGACCCGATCGCGATACAGCTTCAACGCTTCGCCGGGCAGCGAGGCGATCTGCAAATGGCAATAGTCGCGCACGCTGATGAACCGCCAGGGCGAGACGGCCAGCACTTTGCCGCCGTGGTTTTCGGTGACTTGCCGCAGCGTCTCGACGGCTTCGTCCCATTGCTGGTTGGCCAGCAGGGCCTTGACTTGCTCCAGGTGTGTGCGTGCCGCGGCGTCGGCTTCATCGACCTGCACAGCGTCAGACAACTCGAAGCGGGCCAGAACCGGCCCCTGAGCCGGCGCGAATTGCCCGGTTGCCGGCCAAGCCAGGCCCGTCAGCAGCAACCGGACAGCCCAGCGACGAAAACTCATGCGCACTTGCGTTTGAACCATGATGGAATTGCCCGTTTGCAGTATAGGCGTTGCGCTGCCGTTCGGAAACCTGACGGCCGAAGGTGGGACTCGTTTCACTCGGCCCAACGGCGTTGAACAACGACGGGCCGTAGGGTGGCGACGAGCTTGCGAGTCCCACCATCTGCCGGCGGCGCGGCGGTGGAAGGTGCCATGCGGCCGAAGGTGGGACTCGTTTCACTCGGCCCAACGGCGTTGAACAACGACGGGCCGTAGCGTGGCGACGAGCTTGCGAGTCCCACCATCTGCCGGCGGCGCGGCGGTGAAAGGTGCCATGAGGCCGAAGGTGGGACTCGTTTCACTCGGCCCGACGGCGTTGAACAACGACCGGCCGTAGGGTGGCGACGAGCTTGCGAGTCCCACCGTTTCGTTTCACTCGGCCCACCCACCGTCTGTTCGTCGAAAACGCCCGCGGCCACGGCGGCCGGCCACCAGAGCCGGGGCCACCAGGGCCGGGGCTACCAGGGCCGGGGTTACCAGGGCCGGGGCCACCAGGGCCGGGGCCACCAGGGCCGGGGCTACCGGCCTATGCCTCCAAGATCAGGCGAAAAAACTTGCATCCCACCGCTGGCGCGGTACGATGGCGGCTTTCGGTGGGAGTGGTTCCCGTCACCTTTCGCTCGGGGCAGATGCTCCAGTTTAAGGACTCTCCACTATGATTCGCAAAAGTTTATTGACAGTCGCGGTTGTGTTTCCTTTGATCGGCGCCCTCGCCTGGGCGCAGCAGGCGCCCGACAAAACGGGCGATGCCGCCAAGCCGGCCGCCGGCGCTCCGGCCAAGGCTCGTGCCAAGCCTCGCGGACGCTTGCCCGCTTTCTACGCGCGCGTGGTGAGCGGCGACCAGCGGGAAAAGATCTACGCCATCCAACAATCGTACGAGCCGAAGATCGCCGACTTGCAAGCGCAGTTGAAGGCGCTGACCGACAAGCGCGACGCCGAGATCGAGGCGGTGCTCACGGCCGATCAAAAAACGAAGGTCCAGCAACTTGCGACCGACGCCAAGGCGAAGCGCGCCGCGCGATCGGGCAAAGGCGACACCGCAGCGGCCGATGCCACCGCCGCTGCTGACGGAGATAGCTCGCAGGCCCCGGCAGACGATGCCGCCAAATCAAAAGCGGCCTCGACCACCAAGCCCTAGCGCACCAGAACCTGCCGCGACCCAGAGGAGGCCGAGAGCAATCTCGGCCTCTTTCTTTTAGGCTGGTGGTTCTTCAATCGGCGCTATGCAACCGGTATATTCGAGCACCGCGATCCACGGACAGAAAGGCGACTCGATGCGAAACACGCAAGCCACGCAACCGCTCTTCAAGCTTTCCAAACCTGGACGACGGGCGGCGCGAATGCCGGCCTGCGATGTGCCGACGATGCCCGTCGAGAAACTGCTGCCGCCCGAGGCGCTGGCCGCCGAGCCGCCGGCCCTGCCCGAACTGGCCGAACCGGACGTCGTGCGGCACTTCACGAATCTCTCGACCTTGAATATGTCGGTCGATACGCACTTCTACCCGCTCGGCTCGTGTACGATGAAGTACAACCCGAAGCGCAACGAACGTCTCGTCTCGCTGCCGGGCATGGCCGACCTGCACCCCTATCAGCCCGACGACACGCTGCAAGGCCTGCTGCGGCTGCTCTGGGAGCTACAAGAAATGCTGGCCGAGATCGGCGGGCTGAAGGCCGTCAGCTTGCAGCCGGCAGCGGGGGCGCACGGCGAGCTGACGGCGCTCTTGGTGGCACGGGCGTATTTTCGCCATCTCCGGCAGCCGCGCACCCGGGTGCTCGCCCCCGACAGCGCCCACGGCACCAACCCCGCCAGCGCCGCGGTGGCCGGCTTTGAGTCGGTCACGGTCAAGAGCACGCCGCGCGGCTTTGTCGATCTGGAAGATTTGCAAAGCAAGCTCGACGACCGCGTGGCCGTGTTTATGATCACCAACCCCAACACGCTGGGCATGTTCGATCAGCAGATTCGCCATATCGCCGACATGGTGCACGCGGCGGGCGGGCTGATCTACCTGGACGGCGCCAACATGAACGCCATTCTGGGCATCAGCCGGCCCGGCGACTTTGGCGCCGACATGATGCACTATAACCCACACAAGACCTTCAGCGGTCCGCATGGCGGCGGCGGTCCCGGCGCCGGCCCCATCGCCGTGCGTGAGATGCTCGAACCCTATCTGCCGGTGCCGGTTGTTGTACACGAGGGCGAGCGCTTTGGCCTGGAATACGACCGGCCGCACTCGATTGGCCGGGTGCGCAGCTTTTTTGGCAATGTGGGCGTGCTGGTGCGGGCATATTGTTACCTGCGCACGCACGGGCCTGAAGGACTGCGCCGCGTGAGCGAAAACGCCGTGCTCAACGCCAACTATCTGCTCAGCCGCTTGAAGCACCGCTTCGACGTGCCGCAAGGCGACCGGTGCATGCACGAGTTTGTGGCCTCGGCCGCCCGGCTGAAGGCCGAGCGCGGGGTATCGGCCATGGACCTGGCCAAGCGGCTCTTGGACTATGGCTTTCACGCCCCGACGGTTTACTTTCCGCCGATCGTGCGCGAGGCGATGATGATCGAACCAACGGAGACCGAGAGCCTGGAGACGCTCAACGCCTTTGCCGAAACGCTCTTGGCCATCACGGACGAATCGCCCGACTTGCTGCGCAGCGCTCCGCACAGCACCTGCATCAGCCGCCCCGACGAAGTGCAAGCCGCCCGAAAGCCGGTGTTGACCGGCGGGGCGTGATCTACCGTTGCATTAGCGCCGCCGCACCGTGCATTAGCGCCGGCAAATTGACGCACTTGGTCGATTCTGTACCACCGTGAGTAACGTGCGCCGCCATCCGCCCCCCGCGTCGAAGCGCCCACCCGGCGACCCCTGGATCTGCATAACATCAAGTCATTTATGGCGATGGGATGAAAACTGTCGATTAGGCAAGGCGCCAGTGGATTAAGAGCGTACGTTCCGGCACTCAATTTGCTCGCAGAGCGGTGCCCCGCCGATGGCCGCCATCTTGGCGGCGTGGCAGGAGGCAAGTGCCGGTCGCTGTACCGCAGCGGCCGCGCGTTCGACGCCGTGGAGTCAAGGAGGATCGACCCATGTTAGTCTTAAGTCGCAAGGTGGGCGAAAAAGTGGTGATCGGCGACGGCATCGTCGTCACCATCAACCGTATCGTAGGACAGCGCGTAAGCCTGGGGGTGGAAGCCCCTCCGCAGGTGCGCATCGTGCGGTCCGAACTCGCGCCGGATGACGCCGAACAACCATCGCACGCGGTGGTGGCGGTTTGAGGCCGTAGCGTGGGCCGAGCGATCAATCGGTCTCGTAAGGCATCAAGATGTCGCCGGTCGGCAACCCGGCGATCGACTTGAATTCGCCGGCGGCGATGCGTTCGCCCAGCCGGGTGACCGCGCGGAAATAACGGTCCGACGGGCGTCGACCGGTCAGCCCGCGCCGCAAATCCTGGCAGATGGTGTCGGCCGCGGCCTGCACCACTTCGTCTTGCTGCCGGGCGGCGTAGAGCGCGGTGCACAGAATGATAATAGTGTCTTGCACGCGGCGCGAAATCTCGGCCATGCGGCACTGCCGGTCGGCCAGGCTCAATTGATATTTTCGCATCGCGCCGCTGATCTCCATCGGCGAGTGCACCAGCCAATCGGCGGCAAACTCGGCGTGCTCGCGCAAGGCCGGCGGCATTGGCGGCAGATCGGGCTTGGCGTGGCCGCGCAGCTTTTGGCCGACAAACCATTTGCCATATTCCCAGAGCGGCCCGCGCAGCACGGCCAGGTGGGCGGGATTGGCCATGTTCGGCTTTTTGATGCCCGCGGCGGCCAACGCCTTGCCGATCGGCTCGAAATACTTCATGCCGTGCTGTTTTACGAGAGACTTAAAAAAAGCCATGCCGAGCATCTCGCCTTCGCCTTCGTAAATGCAGGGGGCGAGAAACTCGTGTACGTTGTCGCCGAACAGGTGCCCCTGCAGGAACGACCGCCCGCCGTGAGTCTTCATCAACAGCTCGACGGCGGCTTCCTTCTGGGCCTCGCTGCCAAAAATCTTGGCGATGATGCACTCCATCTCGCCGCGATAACCCTGATCGATCAGTCCCGAGCACCACTCGACCAAGGCGTCGGCCGCCACGATCAGCCCGGCCAGGCGACCGACCCGTCGTCGCACCAGCTCGCGCGTGTCGATGGCCGCTCCATAGGTTTTGCGGAAATGCGCCCAAGGCAACATGCCGGCCAGCATCAGCCGCATGGCGCCCGCCGCCGTGGCGCACAGGGCGATGCGGCCCAGGTTCAGCCCATGATAGGCGATCGTCAGCCCGTCGCCGCGCGTGGGCCGCAGCAGGTTGGCCGCGGGCACGCGGAAATCGTGAAACAGGATGCCTTGATTGTAGGTGTGCTTCAGGGCGTACAGCCCGTAAGACTTCAACCGAAAATGTTCGTTCTCTTCGGGCGGCAGATCGACCACCAACACCGCCGGGCGGTTGTCGATCAAACAGACCAGTCCGATGGTGCGGCCCGGCAGCACGTTGGTGATGAACAGCTTTTCGCCGGTAACCACGTAATCGTCTCCGTCGAGCACCGCTCGGGTGCGCAGGGCGGTCAAATCGCTGCCGGCGTTCGGTTCGGTGAGCGCGAAGGCCGACAGGCTTTGCCCACTGGCCAGCCGCGGCAGAAACTGTTGCTTCTGCTCGGCGTTGCCGAACGTGCGCACGGGGTCGACCGCCCCAATGCAGCCATGCACTGAGGCCATGCCGGCGATGGTGGGATCGAGGGTGGCCATGCGCGTCAGAAACGGGGCGAAACTGGTGAACGGCGCGCCCGAGCCGCCAAATTCGCGATCGACCAACAGACCCCAATAACCGGCGCCGGCCAGTTCTTGCAAAACCTGGTTCGACACCTTGCGGTGCTCGTCGAGCACGGTGCCCGACTCACGATGCCGCCGCACGACGGCCAGCGAATCGTCCATGACTTTGGCCACGTGCGGTGGCGTGGCGGGCGGCGGCGAGCCGAAAAGTTCGAGCGGCACATGGCCTTCCCAGATGGCGCGGTGGGCCGGGCTGGCGGTGGTCTGATATTGCGGGGCGAACAGCGCCTCGACCTGGTCGTCGGCCTTGTCGATGGCCCCGGTCCGCCGCGCCTCCTCGTCGCTTTTGCCGCCCAGCTTCAGGGCGGTTTCGGCGAACGATTGTTGCCGGTCGTCGGCGTGAAGGTGCTCGTCGGCCTGCGGCTCGCGCGTGGTTGACATCGTGTTCCTTCGGTTAGTTCCCTGTTGCCCGGAATTCGTAATAACGAATTATAGCATTTTTGGCCGTTCTCGCTCGGGCAGTTCTCGCGCTGGCAGGTACCGCGGTGGCACGTATTGCGGTGGCACGTATTGCGGTGGCACGTATTGCGGTGGCTGGGGCAGAGCCTTGGCGATGCGCCGGAGTGCTCGACATCTGATCGGCTTTGACAACCAAGACAGGTCGCGGCGTGTGGAAGGCCGTAGGGTGGGGGGGGGGGGGGGGGGGGGGGGGCGGGGGGCGGGGGCGGGGGGGGGCCGAGGGGGC
>JAICLL010000288.1 GCA_025927475.1 Pirellulales bacterium
CGGGGGGTTTTCTCCCTGGGCTTCTCTCCCCCCCCCCCCTTCCCCCCCCGCCCCCCCTTTTGCCCCCCGCGGGCCCCCCCCGGGCGCCCACCGGGGGCAAAATCGGGAAGGTAGGGGACGGCCGCTTTGTAGACGGCCAACGTGAAACTTCCGCGGGCAAGCCGCGGGCATCTTTCCGACGCATGAATCATATAGGTATCTCGCTTAATCTCGCGACATTAGGGGCAAGCCCCGTCGTGGCGGAACAAAATCGGTGTAACGAGGAAACCATACCAAGCTCAACTTTTTAACGGCCCTAGGCAGAGCCGCGCCGTACCAGCCCTTTGGCTGACTGTCGTTGCCGCGGCGATGCCCCGGTGGCGGAACGACCGGGGCATCGCTGGCCGGCGGCGCCGTTTGGCAAACACCGGCCTTTGTACGGCCAGCTTTGCCCCAGCCACCGCCCCCATGTTTCGAGTCGCCCTACGCCGCGCCCAACCCGCCGGTCCGCAGGTGGCAGTTCTTGTATTTCTTGCCGCTGCCGCAGGGACAAGGGTCGTTGCGGCCGACCTGCGGCGAGCGATTGCGAATCGGTTCGCGCTTCTGCGGCCCGTCGGAGCCGCTGAGCGCCTCGGATTGATCGTCGCTCATCATGCCGCTGCCGGGCGGAGGCGAATCGTGAGTCGCCTCGCTGTCGACCCACGTCGAGCCGACAAAACCTTCGTCAAGCTGCTCGATGCGAAAGATCAGATCGGTCACTCGTTCGCCAACGGAGGACCACATCTGCTCGAAAATGCGCATCCCTTCACGCTTGTACTCGACCTTGGGGTCGACTTGAGCATAGCCGCGCAAACCGACACTGGAACGCAGATGATCCATCGTCAGCAGGTGGTCTTTCCAGGCCGTGTCGAGAAGCTGCAACAGCAGTGCCCGCTCCATGCGGCGAATTTCGGGACGGAAGTAATCTTCGACGGCTGACGAAAGCCGCTGTTCGAGCGTCACGCGGTCGAGGTCGGCCAGTTGTTCGGGCGGAATGTGGCAGGCATACTTCTGCTCCATCCACTCGGCCAGCGAAGTCAAGGCACCGTTGCCGCCGGTCGCCTGGCCAAGGGTGCGTCCGGGATGGCCGTCGCCGTCAAAAACCGTGGTTACCCGCTGTTGCACTTCAACGAGTGCCGCCTGCGCTTGGCGCTGATATTCACGGCTATGATCGAGCAGCAGTGCGCGGATTTCGTCGCGTTGCTTGTTACGGAGATCTTCCAGATCGAGGTCGACGTGAAATCGTTCGCGGGCCCAGGAGACAAGCCGCTCGCGGTCATAACGCTTTTGCCCGTTGGCATCGCGCGTGGTGAAATGCGAGAGTCCGGCCAACACCGGATACTCGGCTTCTTTCTCGACATAGGCTTCGGCAGCCTTTTGCCGGACAAGGTCTTTGAAAGCTCGCACTTCCAGGCCGCGGACGGCTTCGAGATCGAGTTGGATGCCGAATTTATAATGCACCCAGCCGCAGGTCGTTCGCAGGCCAAAGTCGGGATCGAGAAATCGCTTTCCTTCTGACAAATCGATTTTGCCCAGCGTCTCGCGGGCTTTTTCGATGAGGAACTCGCCAAGTGCTTCGCGCGGGATTTTTTTCAGGTCGCGATCGCGAAGGTTGAGCTTCCAGCGCGTATTGACCAGCTTGGCCAGCGCCTCCCAGTTCCACTCTTCTTCGTCCGCGTCTGCCGGCAGGTTTTCATCGATGGCTTCGAGCACCTGCCCCTCGGCCTTGCGCTCGGCGTCGTCCTTGGCTTGTCGTTCGGCAGTTTCAAAGTCGAGGCCGCGGTAATCGTTGGGCTCGAATTCCATCGCCAACTCGCCGCCGGCCCACTTGGCGAACGTCGTGGCTCCGTAGTCCTTGGAGAGGAAGTCGTCGAGGAAGTGGTCGATTTGCTGATCGATCATCTCCTCGATCTTCAGCTTGCAGTTCACGCCGTCGAGAATCTGCTGGCGGAAGCCATACACGCGCTTGCGTTGCTCGTCCATCACCTCGTCGTATTCGAGCAGATTCTTACGCGTTTCGAAGTTGCGTTCTTCCACCTTTTTCTGGGCGCCTTCGATGCGGCGGCTGACCATCTTGCTCTCGATGGCTTCGCCTTCCTGCATGCCGAGCCGCGTGAGCACGTTTTTCACCCACTCGCCGGCGAAGATACGCATCAGGTCGTCTTCCAGCGAGAGGTAGAACCGGCTGGAGCCCGGATCGCCCTGGCGACCGCAACGGCCGCGCAACTGCAAGTCGATACGGCGGGCCTCGTGCCGCTCCGTGCCGATCACATGCAGCCCGCCCAGCGACTTCACGACCTCGCCTTCCGGCTTCATTTGCTCGCGCTGCTCGATCTCGGCGACGAGCTGAATCCACTCGTCCTGCGGCACGTCGAGACGGCTTTCGTACTTCGCTTGCAAGATGGCCCAGGCCATGGTCTCGGGGTTGCCGCCGAGGATAATGTCGGTACCGCGGCCCGCCATGTTGGTGGCGATGGTGACCGCGCCTTTTCGGCCCGCTTGGGAAATGATCTCGGCTTCGCGTTGATGGTGCTTGGCGTTGAGCACCTCGTGCTTCACGCCGCGGCGTGAGAGCATACTGCTGAGCCGTTCGCTTTTTTCGATGGAAATCGTACCGACCAGGACCGGGCGGCCGCGCTTCTCCAGCATCTTGATTTTGCCGCGTTCGATCCAGCGGCGCTCTTTCTCGTCGCGCGGCTGAAACTCGATGCGGTCCTCTTCTTCTTTGGTGACCGTGCCCGACAGTACGGCTCCATCTGAAAGCTGGACGGCGTCCCACTTGTGCATGCGCTCGATTTCGCCGACGATAGCCTCGTATTTTTCGCGTTCGCTCCGGTAGATCACATCGGGACTATTCAAGCGGCTCATGGACCGATTGGTGGGTATGGCCACCACATCGAGCTTGTAAATCTTCCAGAACTCAGTGGCTTCAGTCATGGCCGTGCCGGTCATGCCGCTGATCTTGTCGTAGAGCTTGAAAAAGTTTTGCAGCGTGATGGTGGCGTAGGTCTGCGTCTCCTCTTTGACGCGCACGCCTTCCTTGGCCTCGACCGCCTGGTGCAAGCCGTCGCTCCAGTTGCGGCCTGGCATGAGTCGGCCGGTGAACTCATCGACAATAATCACTTCGTCGCCGTCGACCACGTAATTGACGTCGCGCTTATATAACCAGTGGGCCTTGAGGGCATTGTCGATCAGGTGCGGCCATTCCATGTTGCCGGCGGTGTAAAAACTCTCGACTCCCGCGAGCTGTTCCGCCTCGCGCACACCCTCGTCGCTGAGATGGACGCTGTGCTCCTTCTCTTTGACCTCGAAGTGAACGTCTTTCTTAAGCTGCCGGGCAATCTTGTCGGCCTTGGGATAACGCGTGACGTCGTCGTGGGCCGGGCCGGAAATAATCAGCGGAGTGCGGGCTTCGTCGATCAGGATGTTGTCCACCTCGTCGACGATGGCGTAGTGCAACTTGCGCTGCGCCTGCTGCTGCTCTTTGTGAAAACGATTGTCGGCCTTGGCGGCGATCTTCATGTTGTCGCGCAGGTAGTCGAAGCCGAACTCGTTGTTCGTGCCGTAAGTAATGTCGTAGTCGTAGGCCCGCTGTTTTTCACTCGGGTCCATGCCCGCGTAAATGGCGCCAACAGTCAGCCCCAGGCCCATATAAAGCGGCCCCATCCATTCCATATCGCGTCGGGCGAGGTAGGTATTCACCGTGACGACGTGAACGCCTTTGCCCGCCAGGGCATTTAGGTAGGCCGGCAAAGTAGCCACCAGCGTCTTTCCTTCGCCGGTGACCATTTCGGCAATGGCGCCAGAATGGAGCACCATGCCGCCCAGGAGTTGTACGTCGTAATGCCGCAGACCGAGCCAGCGGCGGCCCGCCTCGCGGCAGACGGCGAAGGCTTCAACGAGCAAGTCGTCCAGGGTTTCGCCCGCGGCCAGGCGTTTTCTGAATTCGGCCGTTTGATTGCGCAGGTCTTCATCGCTCATGGCCTTGTACTTAGGCTCCAGAGCGTTGATGGCGTCGACTTTGGCTTGTAACCGCTTGATATATCGGGCGTTCGATGAGCCGAACAGCGACGTAATGGCCCGTTCGACGGCGGTGGCGAAACCGCCGAAGACGGCGCCTAAGAGATCCCAAATTCGTTCGAGTATTTCCATCGTCTGGTCTAGGGCCCCGATTCGATCAGTTGACTTGGAGAAAATCGCCCCGCGTCGGCGGTCGCCGCGTCGAGCGTAAACTTTTCCAGAGACATAATTTACAGCTTTTCTGCCAGAGGGTCAAGAACG
>JAICLL010000282.1 GCA_025927475.1 Pirellulales bacterium
CTTCGGCTTTTTGAGTGTCGTCGAATTCACGCTCAATTCGACCGTCGCCACCCAGGCCTGTCCTTTCAGCGTGGTGCCGGCCAACAGCTCGGCAATGTCTCCTTGCTCACGTTCGCGCGCACGGAAGTACCGCTCATAGACGCGATTAGCACAGACCGTCAACTGTTCGTCGGCGGGCACCTCAAACCAAACCTCAGGCAAACCGGGCGAAAAGGCGATCCGCCGATCAAGTGCCCGAAAGGTAACGATCGACAGCCGGCTGCGTTGCCAGCCGCAGCGCAGATCAAAGGCCAGGTCGAGACGGTGATCTTCGAGGTCGGGGCAAAATGTGGCGGCCAGAAAATCATCGTGCCGCGGCTCACGGGCCAGCTCATCGAGCCGCCGTTTGAGCTGCTTGACCAGCTCGTTGACCGCTCGGTTCAACTGATGGTCTTGTGTCGCAGGACCATCGATAAACAACCCCCGGCAAACGAACAACGGCGCCGGCTGTCCCGGCGGCTTGTAGCTTTCGACGTAGATGGGAATGCTGAGATTCATCAAAGGCGCATCACCCCTCCATCAACCCCTCCGCATCCTTCCGCAGCCACTCCTCCAAGACAAACGCAATCAGGTTGTCGAGCCCGCGGGCGGGGGCTTGCAGATGCTTGCCGAGACGCTCGTCGTCAGCGGTGTCCTGCGTCATATCGCAGGTGCGTCTCAGGGGCCGACCACCGATGGCCCCGCGACGGTCGATGCCCGACGGGGGCCTGTATTTATCGACCACGTCGTCGCCGATATCGACCAGGCATTTGTTCGTTCGCTCCGCATGCCGGAAGACGTGCAGGCCGCCCTCAGGCTCGAAGAGGGGATACGCCAGCCGACCTTTCAATGCCAGCGCCAGACCGATCGCACCAGGCTCCTCGGCGTGCCAGTCGAACTGCTCTGTTTCGCGGCGCAGCGCATCAACCACCGTTGCTTTCGTGGTACCGTCGGCCTGCTCGACGAGATTGGTCAATTGTCGCACGCCCGGCTTGTTGAAGTCGCGCTGGGCGTCGTGCGTCGCAAGTAGGTGCAATTCACATCGCAGGCGACGGGTGCGCGCCAGAGCAAAGTACGCGTGGGCCAGGTCGCGCGTCTGGCGCTGGTCTTCTCCATAAATCGCCAGCAGCACGCGATCGGCCCGAAGGTAGCGCTGGGCGTAGACATCGAACAGCAACTCGCGCCACTCGACAGCGAGCGCCGCCAGTTTATCGCCACGGTCGTCATCTGCCCGGCCGCCGGTATAGAGTGTCATCAAGGCCGTGTCTTCCAACGCCACAACGCTCGCGGCAATGTCATCCAACTGGCCCAGCAACCGGCGGAGTTGCGACAGCCGACCAAGTTCCTCCGGCGGAGCGGTAAATCGTCCCTTCTGCTGCTCACGCAGCCAACGCGCCTCAGTCATGGTCAGCCGGGCGGCGTCATTTCGCAACCGCAGCACATCGGCCGATCGCTCCAGCCCTTGAATCGAACGGCGCAACGAGATCGCACGCTGGGCGGCTGTCTGAAAACTTGCCTGTGGGGCGGCCTTCCAGGCCGTCTGCGGCAGATGACGGTCTGGAAGACCGCCCCACGGACTCGTGGTCCGCGCGCGCACCTCAACCTTCAACTCACCGTGTTCTAATCGGACTTGTCCGCTGCGAGGCAGTTCGCCGGAATAGGCGTTCAGGCCGGCGGCCAGCGGCGCCAAAAGTTGCCGCTCGATGGCCCGCTTGAGCGGGCGAGCGCCGTATCGCGGCTCGTAGCCACGCTCGGCCAGATGATCCGCCACTTCAGGCGAAATGGTCAGCGAAACGCCGCCGTAAATAATGCCATCGCGGCGGCGGATATCGGCCATTTCGCGTGCGGCGATTTCGCTGACCGTACTGCGGTCCAAAGGAGCGAAAGGTACGATGCGGTCGATGCGGTTAAACAGTTCGGGCCGGAGAAATTGCCGCACGTGCCTGACGAAATGATCGCGGGCCTGCTGGGCCGTGGGCTGCGCCGGCCCGAAGCCTGAAGTGCCGCGCTGGAACGAATCAGCCCCCAGGTTCGAGGTCATAATAATCACGGCGTTGCTGAAGTCGGCGAGCCGCCCGCCGGCGTCAGTGAGCCGCGCTTCGCCCAAGATTTGCAGCAACAGATCAAAAAAACGTGGATGCGCCTTTTCGAATTCATCGAACAGCACCACGGTGAACGGCTGCTCGCGCACGCGCGAAGTCAGCAGGCCCTGCATGCCGAACGCTCCGCCGGCCAGGCGTTCGACCGCCGCATAGTCGGCGTATTCGGTCATATCGAACCGCACCATGCGGTCGGGTCGCTGATACAGAAACTCGGCCAGGGCCTTCGACGTTTCTGTCTTGCCCACGCCGGTCGGACCGATGAACAAGAGCGATGCCACCGGCCGGTCCGGCCGGGTCAGCCCGGCTTTAACCGTCGCCAGCAAGCCGACGACCAGCTCGATCGCTTCGGGCTGGCCGCGCACGCGCTCGCCAAACCAGCGCTCCGTGGCAGCCAGATCGAGCGGCATTTGCTCGTCGAGCAATACCAGCGGCAGGCCGGTTTCGCGCGCGAAGGCCCGTGTTACATCGCCGGCCGCGATGACACTCCCGCGCGGAGCGTTTTGAGAGAGGTTCTTAAGCAGGCGCAATGGCCGGCCCGGATAAGCCGAGTAGCCGGCGTAGCGGCGGTGCAAGCGATCGAGCGTGTCGATCGCCGCCGCCTCGAGCCGGCCGCCTTCGTGCGCGGCGGCCGCGGCTTGCCGCTCAAGAATCCGCCGGCCTCGCTCGCGGTCCGGTTCCTCGATTCGCAAGATGCTGAAAGCTTGCAGCACTTGCGGCAAATCGCGCTCGATCAGGGTGTATTGTTCCGGCGTACACTCGGCGACCGCCACGATCTCGCCGCGCAGTAAATACGGCCGCAAGAAGGTGGCGATACTCTCGCTTCGCGAGGCACACCGGCCGACTTCGGCCAGTTCCACCAGGTTGCCGAGGTAAACCACCGCTTTCTTCTTGGCTGCTTCGCCGCACAAATTGCGGCATTGCTCTTGCCAGGCGCCGAAGCCCGACATGCCGGCCACCAAGCGTGCTCCGCTGGTGGCCCAGAACGGGGTGTGGGCCAGACCATGCCCGGACCGCTCGCGCACGAGCTGATAGAGGGCGACCGTCTTTCCTACGCCCGGCGGGCCGACGAGCAGCACGCTGCGCGGCGTCGCGCCGCCCAAGAGCTCGGCGAGTTGACCGACGGCCAAATCGGCCTCGAATGCTTCGGGCAGCTTTTGCCGCGTCAGATCGGACGCGATTTGCTTGAACACGGACGGCGCTTCGCCATCGCGCTCCAAGTCCCGCTGGGCGGCCTCTTTGGGCGTGGGCAGCTTAAGCGTGACTCGCGATTCACTGATTTGCAGTCCGCGCCGGCGATCAACTTGCACGAAATGGGCAAGCGGATTCTGTCCGCTGAGCCGCTCAATGGCCGCGTGGATCTCGCGCTCGACCGCCAATGCAAGTTTTTCCCCACGCGACTGCAAGACCTGTACGTCGAGTGCGGGTACATAAGCAAGATATGCGTGTGGTGCGCTGCTCCAGGCGATCCAATCGAAGCGTAGCGTGACGGGCTGCCAGGGAGCATCGCGCGAGGGCGAGATGACGATTTCACTTTGCCGCACCTCGTACTGCCAACCCCACCGCCGCCCATAAAGCTCGGCCATCGGCAGCGCCTCGATGGTTTCTTTGACGCGGCGCGAGAGCAGGTCACGGCCCCTCTCCACATCGGCGGCGAGCACCGAATGCTCCGGCGAGAGCGCAACCTGCGACATCCACCAGCGCTGGTCAACACGCTGGCTAAAGAGGAGCAGTCGTTGTTCGTAATCGGGCATAGCCTCAGCGCAGAAACTCCCACTCCGTCAGCTCGCCGCAACGTGGGCATTCGCTGAAGGTCTTGCCCGAGCGAAACGGCTGAATCACGCTGTCGCGGACGAGCGGGTTGCTTTCCACGGCGGCGCTCGACAAACGCCGCTTGGCGCAGGTTTTACATTTGTATTTTCCGGTTTCGGGCACAATGCCGCCGGGCACCAATTCCGTCTCCTTCATGGCTGCGGTCCGCGCGGCGTGCATTTCGTAAAGTGGCACGGTGGCGGGCGCCTCGGCCAGCGCATAACCATCGCTGGCTTCGCCTGAGAAGGCCGTCTCCATATCCAATGAAAAGGTCGAGTGCGAAGGCACGCCTAGGTCACCCGCCGCAGCCGGATCTTGGCTGATGCGATAACCCGTATCTTGTTTCGTCTCATCGAAAAAGTCATCGGAAACCGCGAGTCGGTTCCCAAATTTGGCGCGGAGCTTGGGCCAATACGGTTCCGGCACATCGTACTTTCCCTCGTAAACGTCCCGGTCTTGATACTGGGCGCCACACTGCCCGCAGGTCCGCCTTGCATCGGCATCGAGTTCATGTGGAGCTTCCACGGTTTTGCGCAGCCGCTCTTCGAGATCGACTTTGATGTAAACGCGGCCGCACTTGCAGGCCCAAAAGCGAAACCGCGAAATGCCCGCCGTCTTTAAGTCGCGGCGAAAAACTTCGATCGCCTGACTGTGATCGGCGTCTTTGCGATTCAGCTCGCGCAGCAAACGGGGCACGAAGGCCGCCGCCCCCGGCACGATCTGACCAATCGCGTGCGCCGCTTTCTTGCGCACCAGCGGTTGTTCGTCGTTAAGGCGAGCCAGCAGCGACTCAAGCGCCTGGCGGGCTGCCGGCCCGATTTGTCCGAGACAGACGATCGCCCAATGCCGGGCCAGCACGTGCGGCCAGACCGTACGAGCGATCAGCGTGGGCAATTCATCGACAGCCTCGGGGCCGACACCGCCGAGCACTTCGGCCGCCTTGCGC
>JAICLL010000234.1 GCA_025927475.1 Pirellulales bacterium
ACCTGTGACCGGGGGGGGTGGGCGTCGCCTCTCTGTGCCTCGGGTGGCGGTGTCGGCCGCCGGCCCCCCGTTGTTGGGTGCCCCTCCCGCCGCCCCCCCCACCCTATAGAAGCATTTGCTCCAAGAAACCATGAAAGTCGCTGACGCATACGGTGCCGATCGGTTCGGGCTGTCGTTTGAGTTGTTTCCGCCCAAGAACGAGGCGAGCGAAGAGGAACTGTTTCGCCATCTCGAAGAGCTGATGTCGTTCGAGCCAAGCTATGTGACCTGCACCTATGGAGCGGGCGGCTCGACGCGGCAAAAGACGCTCGACGTGGTCGAGCGCGTGCGGCTGCGTTACGGCTGCCCGGTGGCTTCGCACCTGACCTGTGTGGGTTCGACGGCCGACGAGTTGCGGGCGTATCTGCGCGAGGCGCACGAGCGGGGCATTCAAAATATTGTGGCGTTGCGGGGCGATCCGCCCAAGGGCGAGACCGAGTTCCGCCCCGTGGCCGGCGGATTGTGTTACGCCTGCGAGCTGGTCGAGTTGATCCACGGTGAGTTCCCGCAGTTCGGTGTAGCGGTGGCCGGCTATCCTGAGACGCACCGTGAGGCCCCCAGTCCGGCGGCCGACTTGGATTTTTTGAAGCGCAAGGTCGACGCCGGGGCCGATGTGGTCATCACGCAGCTTTTTTACAACAACGCCGATTTTTTTCGGTTCCGCGAGGTGTGCGGCAAGGCGGGCATCCGAGTGCCGATTGTGCCCGGCGTGCTGCCGGTGACGAACCTGGCCCAGATCCGGCGCATCACGTCGCTGTGTGGAGCAAAGCTGCCGCAGAGTTTCATTGCGGCGCTGGAGGCCCATGAGTCGTCGGTGGACGACCAGTTTGAGATCGGCGTTGACTTTGCGACCGAGCAAGTGCAGGGATTGCTCGACGCCGAGGTGCCGGGCGTGCATTTTTACGTGCTCAACAAATCGCCGGCGACCGCCCGAGTTTTGCGGACCGTCGCCCGACCGGCGTAGGGCGGCTATAATGGTTTCTGAGGCAATGATTCGCGGAGCGCCCATGGCAATTGCATCACATCCTTCGCGCACTGCGGCCAAAGATTTCCACGCGCTCGCGGCTGCTTGGAAATCGGAGACAAGGCTGCTTTCCAATGTAACGAAACGGGCGATCCACCCCGCTTATCAGCAGATCATCGGAATGGGCGATGCCGCGGTCCCGCTGATCTTAGAAGATCTTGCGCGTCAGGGGCCGGACGATTGGTTCTGGGCGTTGACGGCAATTACGGGCGACAATCCGATTACCGAAGACATCGCGGGCAACATGGACGCAATGACGGAGGCTTGGCTGAAATGGGGGATGTCCCGAGGTTACCGGAACGGCTCGAGCCAGCCGACGAACATCAATTCCCCCAGCTCGCCGCGGCGGGCTACCGAGTGACGAGCGACAAGGACCCGCGTTACAACTGCATTGCGCATGTAGCCGGAGAAACGACGCGCAAATGGGCGCCGACTATCATCCCGCAGCCCGGTTATTACTGGCCACCCGGTGCTCCTGCCGGCGACGACCTTAAAGCGTTGCTTTGAGGTATTAGGCTACGAAGCCTGCGACAGTGGTGTGCCTGAGTCCGGGTATGAAAAAATAGCACTCTATGCCGATGCAACCGGCGAATGGCAGCATGCTGCCAAGCTTGAAAACGATGGCGAGTGGTCTTCGAAACTCGGCAGCATCGAAGACATCAAGCATTCTAGTGAGCATTGCTTTCGTGGGTCCGTTTACGGCGAAGTCATTTGCTATATGCGACGAAGGATCTAGTTACCGACCACGCCAGCCGAATCTGTGCGAGGGTGTGCCATTTTGGCAGGCGAAGGGTGGCCCGGAAGTTCGTCGCTGGGCACCGCCCAATTTTTCGTTCGCCGAAAATTCTTGCAAATCAATGAGTTCGGACACAATCGGCGCTCGCGGGTTGCCTCTGGCATCGCCGTTGCTTATCTCCTGGTCAGAAAAGCCAATGCTGACTCGGCGGGTTAACAGCCCGCACGATTCCTATAAACCGCAAGAGTACGAAAGGAGAGTAGCTATGTTGACTGTGAGAAATCGGCTGAGTGGACCGCGGAATCCTGGGTACGAGTTTGCCTTTGCTCCGCTGGCGGGCGTGGATCGCCTGTTTGACGAGTGGTTGCACGGCTTTAACGGCGCCAGCGCCAATGCCTCGGCCCCGTGGGCCTGGTGGGAAGACGATGCCGGCGTGCATCTGGAAATCGAGCTTCCCGGCGTGAAAAACGACGAGCTCGAATTGGTCGTTCATCAGGGGCAACTGCACCTGAAATGCGAACGCAAGTCGCCCGAAGAGGGCAGAGAGTATCGGTACAACGAGCGGCGCTACGGCAAATTCGAGCGAACGATCGCTCTGCCCGAGTCGATCGACTCGGAGAACGTTCAGGCCGAAATGCGTGACGGCGTGTTGTATGTCACGCTCAGCAAGCGTCCGGAAGCTCAGCCCAAGCGGATCACCGTGCAGGTGAGCTGAGCGGTTCGTTCTGATTCGACGGACAATGGCGTAGGGGCCCGCCGGCCGCTTTGGTCGGCGGGCCTTCTTTTGGCGGCCGGTGAGTGGTGGCTTTGGCGGGGCACCGCCGGCGCACGATTTCAGACATTCGTGCGCTTTTTACCACCTTCGCAGCCCGCTGCCGCCCTGTGTGGTACAATTCCAGCGGGGACCGGCCTGCCACGCACATCAGCATGAAGCCACTGCGGATCAAGGACCCGCGGCGCAAATTCTCCGCCGCGCGTGACGACAACGGCGTGCCGCATATTAAGGCGGGCAACTGGCCGAGCGTGCTCTATGGGCTAGGGTACATGCACGCCCTCGACCGGCCCACGCAAATGCTGTTTTCCCGCGCCGTGGCACGGGGCCGCTCGGCCGAGTTGATTGCCGACAAGCCCGAACTGCTTGAAACCGATCGCTTTTTCCGCCGTGTCGGACTCTCTCGCGGCCTGGAACGCGAGGTGGCCGGGCTCGACGATCGGACCTTCGGGTATCTCACCGCGTATTGCGAGGGCGTGAACGACGGCATGAAACGGTCGGGCCGCTCGCTGCCGATGTGGGCCGTGGGCTTTCATCCGCGCCCCTGGAACCAGCAGGCCGTCATGCTCATCGGCAACCTGCTCAATTTTGGCGGGCTGGCCGTCAGCCAGCAGCAAAACGAACGGCTGCTGCTCGAGCTGATTCAGGCCGGCGTCGATCGCGACAAACTGCGCGAGCTGTTTGAGCCGCTGCTCGATCAGGCCGATTTCGACCTGCTCGGCCAGATCAAGATCACCAGCCGCCTGTCGGACGAGGCGCTGGAACTGATCGCCGATCTGCCGCGCCTGGCCGGCAGCAATGCTTGGGCGGTCGCTCCGGGGCGCAGTGCCAGCGGTCATGCGCTGCTGGCCTCCGATCCACACCTGGAGGTGAACCGGCTGCCTTCCATCTGGTACGAGGCGGTGCTGGAATGGGACGAAGATTATTGCATGGGCGCCTCGCTGCCCGGCTGCCCGCTGTTCGCGGTGGCACGCACCAAACATCTGGCCTGGGGCGTCACTTATCTGAAGGGCGATACGTCAGACTACTTTATCGAAGACTGCCGCCGGGGCGAGCGCGGCTGGCAATATCGCCGCGGCGAAGAGTGGCTCGATTTCGATGTGCGCGAAGAATTGATCGGACGCAAGGGCGAAGAACCGGACGTGCTGCGCGTGTATTCCAACCCGGTAGGAACGCTCGAAGGCGATCCAGATCAGATCGGCGCGGGATATTGCCTCTCGGTGGCGTGGACCGGCGAGGCGGCCGGCGCCGGCGCCTCGGTGGCCACCTGGCTCGACCTGATCGATTGCCGCGGCACGCAGCAGGCCATGGACCTGGTGCGCGAATGCCCGCAACCCACGCTTTGCTGGGTGTTTGCCGACGCCGCTGGGCACATCGGCATGCAAGCCAACGGCTGCTTTCCGATCCGAGCGACGGGCTATAGCGGCATTCTGCCGATTCCGGCCTGGGACTCGGCCAACCACTGGCGCGGCTGGGTGCCGACCAGCGAGTTGCCGCGCGTGTACGATCCGCCCGAGGGGTTTCTGGCCAGCGCCAACGAAAACATCAATCGTCCCGACGGCCCGCAGTTGGTCACGCAGGTCGTGCCCGACTATCGCCGTCGGCGAATCGACGAGCGGCTGGCCGAGATGCCATCGGCCACCGTGGCCGACATGCAGGCGCTGCAATACGACGTGATCAGTGTCGAGGCCCGCGATCTGCTGGCGGTGCTGTTGCCCCATCTGCCCGATGGCCCGGTGCGCGAGCGGCTGGCTGCCTGGAACTGCGGCTATGAGCCGGAGAGCCTCGAGGCGACGCTCTTCACACGGTTTTATCGCAACGTGCTCTTGGAGATTTTTGGCCAAGACCCGCGCTTGCACGGCGGCATCGGCTGGCGGCGGATTCTTTATCTCTGTTCGCGCACGGGTTTTTCGATGATGGTCGTCACCTGCATCGACCGGCTGTTGAAGAAAGAAGAATCGCTCTGGTGGGCGGGGCGCGACAAGGGCCAACTGATTCGCGCCGCTGCGGATAAGCTGCTTGGCGAGCCAGACCAGCCCTGGTCGGTGACCAACGCCTTCAAGTTCACCAACCGCTTTTATGAGGGTCAGTTCGTGGGTCGGGCGTTGGGCATTCAAACCAACGAAATGCCGATGCGCGGCTGTCACGCCACGCCCTTCCAGGGCCACCTGCTTCGGGCGGCGAAACGCGAAACGACCTTCGCCCCGTCGTATCACCTGGTGACCGATTTGGGCGCCGACGAAGCTTGGACGAATCTGCCCGGCGGCCCGAAGGAGAGTTGGTTTTCGCGCTGGTACAAAAGCGACATCGCCCGCTGGCTCGACGGCACGTATAAGCGGCTCTCGCCGCAGACGTAACGCAGCATCTGTTTCGGGCCGAAAAAGTGGCCTTGGCGGTTCTGCGTGGCCTCGCCTAACCTGTGCGCATGAAAATCGCGCTCGTCCACGATTGGCTCACCGGCATGCGCGGTGGCGAAAAATGCCTGGCGCCGTTCTGCCGGCTTTTTCCCGACGCTCGGCTCTATACGCTGTTGCACGCTCGGGGCCGCACCGCCCCGGAAATCGAACGGATGCGAATTACTACCAGCTTTTTGCAGCGGATTCCGGGCATCGAACGGCACTACCGCTATTGGCTGCCGCTCATGCCTAAGGCGATCGAGTCGCTGCCCATCGAGCCTGACGTCGATGTGGTGCTGAGCTTTAGTCACGCCGTCGCGAAAAGCATCCGCCTACCGCCCGGTGTGCCGCACGTGTGCTATTGTTTCACTCCGATGCGCTATGCCTGGCAGTTGCGCGACGATTACTTTGCCGACGAGCCATCGAGTTCGTCGAGCATTCGCCGTGCTGCCCAGGCGCCAAAGCGGGCCGTCGGCGCCGTGCGCGGGCGGATGCTCGATCAGGTTCGCCGCTGGGACCGCGCCACCGCCGACCGCGTGACGCACTACATTGCCATCAGCCGAACCATTGCGGGGCGAATCGCCGATTGCTACGGCCGGGAAAGCGCCGTCATTTACCCGCCGGTCGATGTCGATTTCTACACGCCCGACGATTCACCACGCGAGGATTTTTATTTGGTGGTTTCGGCGTTGGCGCCTTACAAGAAGGTGCAGTTGGCCGTTGAAGCCTGTCAGCGGCTGCGGCGGCGGTTGGTCGTCATCGGCGCCGGTCCCGAGGCGCGGCGGCTGTCGCGGCAGGCCGGTGCGACGACGCAATTGCTCGGCTGGCGATCGGACGAAGAAATTCGCGACCATCTGCGGCGTTGCCGGGCGCTGCTGTTTCCCGGCCAGGAAGACTTTGGGATTGTGCCGGTCGAAGCGCAGGCCTGCGGGGCGCCGGTGATCGCCTACGACCGGGGCGGCGCCAGCGAGACGATATTGCCCGCCGACGAACAGTGCGTCGGCACGGGCGTGTTTTTCGGCCGGCAAACGCCCGAGGCCTTGGCCGAAGCGATGCTCTGGTTCGAGCAGCATCCGCGGCAGATTTCGGCGCAGCTTGCGCGGCGGCAGGCGGTTACGTTTCGTTCCGCCCGATATGAACAAGCCCTGCTCGAATACCTTGAGCACGTCGCCGGCGGGCGGCGGACGGCGACGCGCCGCGCGGCGTAATTACGGTCGCGCCAGGTTCCACCAGTCGACCTCGGGGGCGATGCGCTCCGCCTGCCAGGCGACTTCGGCGAGCACCGGCGGCACGCAACGCCGCATCAGTTCGCCGTGGTTCGTGTCGCTGCTGGCATCACGGTCTGGTGAGGGGTGGTTGAGCGCCATGCCGGCCACGGTCAAACCCTCGCGGAACGTGGCCGCGGCAATCAGCGTGGATAGCGTTTGATGAATCGTTCCCAGCACATTGGGCGTCACCACCACCAGTGGAAAACCGAGATCGATCGCCAGATCGGCCACATATTCGTCGTCGGTCATGGGCGACATCAGCCCGCCGGCCCCCTCGACCAGCACGATCTCGCTTTGGGCCGTCCAGAACTGCAGCCCGGTGCGCAGCAACTGCGCGTCGACCGTTTTTTGTTCGGCGGCTGCGGCTAAATGAGGCGCCAGCGGAGCGGCGAACCGTTGCGGGCAGACCCGGTCTAAATCGCCCGGCCGGCCCGCCGCCTCCCACAAAGCCACCGCATCGTCGCACACCAGGCCGCCGTCTTGCCTGCGACAGCCGCTGGCCACCGGCTTGTAGACGCCAACGCGGTGCCCGGCGGCGGTCAATGATTGCGCAATCAGCGTGGTGACGTACGTCTTTCCCACGCCGGTGCCCGTGCCGGTAATGAACAATCCGCGACAAGCAGGCTGGCGATTGGTCACAAGACGGTTCGTGTTAGGCGCTTCCCGATCACGTTCGGTCCCGGTCTAAGCGTGCGCGGGCTGCGGCTTGGCGGCCGGTGTGCGAACGGCCGGCTCGCAGCTCTTGCCGTTGAAGCGGTGGGCGCGGTTGCGTCCGGCCTTTTTGGCCGAATAGAGAGCTTCGTCGGCCCGTTGCACGAGATCGCCGGCCTGCTTGCCCGCCGTGGCCGCCTCGGCCACTCCCAGGCTGGCCGTCACTTTTAGATCGGCGCCTTCAAAGGGAAACCGGCCGGCTGCGATGGCTTGCCGCACGCGCTCGGCCAGGCCGGTGGCTTCGGCGGCTTTGGCCCCCGGGGCAATGATGGCAAATTCTTCGCCGCCAAAGCGGGCCACGAACCCCGACGCTCCGACCGTCTCGCGCAGGATGCGGCCCACGCCGCGGAGCACCTCGTCGCCCGCCTGGTGGCCGTGTGTGTCGTTAAATTTCTTGAAGTGGTCGACGTCCAGCAACACCAGCGAGATATGGTCGCCGCCGCTCACAAACGCGGCGAAGCGGCGATTCAGCTCTTCGTCGAGCGCCCGGCGATTGGCCACGCCGGTCAATCCGTCGGTACGGGCTTCGGTCATCCGGGCTTCGAGCTGCCGGCCATGTTCATCGAGCCGCGAGCGGGTCGAAGCCAGCTCGGCGTGCAGCCGCTCGTTGGCTTGCAGCAGTTGGGTGGCGGCTTCGAGCACCGAGGCACCCGAGGCTTTGCTGCCCGGCGCCGACAGGCTGTTCAGTTTCTGGTTGATCGAGTCGACGCGCGAAGTGTGTTCTTCGACTTCGCGGCTGGTGGCGTCGGCCAGGTCGTGCAGCCGGCTCAACATGTTCTGCATCTTCGGCGAAGGAGGCGGCGCGGCCGGTTCGGGCGCTGCCTCGGCAGACGGCGACACGCTCTCGGGTTTTTCTTCCTCGGGCGTTTCTTGGATGCCGCGAGTATACCAGCCCGCCGCAACGCCGCCCAACAAGAACGGAATTGCGGTGGCGCAGACAGCCACAATCAAAATGGGGTCGAACGAGGCAGTCATCCTGGTGGTCGATCCAGAAAGCGCGCGTCTTCCACGCATGGCGGCCGGCGCCCACGGCGGGCGTCGAACGCATCAAGTGTAGCTTGCGCCAAGCTGCGTGGCCGATCGTCGCAAGGCTGATTTCTATCTTATCGCGCGGGCCGATTATAGGGGTTGCGCAGGCGTTGAAGGGCGATGCGGGGGAAATGGATACATGGATACGTGGAGATGTAGGGTGGGCCGAGCGCAGCGAGTCCCACCTTCGCGGCGGCGCGA